>CAVLBD010000006.1:0-101559 GCA_963661195.1 bacterium
TTAAGGACGAGTATGGAATTGAGCCTGCTGCTGCAGCTGTTGCTGTTGCTGCTGGCCCGGCTGCTGGTGCTGCTGCTGAAGTTGAGGAGAAGACATCTTTTGATGTTGTACTTGCTGAGGTAGGTGGTGCAAAGCTTCAGGTAGTTAAGGCTGTAAAGGAAGCTTGTGGTCTTGGTCTTAAAGAGGCTAAGGATCTTGTAGACGGCGCTCCTTCTACACTGAAAGAAGGTCTGTCTAAGGACGAGGCTGAAAACCTGAAGAAGGCTATTGAAGAAGCTGGTGCTAAGGTTGAGCTCAAGTAATTGAAACTCTAAAATATTATGAGGTTAAGATTCTTCCAATCGGAGAGTCTTAACCTTTTTGTGTCTTTATATCTTTCTGCTGTCTACCGCCTCAGCAGAATAACATTGTTTCAATTGATGAATGTTAATTTTGGGCGGACATATTTAAATGGTAACAAAAATCTGTAATGGCTTCTAAAATCATTGATAATAGAGTAAACTTTGCCAGCATTAAAAATCCGATGCCTTATCCGGATTTTCTAGATGTGCAGTTAAAGTCTTTCAGAGACTTCCTACAGTTGGACACACCGCCTGAGGAACGTGAGAACGACGGTCTTTATAAGGTGTTCTCAGAGAATTTCCCTATAACCGATACAAGAAATAATTTCGTTCTTGAGTTCTTGGATTACTATATAGACCCCCCTCGTTATTCTATTGATGAATGCTTGGAGCGTGGTCTTACTTATAGTGTACCCTTGAAGGCTAAGATGAAACTTTACTGTACTGATCCTGAGCACGAGGATTTTGGTACTGTAATAGAGGATGTCTTCCTTGGAACCATTCCATACATGACCAGTAATGGTACTTTTGTTATCAACGGAGCTGAGCGTGTTGTCGTTTCGCAGTTACATCGTTCACCTGGCGTTTTCTTTGGACAGGGCATTCATGCTAACGGAACAGCATTGTATTCCGCCCGTATAATTCCGTTCAAAGGTTCTTGGATTGAGTTTGCTACAGACATTAATAATGTGATGTATGCATACATCGATCGTAAGAAAAAGTTGCCAGTTACAACTCTTTTGCGTGCTATTGGATTTGAGTCAGATAAAGAAATCCTTCAAATCTTTGACCTTGCCGAAGAAGTTCGAGTCAATAAGAAAAATCTAAAAGATGCTGTTGGCAGAACTCTTGCTGCACGTGTTCTCAAAAGTTGGACAGAAGATTTTGTAGATCAAGATACTGGTGAAGTTATTTCTATTGAGCGTAACGAAATTATAATGGATCGTGAGACCGTCATTACTAAGGAGAAAATTGACGAAATCATTGATAGTGGAGCTTCCACAATTCTTCTTCATAAAGATGCTGAAGCTGCAAACAAATATTCCATTATATTTAATACTCTACAGAAAGACCCGAGTAATTCTGAGAAAGAGGCTGTTTTGTATATTTATCATCAGTTGCGTAATGCCGATCCTGCTGATGATGCTAGTGCAAAAGAAGTTATCCAGAACTTGTTCTTTTCAGATAAACGTTATGACTTGGGAAAGGTCGGACGTTATCGCATAAACAAAAAGTTAGGTCTAGATACAGACGAGGATGTTCGTATCCTGACCAAAGAAGATATAATTGAGATAATAAAATATCTCATACAATTGGTAAATTCCAATGCAACGGTTGATGATATAGACCACTTGAGTAACCGTCGTGTACGTACTGTAGGAGAGCAGTTGAGTAATCAATTTTCAATTGGTCTCGCCCGTATGAGCCGTACAATACGTGAGCGAATGAATGTACGTGACAATGAAGTATTCAAGCCGACAGATCTTATAAATACCAAGACCATTTCAAGTGTCATCAATTCTTTCTTTGGAACGAATCCTTTGTCGCAGTTCATGGATCAAACCAATCCGCTTGCAGAGGTAACCCACAAACGTCGTTTGTCGGCTCTTGGTCCTGGTGGACTTTCAAGAGAGCGTGCTGGTTTTGAAGTTCGTGACGTTCACTATACCCACTATGGTCGTTTGTGTCCTATTGAGAGTCCTGAAGGTCCAAACATTGGTCTTATTTCTTCTCTCTGTGTTTATGCAAAGATAAACGAGCTCGGATTTATTGAAACACCATATCGTAAAGTTGAGAATGGAGTAGTGGATCTTAAAAATGAGGATGTGGTTTATCTTACGGCAGAAGATGAGGAAGACCACGTAATAGGTCAGGGCAATGCTCCATTGAACGATGATGGCACCTTCATTCGTGAATTTGTAAAATGCCGTCAGGATGCAGATTTCCCAGTCGTTCCTCCTGCTGATGTTGACCTTATGGACGTTTCTCCTCAGCAGATTGCCTCTATTGCCGCAGGCCTTATTCCTTTCTTAGAGCATGATGATGCCCATCGTGCGCTCATGGGATCGAACATGATGCGTCAGGCAGTTCCATTGCTTCATAACGAGGCTCCTATTGTAGGTACAGGTATAGAACGTCAGGTTTGCGTGGATTCACGTACAATGATTACGGCAGAAGGCGAGGGCGTTATTGAATATGTAGATGCAACAACCATACGTATTCTTTATGATAGAACTGAAGATGAGGAGTTTGTTAGTTTTGAACCGGCTCTTAAGGAATATCGTATTCCCAAATTCCGTCGTACTAACCAAAATATGACGATAGATCTTCGTCCTATTTGCAATAAGGGACAGCGCGTTAAGAAGGGAGATATCTTAACAGAGGGTTATGCAACTGAAGATGGTGAATTGGCTCTTGGTCGTAACCTCGTTGTTGCTTACATGCCTTGGAAGGGATATAATTATGAGGATGCCATCGTCCTAAATGAACGTATTGTGCGCGATGATGTTTTGACTTCTGTTCATGTGGATGAGTTCTCCCTTGACGTACGTGAGACGAAACGAGGTACAGAAGAATTTACAAATGACATACCTAATGTTAGCGAAGAAGCGACGAAGGACCTTGATGATAATGGTATTATACGTGTCGGTGCTCGCGTTGAGCCAGGTGATATTCTTATCGGTAAGATTTCTCCTAAGGGAGAGAGTGATCCTTCTCCAGAAGAAAAATTGCTTCGTGCTATTTTTGGAGACAAGGCTGGTGATGTTAAAGATTCTTCATTGAAGGCAAATCCATCTCTTAGCGGAATTGTTATTGACAAAAAATTGTTCTCACGTGCAATAAAGACTCGTGCTTCCAAACAGAAGGACAAGGCTATACTTGCAAAGATTGACGAAGAGTTTGATGCAAAGATTGATGATTTGAAGGATATTCTTGTTGATAAGCTTCTTACTCTTACAGAGGATAAAGTTTGTCAAGGTGTAAAGGATTATTCGCGTGCAGAAATAATAACTAAGGGAAGTAAGTTCACTGCAACACAATTGAAGAACATCAATTATGAAGAAATTCAGTCAAATAATTGGACTGAAGATACTCACACCAATGGCTTGATTTCAAAACTGATAACAAACTTCCTGAAGAAGGCCAAGCTACTTGATGCAGAAAACAAACGTCGTAAGTTCGCCATAACGATAGGAGATGAGCTACCTTCTGGAATTTTGCAGATGGCTAAGGTTTACATAGCCAAGAAACGTAAAATTGGTGTTGGTGATAAGCTTGCTGGACGTCATGGAAACAAGGGTATTGTATCAAAAATTGTACGTCAAGAAGACATGCCGTTCTTGCCAGATGGACGTCCAGTTGACTTGGTTCTAAACCCGTTGGGTGTGCCATCTCGTATGAACCTCGGTCAGATATTCGAAGCAATTCTTGGCGCCGCAGGAAAACGTCTTGGGGTTAAGTTTGCAACACCTATTTTTGATGGTGCAAAACTTGATGACCTTAAGGAGTGGACAGACAAGGCAGGACTTCCGAACCTCGGCTCTATGCACTTGTATGATGGTGAGACTGGAGAAATGTTCGACCAACCGGCAACAGTGGGTATAACATATTTCTTGAAACTTGGTCATATGGTTGAGGATAAGATGCATGCTCGTTCCATTGGTCCGTACTCGCTTATAACTCAGCAGCCACTTGGTGGTAAGGCACAGTTCGGTGGTCAGCGTTTTGGTGAGATGGAGGTCTGGGCGTTGGAGGCTTTCGGCGCGAGCCATGTACTTCAAGAGATACTGACAGTTAAGTCAGACGATGTCGTGGGCCGTTCAAAGGCATATGAGGCAATCGTTAAGGGTGAACCAATGCCAACTCCAGGTATACCGGAGTCGCTCAATGTGTTGCTACATGAATTGCGCGGTTTGGGACTAAGTATCAAACTCGACTAATAGTCAACTCTTTACAATAAAATATAAATAAAAATTATGGCTTTCAAGAAAGAAACTAAGATAAAGAGTAATTTCACGAAGATAACAATCGGCCTTGCATCGCCGGAGGAAATCCTAGAGAACTCGTGCGGTGAGGTTACCAAGCCGGAAACCATAAATTACCGTACTTATAAACCTGAACGCGATGGTCTGTTCTGCGAGCGCATTTTCGGTCCGACGAAGGATTTTGAATGTGCCTGTGGTAAATATAAGCGCATAAGGTATAAAGGTATAGTGTGCGACCGTTGTGGTGTAGAAGTTACAGAAAAGAAAGTTCGTCGTGAGCGTACAGGTCACATTGAACTTGTTGTTCCCGTAGCGCATATATGGTATTTTCGTTCTTTGCCTAACAAGATAGGCTATTTGCTCGGTTTGCCAACCAAGAAACTCGATGCTGTAGTTTACTATGAGAAATATATAGTAATTCAGCCAGGTGTAATGGAAGGTCGTCAGACTGCAGAGGGCGAAGAGCAGAACGGTTCGCACAAGATGGATCTTCTTTCCGAGGATGAATATTTGGACATTATGGATCACCTGCCTGAAGGCAATGAATATCTTGATGATAGCGACCCTAATAAGTTTATTGCAAAGATGGGTGCCGAGGCAATATATGATCTTTTGGTTAACATTGACCTAGACTCTCTTTCATATGAACTGCGTGACCGTGCTAATAGCGATTCTTCGCAGCAACGTAAGACAGAGGCCCTTAAACGTCTTCAGGTGGTAGAGGCTTTCCGTGGCAGCCGCGAATTCAATAAGCCTGAGTGGATGATTATGAAGATCGTTCCTGTTACTCCTCCTGAATTGCGTCCATTGGTTCCACTTGATGGCGGTCGTTTCGCTACATCTGATCTCAATGATCTATATCGTCGTGTTATTATTCGTAATAATCGTCTGAAGAGACTTATAGAAATAAAGGCACCTGAAGTAATACTTCGCAACGAAAAACGTATGTTGCAAGAGGCTGTAGATAGTCTCTTTGACAATTCTAGAAAGAGTAGCGCTGTTAAGAGCGAGTCTAATCGTCCGCTTAAATCGTTGTCAGACTCTCTGAAAGGTAAGGCAGGCCGTTTCCGTCAGAATCTTCTTGGTAAGCGTGTTGACTATTCTGCACGTTCCGTGATCGTTGTAGGTCCAGAATTGAAGATGGGAGAATGTGGCCTTCCAAAACTTATGGCAGCTGAGCTATACAAACCATTCATAATCCGTAAGTTAATTGAACGCGGTATTGTGAAGACGGTGAAGAGTGCAAAGAAGATTGTAGATCGTCGCGAACCGGTTATTTGGGATATCTTGGAGAATGTTATGAAGGGTCATCCTGTGTTACTAAACCGTGCTCCAACGCTTCACCGTCTAGGTATTCAGGCATTCCAGCCTAAGCTTATAGAAGGTAAGGCTATTCAGTTGCATCCGTTGGCATGTACTGCATTCAATGCTGACTTTGATGGTGACCAAATGGCTGTTCACCTTCCGCTTAGCAACGAGGCAGTTCTTGAAGCACAAATACTTATGCTTCAGAGCCACAATATCCTTAACCCAGCTAATGGTGCTCCTATTACAGTGCCTTCACAGGATATGGTACTTGGTCTTTACTATATTACAAAGATACGTCCGGGGGCTAAAGGTGAAGGACTTACATTCTATGGTCCAGAAGAGGCTATTATCGCTCATAACGAGGCCCGTTGTGATCTCCACGCTCAGGTAAAAGTTGTTGTAAAAGACGTTGATGCAGACGGAAAATTCTACAATCATATAGTAGAGACTTCGGTTGGACGTGTCATTGTGAATGGAATCATTCCCGATGAAGTGGGCTATGTAAATAAAATCATTTCAAAGAAGAGCTTGCGTGACATTATTTCCGCTGTTATAAAAGAGGTTGGTTTTGCTCGTGCATGTGAATTCCTTGATGGAATAAAGAATCTTGGTTATCGTATGGCATATCTTGCCGGACTCTCATTTAACCTTGATGATATCATTATCCCTGAAGAAAAGAAGCAGTTGGTTGAGCGTGGTAATGAGGAAGTACGTCAGATTACCGATAACTACAATATGGGTTTCATTACCGATACAGAACGTTACAATCAGGTAATTGACGCTTGGACTCACGTGAACAATGAACTTGGTGATGTCTTGATGAAGCAGATGACAGAAGCAGACCAAGGTTTCAATGCTGTTTACATGATGCTTGACTCTGGAGCTCGTGGATCCAAAGATCAGATTCGTCAGCTTGCTGGTATGCGTGGACTTATGGCCAAGCCGCAAAAGGCAGGTGCAGAAGGTGCACAAATTATTGAGAATCCTATCTTGTCTAACTTCAAGGAAGGTATGAGCGTGCTTGAGTACTTCATATCTACCCATGGTGCTCGTAAGGGTCTTGCCGACACCGCTATGAAAACTGCGGAT
This sequence comes from bacterium, assembly GCA_963661195.1. Taxonomy (GTDB): domain Bacteria; phylum Bacteroidota; class Bacteroidia; order Bacteroidales; family Bacteroidaceae; genus Prevotella. The sequence continues at coordinate 6,725 of CAVLBD010000006.1, forward strand.
GCTGGATATCTTACTAGACGTCTTGTTGACGTATCGCATGATGTGATAATCAATGATGAAGACTGCGGTACACTTCGTGGACTTGTATGCACAGCACTTAAAAATGGTGATGAAGTAATATCTACTCTTTATGAGCGTATTCTCGGACGTGTGTCAGTCCATGACATAGTAAACCCGACAACAGGCGAACTCATTGTAGCATCGGGAGAAGAAATAACAGAACCGATTGCGCAAGCTATAGAGGATTCTCCTATTGAAAGCGTGGAAATCCGTTCTGTACTTACTTGTGAAAGCAAGCATGGCGTATGTATGAAATGTTATGGCCGTAACCTAGCAACGAGTCGTATGGTGCAGAAAGGTGAAGCTGTCGGTGTTATTGCAGCTCAAGCAATCGGTGAGCCTGGTACACAGCTTACTCTTCGTACGTTCCACGCCGGTGGTGTTGCTGCCAACGCTGCAGCCAATGCATCTATAGTTGCAAAAAATGATTCAAAGATAGAGTTCGATGAACTTCGAACTGTACCATTCTTTGAAAAATCAGATGACGGAAGCGATGTAGAATGCGAGATGGTGGTAAGCCGACTAGCTGAAATACGTTTTGTTGACCCAAATACGGACATTGTTCTCTCTACAATGAATGTGCCTTATGGTAGTTCTCTTTACCATAAGGGCGGTGAAGTTGTTGCTAAGGGCGAGCTTATCGCGCGTTGGGACCCATTCAACGCAGTTATCGTAACAGAATACGCAGGTACATTGAAGTTCCGTGATGTTATTGAAGGCGTTACGTTCCATTCAGAAACCGATGATACCACAGGTCTTACTGAAAAGATTATTACAGAGTCCAAGGATAAGGGCAAAGTGCCAACCTGCGACATCGTTGATGAGAATGGTGAAATTGTCGGAACCTATAACTTCCCTGTTGGTGGTCACGTAGTAGTGGAAGATGGTCAGAAGGTTGCAACAGGTACTACATTAGTCAAGATACCTCGTTCTGTAGGTAAGGCTGGTGACATCACGGGAGGGCTTCCACGTGTAACCGAGCTGTTCGAGGCCCGCAACCCGAGCAATCCTGCAGTAGTGTCTGAAATTGATGGTGAGGTAACAATGGGCAAACTCAAGCGTGGAAATCGTGAGATTATTGTTACTTCCAAGACAGGCGAACAGCGCAAGTACCTTGTATCTCTGTCAAAGCAGATATTGGTACAAGAGCACGATGCTGTGCGTGCAGGAACTCCTCTTTCTGACGGATCTATCACTCCGAATGACATCCTCGCTATTAAGGGTCCGACCGCAGTTCAAGAATATATTGTCAACGAGGTTCAAGACGTCTATCGTTTGCAAGGAGTAAAGATCAACGATAAGCATTTTGAGATTATCGTTCGTCAAATGATGCGTAAGGTTCAGATAAATGATCCAGGTGACACAACCTTCCTTGAGCAGGAGATGGTTGATAAATTGGATTTTGCTGAAGAAAACGACCGTATATGGGGCAAGAAAGTTGTCATAGATGCAGGTGACAGTGAGACTCTTAAGAAAGGACAAATTGTAACTGCTCGTAAGTTGCGTGACGAGAATTCTAATCTTAAACGTCGTGATTTACGTCTTGTTCAGGTTCGTGATGCAGTCCCCGCAACATCTACTCAGATACTTCAGGGTATTACACGTGCTGCACTGCAGACAAAGAGCTTCATCTCTGCAGCTTCTTTCCAGGAAACTACCAAGGTTCTTAATGAAGCGGCAATACGCGGAAAGCAAGATCGTTTGGAAGGTATGAAAGAAAACGTAATCTGCGGTCATCTCATACCTGCAGGAACAGGCTTACGCGAGTTCGAGAAACTTATTGTTGGTTCAATGGAAGATCATGAGCGCTCGCAGTCTAATCGAAAGAACGTGATTGATTACTCTGAGAAAGAAAAGGTAGAAGAAGAAAAATAATCCTTTTAAGCATAAAAAGAAAGGCTGTCGAAGTTCCGACAGCCTTTCTTTTTGCTTTATCCGCATAGCGGCTTTAACGATAAGCTTCAGTTTTATTGAAGAACGGCTTTATTAAAAAACAGCAGGATCTTGGTTATATGTTAAAAGGCGATGCCTAAAAAGATGGCTAATATCGTTTCTTTTGTTTATCTTTGCTATTTGTTTGGAAAAGGTTGTTTTCCTTAAGACAAAAGATGTTGTTTTTATCAAATGCCTATTAGAAAATGAATAATATTGTTTCCCTTGATATGCTGCAATCGGCAGGTGTTGGCGCACTAGCCTTGGTGGCAGGAATGATACTAACAAGAAGAATCGGATTCCTTCAGAAATTCTGCATACCGTCACCCGTTTCAGGAGGTTTAATATTCTCAATCATAACGTTGCTTATTTATTCGTTGATAGACATTGAACTAGAATTTGATACAACGTTACAGAACTTCTTTATGCTGGCATTCTATACATCAGTAGGCTTCCAATCTGATCCTAAGATGTTGAAAAAAGGTGGGCGCCCACTTGTAATTATGCTCATTCTACTTGTCTTTATGATGTCGTTGCAGAATTTTGTTCCTGTTTGTATAGCTAAAGCTTTTGGCGTAAACCCACTTTTAGGCATGGCTGCAGGTTCGATATCTATGGCTGGCGGCCATGGTACAGCAGGTGGGTTCAGTCCACTACTTGTTGACATGGGGCTCAAAAGCGCACTTACTGCAAGTATGGCATGTGCAACATTTGGACTTATCTCTGGTTCTATGCTTGGAGGACCACTTGCCACGGCATTGATACGGCATCGGTTAAAAGGATGTACGATGCAGCCTATTGAAGATTTTGATCCAGCAATGGCTGGTATTGAAAGCGATGAAGCTTCACCCAAAGGTCGTGAACAACGGATGAGTAGCAGTGAGATAGAGTTCCAACGTTACGCTCGTGCTACATATGCCATACTGATTATTATGGCTTTAGGAGTTATTGTTAGCGATTTTCTCAGTAAAACTGGTATAACTTTCCCGACTTACTTTGGTGCCCTTTTAACGGCTGCTTGTGTCAGAATTATAATGGATGCCACACCTTGTAAAAAGTATTTGGAAATGGAAAAGATAGTAAGTGTTGGAAACATTAGTCTTTCAGTATTTCTCGGTATGGCCATGGTGTCACTTAAGCTATGGGAGTTGCAGAGCTTGGCTTTACCTCTAGTTGTAATGCTTTTCTCGCAAGTCATTATTATGGCCCTGTTTGTGTGGTTCTTGGCTTTTCCTATGCTTGGCAAGAACTATGATTCTGCCGTTTTGTGTGCAGGTATGTGTGGTTTTGGGCTTGGGGCCACTCCAAATGCCATGGCAAATATGAGTGCAGTATGCTTCAAATATTACTATACGGTTAAGCCTTTTCTTATTGTTCCGATAGTTGGGGCAATGTTTGTGGACATTCTCAACACTGGTGTGATAACCGCTTTTCTCAATTGGCTGAAGTGATAATGGAAGATAATCAAGCAACATACGTAGATATAATATTGCCTTTGCCGCTTAACAGACTGTTCACATATCTTGTACCTCAGTCGATGGTGACAAGTATAAAGCCAGGAATGCGCTTGCTTGTGCCTTTCGGCAAATCAAAACAGGTAGTTGGCATAGCTGTGCGAATTCACCATGATAAGCCAAATTTTGAAGTGAAAGCCATGGTTAAAATGCTTGATGCTGAGCCAATGGTAAAAGAGAACCAACTCAAACTATGGCAATGGACAGCAGATTATTACCTGTCTCCGATAGGTGACGTGATGAATGCAGCCTTGCCTGCTGGTCTGAAGGCCGAAGATGGCTATAAACCCAAAATGGAAACCTACGTAACGCTGCCCGACAACCTACGCCATGAAACAGCTCTCAATATGGTGTTCACAATACTTAAACGTGCTCTTTCTCAGCAAAAGGCGTTTGCCACTTATCTTAGTCTCTCGCATTGGGACACCATATCTGGTGATACAGCCTGTGGGCATGTGGCAGAAGTGACGAAAGAGGAATTGATGAATGAAGCACATTGCTCTTTGTCAACAATAAAACAGCTTTTTGAACGTAAGTTCCTTGTAACTTACGAGAAAGAGGTTGGGCGTCTAAATTGTGGGGGAGAGCCACATCTCGACAATGTAAAGCAACTCTCCAGTGCTCAGCAGGAGACTTATAATCAGATTACGTTTCAGTTTCTTCAGAAGCCCGTGGTCCTTCTGCGTGGTGTTACATCAAGTGGAAAGACAGAAATATACATACACCTGATAAAGCAGGCTTTAGAACGTCACGAACAGGTGCTTTATCTCCTCCCAGAGATAGCTCTAACGGTGCAGATACGTCAACGTCTGCAACGAGTGTTCGGCAATCGTATGGGTATCTACCATTCAAAGTATAGCGATGCCGAGCGTGTGGAGATATGGAAGAAACAACTCTCAGACAACCCTTATGACGTTATTTTGGGTGCTCGTTCTGCTGTTTTGCTTCCATTCAGCAAATTGGGATTGGTTATTGTAGATGAGGAGCATGAAACATCATTCAAGCAGCAAGACCCCGCACCGCGTTATCATGCAAGAAGTCTCGCCTTGATGCTTGCTCGTCAGTTTGGGGCGAAGACGTTGTTGGGGTCTGCCACACCTTCCGCGGAAACATGGTATAATGCAGAAACAGGTAAATATGGCTTAGTGGAACTTGATCAACGATACAAGGGCATAGAACTGCCAGAGATAAAGGTCGTTGATATCAAGGAAATGCACCGTCGTAAGTTGATGTATGGTCCAGTGTCACCGCTTTTGCTTGAGACTATGAGAGATGCACTTGCTGCAGGAGAACAAGTTATACTGTTCCAAAATCGTCGTGGCTTCGCTCCAATGATAGAATGTCATGTGTGTGGATGGGTACCAAAGTGCGAAAATTGTGATGTCAGTTTGTCTCTTCATAAAAACATGAACCAACTCACGTGTCACTATTGCGGATATACATGTGCTGTGCCGGTAAAATGCCCCAACTGTGAAGAAACGGACCTACGTACACGTGGCTATGGAACAGAAAAAATAGAAGAAAAGATTATGGAACTTTTCCCCGGCGTTCCTGTTGCGCGTATGGATCTAGATACGACCCGTTCGCGTAATGCCTATGAACGGATAATCAATGATTTTTCGGAAGGAAAGACAAAAATACTCATAGGAACGCAGATGGTCAGTAAAGGACTTGACTTTGACCGCGTGCGTGTGGTCGGAATTTTAAATGCTGATTCAATGCTTAATGTTCCCGATTTCCGTGCATACGAGCATGCGTTTTCAATGATGTCTCAGGTAGCGGGGCGAGCAGGCAGAAAAGGCAAGCGCGGACTTGTGATACTGCAGACTCGGGATGTAGAACAACAGGTGATAAAGAATGTAGTGGAAAACGATTTTCGTTCTTTTTATCGTCAGTTGCTTAGTGAACGTCGCTTGTTTCATTATCCCCCGTACTACCGGCTTATAATTGTTTATCTAAAGCACAAAGATGAAGACCGCGTTAATACGGCAGCAATAGAGTTGAGCGGCCGCCTTCGGAAATGGTTTGGCACCCGCGTGCTCGGTCCAGACAAACCGTCTGTCTCCAAAGTCCGTGCTCTTTTTATACGAAAGATAATGCTTAAGCTGGAACTGGGCATAGATATGCGCAAGGTACGGCAATGTTTGGCGGCGGTGCAAGTACAGATGGAGCAAGACAAACGTTATTCAATGCTACAGATATACTATGATGTGGACCCAAGCTAGTAGGGACTATAATATAATTGTCTTGTCAAATCTTTAAAGGAAATATGGCAAAGCCTCGGTCTTACTTTCAACAGACCGAGGCTTTTGTCCAATCTCTTAAACTTCTTTTTTAGAAGTCAATATCAAGTCCAATGCCGAAAACATCGTTGTTGCGCGTGTAGTCGGAAGTGTATGTAAGTTTGTCTGACACTTGCTCTGTCGTTTTCTTGTGGTTGTAGAACGTATGGAAGTATGCTACGTTCAGTGCCGTTTTCTTTGATAGGTGTATGCACGCACCAAAGCCGACAGAATTGCTGCTTACGACGAAGGATTTATCATCCATGTATTCGTCTGAAAGGCCATAGCTCGTGTTCTGCCATCCTGCGCTGACAGTAACAGTCTTGTTGATATCATATTCCGCTCCGGCATTGTATTCAAGTGTTCCCCGATTGAGTTTTTTGTGACGGTTTACTTTCTCCTGTGTTTCTCCGTCGGCTTTAGTCCACTTGTAGCCAGAAGTTGCAGCTTTGTCGTCGAACCAGTGGAAGCCAACATTCAGACGTAGTGCATCAATGGGGCTATATCCCACACCGAGTGTAAGCAAAGCTGGTATGTCGCTAGGATCTTTATAGTTCTGGCTTGGGTCATATTCAGCAATAAGCTCGTTGATATTTTCTTTTGCTTGGCTGATGGCTGGTGATATAGCCTGCAGCACCTGTGTCGGAACGCCTGCCTTTGCGAGGTTTGTGCCTATGGCGTTAAGTTTGTTGACTGGAGTTATCACAGTACCCTGGTTCTTTAGGCAGAGATGTGTCTTGAACTCGTACTTTGCCGAGAAGTTCCATCTTCCAGTCTTAAAGTCAACGCCAATAATCGGTGTGAAGCCATAGCCCGTTTGGTCAGTGTTCAATTCAATGTCGGAACTTTCTGGGTCATTTGGATCCACGATAGAAGATAGCGTGAGCTTTGCACCTCCTTTACCTACAAAAGCGATATTCTTTACATATCCATAGTAGTTGCATGTGGCATATATGCCGCGTATTCCAGCAAAGACGCTAAGATTGTTGTTTATTTTATATCCAGCTCCTATAGATAGGCCATAATAGTATTGTCTTCCGCGCATGAAGCTTTCGAATGAATATCCGTAGCCTCCAGCTTTGCCTGTTGCGGGATTTGCGATATTCTCGTCAACGGGAAGCAAACCGCCGAGATATGGGGCAAGTGTATTCCCCAATAGGCCAATATTTGAAACTACGCGTTCGAAAGAGCCTAAGCCATCGTCAAATTTGCATTTGCCGCCACCGCCCGAAAGTGCGAAGTTTGCTTGAAACGACCAGCGGTTCTTGTTATAGGCATATTGGAACGAAGGTATTACAGGTGCAAACGCTTTGCCTTTGAAAGTCCTTTCGTCCGACATGTTGCTTACGTTGTTGCAGAACAAAGCATAAGAGTTTTTTATTGTGCGTGTTTGTACTGCAGTCTGCACGTTGAGACTCAGGTGATGTCCTTCACTCATGAATGCCACTCCAGCGGGATTGTAGTACACCCCGTCGATGCCGATAGAAGCCTCCCGGCTCATCATTCGATTGAAAGCAATGTGTTGATTCGTGTTGGTGAGCAGTCCTCCTGCATGGACTGTCATAGCTGAGGCTGTCAGAAATGCTGCCAGACCTACATTCTTTAATTGGACCATTTTGTAAATACTTTTTAAGCACACTCCTGAATAAAATGTGCCATTGGTTTTCTTTCGTTAAACAAATTGGCTGCAAATGTATCAAACTTGTTCGCTATTTCCGAAAAACTTGTAGTCTTCTTAAGGTTTATTAACTGAGTTGCCAGTCTTTTTTGCTCAGATTGAAGAATTTGTGCATGAAAATAAAGGAAAAAGCGGGCAAAAAAAGTAATAAAACGAATAGGTTTATTACTGCTATGATACGGGAATAAAATATAAAAAAAGGCAAATCTCAATCAAGGCCCAAGGTAAATCCTTGCAAATAGCGTTAATTGTGATTTGCCTGTACCAAAATTGTGGTTGTTTATTTTTTCAGTTCAGGGTAACTTACACGTGTATGATATATAGATTTCAGCCTTTCCGTGAGCACTTGTTTTGCCATAGCGATGTCGCGGAACGTAATTGGGCAGTAAACGAAATAGCCGTCTTTTAGTTGTTGGTCTATTACCTTGTTTACAAGGTTGCTAATACTTATTTCAGTATATTCGGGCAGAGAACGTGCCGCCGCTTCCACCGAGTCTGCCATCATGAGGATTGCCTGTTCCCGTGTGAATGGATTAGGTCCGGGATAAGAAAAGAGTGAATCGTCTATCGGCTCGTTAGGATGCTCGTTCTTATAGCATATGTAGAAATATTTTGTGACACCAGTTCCATGGTGTGTGCTTATGAAATCTTTGATGACTGCCGGCAGATTGTATTTGTCGGCAAGTTTCAATCCGTCGGCCACGTGGCTTATTATAATATGTGCGGCATCAATGCGCGACATCTTTTCCAAAGCATTGTTTCCGTTCTGATTTTCTGTGAAGAATGCTGGGTCATGCATCTTGCCTATGTCGTGATACAATGCGCCCGTGCGTACAAGCTGTGCCTTGGCTCCGATTTTCTCAGCTATTGCTGAAGCGAGATTTCCCACCATAATGGAATGCTGAAAAGTTCCTGGGGCAACTTCGCTTAGGCGGCGCAGCAAATCTTTGCTGGTGTTCGACAACTCAATCAAAGTAACGTTAGAGATGAAGCCGAAAGTCTTCTCTATAATGAGCATAAGCGGGTAGGCGAACAGAAGCAGTATTCCGTTAATGACGAAATACTTGTACATCGTGTTGTCTATTGTTGAGAAAGTGTTGTCTGTCATTAGCTGCATGGCAAAATATACCGTGCTGCTTGCTAATGTAACGAGTAGTGCTGTGCGGAAAATCTGTGCACGTTGTGATAACTCGCGTAGTGAGTATATAGCCACGAGTCCAGCGACAAGTTGTACGATAATAAACTCATACTGGTATTTCACGGCAGCTGCACACAGCATGACCAACACGACATGGGTGAGGAATGCCGTGCGCGAATCCATAAAGACGCGGATGAAGATTGGAGCAATGGCAAAGGGCAGAATGTATACACTCAGAACGTTATGCTCAATCATTAGTGAAACCATGATAGGGAATATGGTTATCATGGTGTAAAGCATCGCGATGCTTCTTGGCTTATTGAAATAATCCTTGCGGAACATTCCCAAATACAGGGTGAAAAGAACTATGAAAAGCAGAACGAATATTACTTGCCCAACGATAGTTGACGGCACTGCCGTTGTACTGGCGCTTCGCCTTTGCGTTTCCTTTTCAAAAGAACTGAGCACCCGATACGTATATTCATCAACGATTTCCCCCCGGTCAATGATTTTTTGTCCAGAGAGTACCATGCCGCTGGCTTGTGGTATTTGTCCAAGCATGTCGTCGCTTTCCGTTTCGCTGCGTTCTTTGTCGTAGACGATGTTTGGCTCAATATAGTCGTTAAGGTTGCAACGTTGCAATACGGCACGATGTGGCGCTAACCGTTCGTCGCGGTAAATCTGCTCATAAGCGGTCATTGTTGAATAGAAGCGGGAGAGATGCTCTGCAATAGCTTTTTTGCCGTTGACAACGCGTATTGTGCGCGATGTGTCGGAAGAAAACTGTGAATATTCTGCGCTTCCTATAATTCCCGTGTCATAGAGCTGGTGAAGTTTGTCAGCCACAATGCTGGTGTAGTTTGTCGGAAGTCCAGGTATGCCGCTTTTGAAATCCTGGAAGAATCTGCCCAATTGCTTTGTTTCAACTTCCGTATTGTAGTTGAAATACGGTTCGAATTTGCGCATCATGCTGTCGCGTTCATACTTTATTGCCTCGTCGGTCTTGTAGATAGGGAAGTCGAAAGTGGCAATTAACGACCCATACATCCAAGGTTTCCCCACATCGTAGCGGAACTGTGGCCCGCTATTGCGCGGAATGAACCATACGATGATGACGACAGAGATAACGACCAATGCCATGCGGCTGAAAATTTTCCGCCATTTATGCGTTTCAGAAATGCCAGACTTGTTCATGTTGCTGTTTTTCGAAAAGGTGTTAGCAAGCCTGCCGTACCTTTGTCTTTAATGCGTATAGCAAGGCTTTCAGCTGCGAAAATACAAAAAAAAATGCAACAATTGATAAAAAAGTAGTATTTTTGCACGGTTTAGAATGCGCCGTTTCCTAGGCAATACTACTAAACACTTTGCAAAAGCATAAAAATATAGCAACATATAGATGTCAGAAAGAAAAGTAAGGGTGCGTTTTGCACCAAGTCCAACAGGAGCTTTGCACATCGGTGGTGTGCGTACAGCATTGTATAACTATCTCTTTGCCAAGCAACACGGGGGAGACATGGTGTTCCGTATTGAAGACACAGATAGCAACCGTTTCGTACCTGGAGCAGAAGAGTATATTATAGAATCGTTCAAGTGGCTGGGAATAAAGTTCGACGAGGGTGTTAGCTTCGGAGGAAACTATGGTCCTTATCGTCAAAGCGAGCGTCGTGCCATTTATCGCCAGTATGTAGACCAATTGCTTGCTAACGGAAAGGCCTACATCGCTTTTGATACGCCAGAGGAACTTGAAGCCAAGCGCAACGAAATAAAGAATTTTCAGTATGATGCTCACACACGTATGCAGATGCGCAACTCGCTTGCCATGCCAAAGGAAGAAGTAGACGCCTTGATAGCCGATGGCAAGCAGTACGTGGTTCGTTTCCTCGTTCAACCAGGAGAAGAGGTTCATGTTAATGACATGATACGCGGTGATGTGGTTATAAAGAGCGATATACTTGATGATAAAGTGCTTTACAAGAGTGCCGATGAGCTTCCTACATACCATCTTGCCAATATCGTTGACGATCACTTGATGGAGATAACCCATGTTATACGCGGCGAAGAGTGGTTGCCCAGCGCACCGCTTCACGTTTTGCTTTATCGCGCTTTCGGTTGGGAAGACACAATGCCGCGTTTCGCCCACTTGCCGCTTTTGCTCAAACCCGATGGTAAGGGAAAGCTAAGCAAACGTGATGGCGATCGTCTTGGTTTCCCCGTCTTTCCACTTGAATGGCATGATCCGAAGACCGGTGACGTAAGCAACGGATTCCGTGAGAGCGGATATTTCCCCGAGGCAGTGATAAATTTCCTTGCATTGTTAGGATGGAATCCAGGCACAGAGCAAGAGCTCTTCACGTTGGAGGAACTTGTTGAGACCTTTGATATACAGAAGTGCAGCAAGGCTGGTGCGCGTTTTGACTATCAGAAAGGAATTTGGTTTAACCATGAGTATATGCTCAAAAAGAGCGACAGTGAGATAGCAAAGCTCTTTGCTCCGATTGTGGCAGGCAATGGGGTTGACGAAACAATGGAGCGTGTAACAAAGGTCGTTTCGATGATGAAAGACCGTGTGAACTTTGTTCGTGAGCTTTGGCCTCTTTGTTCCTTCTTCTTCATCGCACCAACGGAGTATGATGAAAAGACTGTGCGCAAGCGTTGGAAGGAAAACTCCGCTCAGGTTATGACAGAATTGGCAGAAGTCATTGATAGTTTAGATGATTTTTCAATGGAGAATCAAGAGAAAGTTGTCTTTGCATGGGTTGAAAGCAAGGGTTATAAGCTAGGTGACGTTATGAACGCCTTCCGCTTGGCTCTTGTTGGTATAGGCAAAGGCCCCGGAATGTTCGACATAACCGCTTTCCTTGGTAAAGAGGAAACATTGGCACGACTGAGAAAAGCTATCGAAACGTTGAAATAACGAACTGAAACGAAGAAACGTAGAGAGTGTATAACCTTATTATATACATATACCTTTTGGGCGTGGCAATCGCCAGCCGCTGGGACGGAAAGATACGCAAAATGTGGCGAGGGGAGCGCGAAGCATTCAATGTGCTGCGCCGCAAGATCGACCCTCAAGCACGTTATATGTGGTTTCATGCCGCGTCGCTTGGGGAATTTGAGCAAGGACGGCCAATCATGGAACGCCTGCGCAAGTCGCATCCCGAGTATAAAATTCTCTTAACCTTCTTCTCTCCCTCTGGATACGAGGTGAGAAAAGATTATGAGGGAGCAGACATCGTATGCTATCTGCCACTTGACACACCACTTAATGCACGTCGTTTTTTGAAACTCGTGCCCGTGGAATGTGCCTTTTTCATAAAGTATGAGTTTTGGTGGAACTACTTGTCGCTAATGAAGAAACGGGGAATTCCTGTTTATAGCGTGAGTAGTATTTTCCGTCCAGAGCAGGTGTTCTTCCGTTGGTATGGCAAGAAATACCGCCTCGTTCTTAATTGTATTGAGCGTTACTTCGTTCAGAATGAGAGAAGTCGGCAACTTCTTGCAACACTAGGCATAACAGATGTTGAAATAACAGGTGATACTCGTTTTGACCGTGTCATAGAGATAAAGCAAAAGGCTAAGGAACTTCCAATAATTGACGCCTTCTCAAAAGATCATAAGGTCTTTGTAGCAGGGAGTAGCTGGCCGCCAGACGAAGATATCTTCATACGTTATTTCAATGAGCACAAAGATTGGCGCATTGTCATCGCTCCACATGTGATTGGCGAAGACCATTTGCAGCAGATTCTCCACAAATTAAAACGCAAGGCTGTGAGATACACCCAGACAACTCCCGAAGAAGCGGCAACGGCAGACTGTATTATCGTCGATTGCTTCGGCCTTCTGTCAAGTATCTATCAGTGTGCCGACGTTTCATATGTGGGCGGAGGATTTGGAGTAGGCATACATAATGTTCTAGAGGCTGCGGTATGGAATGTGCCAGTATTATTCGGACCGAACAACAAACGCTTTCAGGAAGCGCAAGAACTTCTTGCGGCCAAAGGCGGAATAGAGATAAACGACTATGCCGGATTCGAAAAGGCCATGAATCGCTTTGATACCGATGCAGAGTGGCTCAAATCATCTGCCGATGCTGCCGGAGCGTATGTCCTTTCCCGTTCGGGAGCTGCCGACAAGGTGCTCCAAAGCGTAGGGCTGGCATAGCAACAATAAAAAAAAAAGAAAGGAAATATATGGAAAAAATAATTCTTACGGGTGACCGCCCAACAGGGCGTCTTCACCTTGGCCACTACGTTGGCTCCCTTCGCCGTCGCGTAGAGCTTCAGGAAGAGGGTGACTTCGACAAGATGTTTGTCTTCATCGCCGATGTACAGGCTCTTACCGACAATGCCGATAACCCAGAAAAGGTGAGACAAAACATTATAGAAGTGGCACTCGACTATCTTTCTTGTGGGCTTGATCCGCAGAAGGTAACGCTCTTTGTCCAGTCAATGATACCAGAACTGGCAGAGTTGACGGTATATTACATGAACCTCGTCACGGTGTCTCGTTTGCAGCGCAACCCAACTGTAAAGACGGAGATACAGATGCGCAACTTCGAAACAAGCATACCTGTAGGCTTCTTTACCTATCCAATCTCGCAGGCAGCAGATATTACGGCGTTTAAAGCCACCACAGTTCCTGCGGGCGAGGACCAAGAGCCGATGCTTGAGCAGACGCGCGAAATAGTGAAACGCTTCAACAACACCTATGGTGAGGTGCTCGTAGAACCAAAGATTATGCTTCCTACGAACCAAGCATGTTTGCGTCTTCCCGGCACCGACGGTAAGGCAAAAATGAGCAAGAGCCTTGGAAACTGCATATATCTCTCTGATACATCAAAGGAGATGCAGCAGAAAGTAAAGAGCATGTATACAGACCCCGGACACCTACGTGTTGAAGACCCGGGTAAAGTTGAAGGCAACACGGTGTTTACATACCTTGACGCATTTTCCACAACCGATGACTTTGCTGAATTCTGGCCAGAATACCAGAACCTTGATGAGGTGAAAGACCATTATCGTCGTGGCGGACTGGGAGACATGAAATGCAAGAAATTCCTGATAAAGGTTCTCGACAAGCGTCTGGAACCAATACGTCAGCGCCGCCACGAATTTGAACAAGACATACCAGAGGTTTACAATATACTGAAACGTGGTAGCGAAGCTGCACGCGAAGTAGCTTCACAGACACTTCATGACGTGCGTGAGGCAATGCGCATAAACTATTTTGATGACAAGGAGCTGATATTAAAGCAGGCAGAAATGTACCGTCAGAAGTAGATTTCCGTTGCTTTAACAGATAGGAAACAGAAGGGGTAGTGCCGTAAACAATAAGCGGCACTGCCCCTTAAACTTGGATAGCGGCACCCCTTCGTTTACATTCGCTTACCAAAACAGATTTTTCATTGAAATATTTTGCCCTACTGACGACATTGCGCTAACTTTGCTTTAAACTTGTTGGCACTCATTTCGTCGCGCCATAAGCAAACCTTATAAACAGAAACTACAATAACTAACCCTATAGAAGCTAATGGCAATAGTAGGACAGAAGAAGATGGAAAACATGCTTTATCTTGCATTGTGGATTTTTATGTTTGCAATGTCAGCCGTTTCTGTCTTCATTCATAATATTGATAGCCCCGAAAACGTGCAAATATGGGAACGACTGCTTGAAACATGGAAGCCCATGGCCGTGTTCTGTCTTGTTTTCGTGCTGCACAATATGTTCCTCGCCCCACTGCTCGTTTACAGGAACAAGCCGAAGGCGTATGTCGGAGCCTTGTTGCCTCTTGTGATATGTTTCCAAGTCTATCAGTGTTCCATGCGTCCCGCCGAACCAGAGGCCATGGAACATGTTGCACCGCACCGTGAAGGTATGCCGAAAGACTTTGGCCGGCACGGAGACAATTGGCCAAAACGACATAGTAATGGCAAAAAAAAACCGCCGCGTCCAAAGCCGATGAAGCGCGTGAATCCGCCAATGGCATTCGGAGGACAGGATGTTGTTGCCATGATAATAATGCTCCTTCTCTTTGGACTTAACATCGGTGTGAAATTATATTTCCTTTCTTTTGATGAGCGGAAGCGGATGCGCGATTTGGAACGTCGCAACTTGCAACAACAACTAGACTATCTGAAATATCAGATAAGCCCACACTTCTTCATGAACACGCTCAACAACATTCATGCTCTTGTAGACATTGATGCAGAAGAGGCTAAGCATACGATAGAAGTCTTGTCGAAACTGATGCGCTATATGCTTTACGAGAGTAGTTCCGACCGCGCTCCGTTGCAGAAAGAGATAAACTTTCTTGCATGCTACATTGAGCTTATGCGCATACGATACACAGACAAGCTGCAGCTAAACGTAGATTTTCCCACTGATGTGCCCAACCGTTTTGTTCCGCCGCTTATCTTTGCCACATTCGTGGAGAACGCTTTTAAGCACGGAGTGAGCTACGAACGGCCATCGTTCATCAACGTTAGCATCAAGGTCGACGAAAAAGGTGTTACGTTTGAGTGCAGAAACAGCCGTAATCCCGATGATACGAAAACCGGTGGAGTGGGGCTAAAAAACACGCGCCAGCGTCTTGACCTCATCTATTCCACTAAATACTCGCTGCTTGTCAACCCAGAGCAAGACCAGTTTTGTGTGAAACTGCGTATGCCATACATAGAAAATAAAACTAAAACTAAGCCACATGATTAAATGTATTGCTATTGACGACGAACCTTTGGCTTTGCGCCAGATTGCCGGATACATAAAAAAAATACCTTTTTTGGAGTTGGTTGCTAGTTGCCATTCCGCGAAGGAAGCCAAGGAAGTGTTGGACAAAGATGGTGTTGATGCGCTTTTTGTTGATATCAACATGCCGGATCTTAACGGACTAGACTTTGTGAAGTCGCTTGCCATGCCGCCACTTGTTGTCTTTACTACCGCATATTCCGAATATGCCATTGAGGGATACAAAGTAGATGCCGTTGACTATCTGCTCAAACCATTCGGCTTGACCGATATGCAGCGGGCTGCCGCTAAGCTGCAGCAGCGTTACACCATGATGCATGCCGCACAGCTTTCGCCTGTTGACGATGATGATAGCATATTCATGAAGACAGAATATAAAGTGGTGCGCGTGCGCCTTGCCGACATAATCTACGTGGAGGGCATGAGCGAATACCTGCGTATTTATCTGCAAAGTCAGGAAAAACCAGTCATAGCCCTGCTGAGTATGAAGAAAATGGAAGAGAGACTTCAGAACAGTCATTTCATGCGTGTTCATCGCTCGTATATTATAAACCTGAAACATATAAAGGAAATGAACAAGAGCCGCATAACCTTGACCAACGATGTATCAATGCCGATAGGCGACCTTTATAAAGACAAACTTAACGAATACATAGCGGGAAAATTCCTCGGCAGATAGACATTGTTTGCCCGCGGCGATACAAAGCCAAGCCCACGGCGTTTGTTATAAGATGCAGCGGGCTTTTTTCGTAAGATAAAGAAAAACCGGTAAGGCGAGTGCCATGTGGCTTCTCCTTACCGGTTTCCCCTTTTTTGTTGTATAGCTACTGTAAGCAGCAGTCTTAACGATGTTTATTCTGCATCGTAACCAGTATTCTGACTGAAGTCTTGCTTGTTGATTACGGCATCGAGCTGAGTCTGCGGTATTGGGCGCAAGGTATGATAGTCTTTGATGTTCTCCTTGGCATCGGGATTGTATTTCTTTACGCGCTCAATCAGCTTGCCCGTGCGCTTCAAGTCGAACCATCTCTGTTGCTCGCCTCCCAGTTCGCGTGCCCTTTCGTCGAGGATGAAGTCAAGAGTGAGCTGATCTGGAGTTATTTCCATCTCGCTTTCGTGTCCTTTGATAGCGGCACGGCGGCGCACAACATTGATGTATTTTGCTCCTTCCTGCTTGTTGTTGAGATTCAGTTCCGCTTCGGCAGCAATGAGATACATCTCTGCCAGACGCAAGATCACGCCGTGTCGCTTGCTTCCGGTGTAGTTTACCGATTCTCTCGTGGGGTCAAGGAATTTCTTGAACGTAACGTTCTGGGTGCGGTTCTTCACGGAACCGTCGGCATTGTATACCTTGTCACGATCTATTACGATATAGTTGTGCTTCGCTTGCTCCTCTTCGCTCATGCTGTATTTGGTGAAAACGATGGCAGTGTCGCCTTTGTTTATATATGAGCTGTTGGTATTGTTGCATATCCATGCTTTCTGGAAAATGTCATCGTATCGCGAGTCTATCTTTTCGTTGAAGAGGTCGAGATAGAATACTGTCGGCATATAACGGTTGAAGCCGCGCCCGTATTCGATTGACCGCGTGACAGGCTTTTTACCGTTCTTGTCGAGCACTTGGTCGTAGCACATTACCCAAAACAAGTGGACGGGGTTGTTGCCAGGAGTGCGCCAGATGATAGCTTTCCCGTCGGGCCCTTCTTCTATGGATGTGCCGTATATTTCGTTTTTGTCGTAGACACACACGAAGATATTCTCTTTTGAATCATTGCAAGTGTTAATGTCGCAAAGCTCGTTGTAGTCGGATGCAAGTTCATAGCCGTAGTTTGCTATGACGTTCTTGGCATGTTCTAGTGCGCCGGCGTTGTCGTTGTTGTAAAGGCAAACGCGTGCTGCCAATGCCTCCGCGGCTCCTTTTGTCGCTCTGCCGTATTCTGTAGCCTTTGTTGGCAACTTTTCCATAGCTAGCTTGAGGTCACTGTTTATTGTCTTGTAGAAATCTTCAACAGAAGAACGGTAAACCATGCCGCTAGGCGACTTGCATTCTTTTTCTGTCAAGTAGACACCACCCCAAGTTTCCACGATGTGCCAAAGATAGAGGGCGCGCAAGAAATGAACTTCTCCTAGACGTGTCTCCTTGTCGGCTGAGCTAAGGTCCGATTCCGGGAGACGTTCGATAGCGGAGTTGCAACTGTTTAATGCGGAGTAAAGGCGTTCCCATTCTTTTGTGAGGGCCTCGCTGGAACCTTGCAGTGAACTGTTGTAGTCAGACAGTTCGGGTTGCCCGCAACCATTGCCGCGAGTAAATATGTCTGTGCCTATTTCAGTCATAGAGACGGCATACTCCTGCCCGTACCAGAAGCGGAGTGGGGTGTAGCATGAGTTGACAAGAGCTTCAGCCCCGCTTGTTGTCTTGTAGAAAGTGTCTTCGGTAAGTCCGCTGCGGTTGTCTTCTTCTAGGAAGTCATTGCATGATGTGGTGAGTGTTGTTGCGGCGCAAGCAATGACACACCATTTATATATATTCTTCATAAAGTCTGTTTTTTTTAGAATTCAACGTTAAGTCCGAATACGGCCTGCTTGGTCATTGGGTAGCTCAGCGAGCCTCCGCGTTCAGGGTCATAGTCTTTCATGTGGCTGAAGGTAAGGAAATTCTTCAGTGAGCAGTACACTCTAATCTTTGAGGCATTGATTTTACTTATCCAAGCCTTTGGCAGTGAGTAGCCCAAGGTAATCTCTTTTATCTTAAGGTAAGAGCCGTCAACATAACCCAGCGAGGCAAGGCTCGCATTTGACTGTGCCAAGTTCTTCTCCGGGCGTGGAAATGCATTTGTTGGGTTGTCTTCTGTCCAATAGTCGAACTTGAGGCCTGGGTCTCCCTGCACTCTATATGACCCATAGCCTGCAGCTTCGGCATGCAGTGTCTGCCCTTGTCGCCAGTACATGAATATCTTTAAGTCTAGATTCTTGTAGCGGAAGCTGTTGTTCATACCCATTACGAAGTCGGGAACTTCCGAGCCGAGGATGATGCGGTCGTTGTCATTGTCAATTTTTCCGTCATCGTTCTTGTCGTAAATCTTTATGCGCCCGGGTTTCTCGCCGTACTTCTTTGCCTCGTCAGCCTCGTCAAGTTGCCAAATACCCAGTTTCTTCAGTCCGTAGTGCGTCTTTATTGGATAGCCAACAAACCAACTGTTGCTGATGTCGCGGTCGCTGCCGTCGGCCAGTTCCTTTATCTTTTCTCTGTTAAGAGTGAAGGTTAGGTCGGTGTTCCAATTGAAATCCTTGCTGATAATGTTTGCCGTGTTGAGAACAACCTCTATACCTTTGTTCTCAGTCTTTCCCACATTGTCCCAAGAAATGGAGTATCCCGTTGATGTTGGCACCTTTTTCTGCATCAGAAGGTCGTATGTGTTTTGATAGTATAGGTCAATAGAACCGCTAATCCTGTTGTTGAAGAAGCCGAAGTCTATACCGAAGTTTGTTGTTGCCGTCTTTTCCCAACCGAGAGCTTCGTTGGGTGTGAGGGCGGGGTAATAGCCGTAAGCTCCTGTTTCCACACCATTGACGAGGAACGAGTACATGGTTTTGCCCAATCCGCCTTGTGTCTGATATGCCGATACTGCACTATTTCCGGAAATACCGTAGCTGAGACGCAGCTTAAGGTTGTAGAGCCAGCTTACGTTTTTCAGGAAGTTCTCTTCCTTTATTCTCCAGGCAACGGCAGCCGAGGGGAAGAATCCCCATTTATGCTTGCTGGCAAGAACGGATGACCCGTCTTCGCGGAATGTGAGAGTGAGAAGGTATTTCTCGTTGAACTTGTAGTTCAGACGTCCGAAGAAGGAAGCCATGGTCGTCTTGACGTAGCTGCTGCCAATTTTCTGGCTGCTCTGCAGGGCACCGAGATTATAGAAAAGCATGCTTGTAGATATGATGTCATGCCCGGAACCCGTATATGTTTCTGTCTCGTTCTTGTAGAGTGCATTCCCGACCATAAAGCTCAAGTCGTGCTTGCCCAGGGCGAGATTATAGTTCAGCGTGTTCTCCCAAGACCAGTTCATGTCGTTTTCGTTTGTGGCATCGGCTACGGAATAGTCTCCCGAACCATCGAGCGTGTACTGGTCGGCGAAGTGTCCTGTGCGTATGTCCTTGCGGTCAAATCCGAATGTCGTGGTGAATGTCAGGTCTTTCAGAATGTTCCATGTAGCTCCGATATTGCCCACGATGTGGCTCGTGCGCTTGTTGTTCTTATAGGCTCCGGGCACTTCTTCTGCAAGTGGGCTTATTGTCTGTCCGTCGTTGAAGGGCAAGGTGTTTATTGAACCGTCTTCATTGTAGACATCACCGTAAGGTGCATAGTAGAGAGCGCGGTTCAGCGGATTGCGGCGTATGTTTTGGTTTTGGAACGTGTAGACAAGGTTCATGTTAAGTCTGAAGTTTCTCGTCACTTTGTGCTGCAGAGCCATTGTTGCGTTGTAGCGATCAAGGTTGTCAAGCCTAACGATTCCCTGCTCGTTCATATATTCAAAACCAAGATTAAGCGAGGTCTTGTCGGAAGCGTTGGAAATACTTATTGAATGGGAAGTCTGACTTCCGTTCTTCATCAGCAAGTCTACCCAGTCAACATTTTGGTTTGCCACAACAGCGTCATAGGCAGAGCCGAAAATCTTTGCATCGTCGTCTGAGCTTGCCCATTGTCCGTCAGCTTTATACGCCTCACGCTTGAAGTCTGCCCATTCCTGCAGGTTCATGCGCTCGGGGAATGAAGTCGGGCAGTTTAAGGAATAATAGCCATTGTAAGAGACTTTTGTCTTTCCTTTCGCTCCTTTCTTTGTCGTTATGAGGATAACACCGTTTGCTCCGCGCGAACCGTAGATTGCTGTAGACGAGGCATCCTTCAGAATTTCCATAGACTCTATCATGTTGGGGTTGATGTCTATGTCTGTTCCATAAGGTATTCCGTCCACAATAATGAGTGGGGTGTTGGATGCATTGAGCGAGCGGTTTCCTCTGATTGAGAAGGAAAGACTGGAACCTGTTTGGCCACTTGATTTTGTCATGTCGAGGCCTGCCACTTTACCTTGCAGACTTTCCAACGCGTTGGTCGTAGGGGTTGCGGTGATTTCCTCTGACTTTATGGAAGTCATAGCGCCGGTCAAATCACGTTTTTTAACCGCACCGTAGCCGATTACTACAATTTCGTCAAGGTCTTTAGTGTTGTCTTTCAGCGTAACTCTTAGCGGTGTGGTGCCTTTTATGTCGACTTGTTGCGTTGACATACCGATATAGCTGACTTCAATCTTCCGGGAATTGTCTGGTACTTCTAGCTTGAAGTTACCATCAATGTCTGTAACCGTACCGATCTTTGGCTGACCGAATATTGTTACCGTGGCTCCGATTATCGGTTCCCCGGCATTGTCTTTCACTGTGCCGCTTACGGCTTTTGTCTGTGCGTGTACATTAAGTGCGTTCATAAGTATGAACGAGAGCATAATAAGTACATACCTGCTCTTTTGCTTTAGATTTCTCATAGATAAGTTTGATAGTTATGATTTTTTTGCAAAAGTAGGTGGCAAAGGTGTCGGCTAGGTAGAAAATAGTATAAATGAAGTAAAAAATCGTTCCTTTATGAAGAAAGATGTTTTCACCGCATGGCTGTAAACGCAAACACGTCCGTATGTTTGTTTCAAATAAGCTTACGGACGTTGTATTCTTGGAAATAAAAAATCTTTATTCTTTGGCTTCACGAATATCTGACGGCGTGTATCCTGTGGCTTTCTTAAAGCATCGGCTGAAGTATTTCGGGTCAGAGAATCCACATCTGTATGCTATTTCCGAGATGTTGAGGCCGTTGTTGGCTTTAAGAAGGTCGCTTGCCAGTTCCATGCGCTGATTAATAATATATAAATTAGGTGTGCAATCAAATTCTTTCTTCATCTGTATGTATAGGACGGAGCGGCTAACCCCCATTTCGCTGGCGAAGACGGAAATGTTTAGGTCGGGGTTCGACAGATTGTTCTGAACGAACTCTTCCGCTTTCTTCCTGAATATGGATTGTTCGATGAAACCATCGTTTTCTGTCCTCGCATGGCTATCATTGCCACCTATAATGTCACCTATGCGAACCTTCAGATATTCTATCCTTTCATCAGAAGAAAGACGCAAGTTTTTTAGCTCTCTTTTCAGCTTTCTGATATAAAGTGCTACTTTAACGGAAAGGAAAACTATAATAAGCGCGAGCGCGCCATAGAGCATCCACGCTATAGGACGTTCGTTGAAGTATGGCGTGCGGTGTATTGTTACTGTCTGTTCGTTGTTTACCCATACTCCGTCTCCGTTGGTTGACCGCACGTGTAGGCGGAATGTTCCGGCGGGAATATTTGAGATGTTAATGCGATTTTCACTTGTATATAGCCATTTATTATCAAGACCCTCTAGCATGTAGGCGTATTGTATCTTCTCATTGATGTTATAGTCCAGCGCACTGAATGAAATGCTTAAGTTTCTCTCGTCAGGTGTCAGCTCAATATTTGTGGAAGTGTCGAAGTGTATCTGAGGAACGAAGCTGCTTTTACTTATGTCTGAAATACGAATGGGAAGAAGACCTTGTGTTGTCCCGAACAGTAGAGCGTTGCTGCCGGTAATGAACGCCGGATGCATTTCGGAGAAAGAGAAGTTATTTTCAAACACGCCCTCGGAGTAATTTGTAAAAAGTTTCGTCTCTGGGCTAAATTTTATGAGTGAACGTTCTGATACAACCCAAATGTTTCCTGTGCGGTCTTCACACAGATTCAATACGATGTCGGAAGCCATACCGTTGTCTGTCGTAAAGGCTTTAAATCTGATGTCGTTTGATAGTAAATTTTTCGATGAAACGGCATTTATTCCTCCGCCGTAAGTTCCAACGAAGATTTCGCCTCTGCTTGTCTGCAAAATAGCCATCACCATGTCGTTGCTAAGTGACTCTTTGTCAGAGGGGATGCGCTTGTTGCAGTAGAACACAGTTTTTTCTGGTTCGGATTTTAGTGAACATGAATATAATCCCTTATTGGTGGCGATAAGCAACACACCGTGGTCCACCTCCTTTATGTCATGAATTTGCAGCGCATCGACAGGGTAATTGGTAAGAATGTTATCGCGATTGAAAAACATCGGCTTGTCGCTTTGCGCGTTTTTTATTATGTTAAGGCCACCTTTGAACGTTCCTACCAAAATTCTTCCGTGGCTATCTTCAATTATTGAATATATACTGCTATTGTTAATCGCCCATTTATAAGTTGGGTCAGGAAGGAATGATTTTACGGTGAAACCGCCTTTTTTTGTCTCTTTTAGTCTAAACAGTCCATTTGGCTTCGTTCCAATCCAAAGAAAGCCTTTGGAGTCTTTCATTATACAGTATGCGTTTGCTCCGAACGCAGTGCGTTTGGTCGTCACCGTCCCGTCGCTGCAAATATATCCTTTTGTGTTCCCGCTCAGATCCGTAATGCGGAGAAAACCATTCTTGTCGCCAATAAATATTCTTGTTCCATCAACAAGTACCGCTCTTATAACTTCTTCACCTTCAACGGCAGTCTTTCTAGTCTTGATTTTACTAGGACCAAACCATATTCTGTCGAGACCGTGGTGAGTATATACCCAATATCCGTTTTGATTGTCTTTAAATAGAATACGCGTTTCAATGTTGGCATATTCGGGTAAGGATAAGATCGCTGTCGAGTCTGCGAGCGTTGCACGATAGCGGTAGCCCCAGTCTGTTTTTTTCTTGGGCAATGCAATGAAGCGTTTTTCTTTTTCTTTAAAAAGAAAGAATCCGTCAGGACATTTACAAAGTATGTTCCCGTCTGCAGTTTCGCGGATAAACGTTATTCTGTTGCTGGGGAGAGGACAGTTGTCGCCTTGCCTTGCCTTATAGTGCGTGAACGTATATCCATCGTAGTGGGTAAGTCCGTTCCATGAACTTATCCAAATAAACCCTTTAGAATCCTGCATTACACATGTAACCATGCTCTGTGGCAATCCATCGCTTTCTGTAAAATGTCTGATATGTGGCATATTGCCTGCACAACAGACAAAGATAGAGGATAAGAGAAACGTAATAAAGACAAAACTCCTTTTGGTCATAATCTTTCAGGTATAGATTTATTATGCTAATTTCTTTCAAACATGCAAAAATAAGAAAAAATTCCACCCGAAAAGAAAGAAAATAACCATTTTACTTCCATTCCTAGAATATGCTAAATGATATTGAACTATATAGGAACCATACTCCTCTGTGTTGTTTGGCAAAGCGGATAACTTTGTCATGGCTTTGAAAAGCAAAGAGTATTACATCCGAAAATCTATTTTTAATATGAGAAAAATTACAAAATCATTGCGCACGGTGTTTTATGCCTCCGCACTATTGCTTTGTACAAATAGTGTCCATGCCGCAAATGAACTGACACTTTGGTATAAAGCTCCAGCCAGTTATTGGGAGGAGGCCTTGCCTTTGGGTAACGGACGAATTGCGGCTATGGTGTCAGGCTCTGTGGCACAAGACACTATTCAATTGAATGAGGACACGTTTTGGAGCGGTTCTCCCTATAATAACTATAATGAAAATTGTAAGACCTATCTGCAGGATATGCGCAACAATATGCAGAAATATACGGAGGCGGGCTCCATTGAAGCGCAGAAACTGGCAATGAAACATATGGTGGCAGACAAAACAAAAACCAGTCACGGACAGATATATGAGTCTGTGGGAAGGATGCTACTCACGTTCCCTGGCCAGACATATGCCACCGAACCGGCAAAAGATGGCAACACAGCGAAGCCTAGTGCGGTGACGAACTATAAACGTTGGCTAAACCTTGAAGATGCAACAAGCGGTGTAAGCTATGACTGTGACGGCGTGCGGTATACACGTACTGTATTCACGTCGTTTGATGACAATGTCACCATTGTGCATCTAACGGCAAGTGAAGCTGGCAAGCTAAACTTTAAAGTTTCATTCGTAGGGCCGGAGAAAACGGGGCGTATTAAATGCACTTCTACAGAATATGACGGCAGAACGCTCATGGTACGCTCCTATCCAGGAAAGGAAAAAGAAGAAAATATCCCCAATAAACTGGAGTGTTACTCATTTATACGCGTTGTGGAAAATGATGGAAAGCTAACCATAGGAAGCCAAAGCGTAAAGACTTCAGCTTTAGCCTCCGCACAAGACGTTCCGGCATTGGAGATTAAGGGAGCTACCACCGTTACGCTTATAGTTAGTTCCGCAACGAATTTTGTTAACTACAGCGATATCTCGGCTGATGCAAAGGCAAAATCACTCGGTTTCATCGAAAAATGGCAAGGAAAAAGCTATGCTTCTGCACTTGCTGCACATTCAGAAAAATATAAGAGCCAGTTCAACCGCGTTAGCTTGTCGCTTGGCAACAATGCCGCACAAAGCGCAAAGGACACGAAGACACGTATCTCTGAATTTTCGACAACCGCAGACCCACAATTGGCAGCAATGTACTTCCAGTTCGGACGCTACTTGCTCATATCTTCATCACAGCCCGGTTCGCAGCCTGCAAATCTTCAGGGAAAATGGAATCCCGATGGAAGGCAATATCCTGCTTGGGATTCAAAATATACGACCAACATTAATGCTGAGATGAACTACTGGCCTGCAGAGGTGACAAACCTTTCGGAATGCCATGAACCCTTCTTGAAAATGGTGAAGGATGTCAGCATTACCGGTCGTCAAAGTGCGGAAAAAATGTATGGTTGCAACGGCTGGACCCTGCATCATAATACGGATTTGTGGCGTTGCACCGGAGCCGTAGACAATGCAACTGCAGCAATTTGGCCGACAGGGAATGCATGGTTTTGCTCGCATATATGGGAACATTATCTATATACGGGTGACAAAAAATTCCTTGCCGAATACTATCCCGTTATGAAAGGTGCGGCAGAGTTTTATCAGGGCTTCCTGTATAAGGACAAGAAAACAGGATATATGGTTGCCGGGCCGTCAATCTCGCCTGAAAACCATCCGGGACTTTACAGTTATACCGATGAAAACGGCAAAAAACAAAGCTGTGCAGTATTCCAAGGCGTGACGATGGATAACGCTATGATATATGATCTTTTGAAAAACACCGCTTCTGCAGCGCGCTTTATTGGGCAGGACGAGACGTTTGCTGCTAAGCTTGACGAATTGCGCGCTGAGCTATCACCGATGAAAATAGGGAAATATGGCCAGCTACAAGAGTGGCAGGAAGACTGGGACCGAGAGTATTCCAGTCATCGCCATCTCTCGCATCTATGGGGCGCCTTTCCTGGCAGTCAAGTATCACCGTATGAAAACACCGATCTCTTTCAAGGTGTACACAAAAGTCTCGTCGGACGTGGTGATGCAAGCCGCGGATGGTCTATGGGATGGAAGGTTTGTCTTTGGGCACGCATGCTTGACGGTGACCATGCCATGACACTTATAAAAAATCAGCTTAAACTAAAAGATCCCAACGCTACGATACGTGATCAGGATGGCGGCACTTATGCCAATATGTTTGATTCGCATCCGCCTTTCCAAATTGACGGAAACTTTGGCTGTTGTGCGGGAATAGCCGAAATGCTGGTGCAGAGCCATGCCGGTTTCTTGCATGTTCTTCCTGCTCTTCCCTCAGAATGGCAAAAAGAAGGCGAAGTGAAAGGATTGCGCACCCGAGGAGGTTTTGAGATAACAGACATGAAATGGACTAATGGTAAGCTTGCTTCTCTGAAGATAAAGAGTACGATAGGTGGAAATCTTCGCTTGCGTACAGCAACTTCTCTAAAGAAAAACGACGGCACTGCAATAGCAATAGCTTCGGGAAGCAATACGAATCCACTTATGCAGCCGTATAATATGAGCAAGCCTTTGGTGAAGGACAGAACAAAAATTCCAAAGACATTGCTTCCAGAAACATTCCTTTACGATATACCGACACGGGCGGGCGAGGAAATAGTCCTCATCCCACAACGTTAAAAAGATATTCATGTTAAGTAAAGTCTTTTGAGAAAAAGACATGAACCCGTCGAAATGACGGTATAGACTAATTGTTTTCAGATTCAAGAAGAACGTTCCTCGCATTGCTTTATGTGGCATTTGCAAGGAGCGTTTTCCTGTTATGCATGGCTAAAGCCATGGGAAAGAACTTTTATCCCTTCAAAAGGCGCATGTTATTAGATAATGTATATAGAGGCATCTTGCAAGAAAATATGCCGTATTGATATGCAAAAGGATGTTTTATTCATGATTTATGCGATAAATATTTGTTGTTTAAAGATTAAAAGTCTACTTTTGCAATAGAGGAAAACATGAATAACATTAAAACATACCGCTTATGAAAATCTCTACATTCTTCACATTTGCAGCATTATTCGCAGCACAGCAAGCCGCAACGGCACAGGGCTACCAACAAGTCACCGAACGCGCTTGTCCAGCATTAAACGACGTAGCTCCCGTAACTTCGCTTCTTTCTGCCGCTCCTGCAAAGGCGGCTGGTGAGATATGGCGCCCGGCAACGGAGAAGATATTCTACCGCAACAGTGCTGGAACAGACTGGGATACCACTCCTGCCACAACTTACACTTATACTTATGACGAGGCAGGCAACATAAAGACTAAGCTTTATGTGAACCTTAAGAATGAGGTTGAGAACGAGAGATACGAACGCTATTCATATGAGTATGACGAGGATGGAAACGTAACTGTGCAGACTCATGCATACAGCGCTGACGGAGAAACATGGCAATCCTACGACCGCACGACCATTAAATATGACAATATTGTTAAAGGAGTGCAGACGGAAGCAATGCAATACCAGTACAGTACCACAACGGGAGACTTTACCAGACTGTTGCCAGACAACTGTTTCCGAAAGGATATCCAGCGCGATGCAGACGGAAAAGTGACACTTCTAACCGTGTATAAGTACGATTCGAAGGGAAAAGAATATGTTTATCAGCGTCTTACCCCGACATATGATGCAGCAACAGGCCATCCGCATACAATAGTCGTGGAGGATCAGGTTTACAACTCCTCTACAGATAGCTACGAACTGGGCGAGATGAAACGCTTTACCAACTTGACTTGGCAGGATTGTGATGACCAGTTTGTTGACATCAATGCCGGATATCGCATCGGAAAGAACCGCTCTTTGACATTTCGCTACTGGTATCAAGGCTACGCTTACGGAGACTATGTTATGACATACGGTGAGAAAGCGCCCGAATATGACGCGACATACACATATCTTGACGGCTCAGGAAACGACGTATACAAGTGCTCGCTCATTGACGACAACGGCTCTTACAAAATAGACGACACATCTTGGTGGGACAAGAACGGCGATACAAAAAAGACAGACGATGAGATTGCATATAGCCGTTATACTTATTATTATAATGAACGCGGCAAACTCGTTGGTGAAGAACAGTGGGGAGGTGGCTATGGCGATGCTTTGACATTGTATTATGCACATAAGGATGACTATACGTTCAGCACGGATTATGATTATCAGACCGAGATTGTTAGCAACAGTTGGGACTTCTTTACACCGGTTCTCAGCGACGGTTCTGTAAATTGGCAGCCAACTCAGCGCACGTTATACTCTGACTTCTCAAAGGTTGGCGAGAGTACATCCGTAAAAGGGCTTGCCAATACCATTGCAGATTACAACAGCTATACACTTTATGATATGCAGGGGCGCATAGTAGAACAAGGCGAACTGACAGGCAATGCCCGTGTTGCAAACGGACTGCATGGCGTATTTGTTATGAAGATGTCTAACGGTCAGCAGAGCAAGAGCATAAGCATCGTGAAATAATGGCTTTGCGGTTATGCTTGTAAGCCCGTAGGCTTATGTCCATAACTAAGCGGCGATAGAATTAAAAGCCCGCGGTTGAATAATACGTTCGCCGTGGGCTTTTAATTGTCTCTTCGCGGCATGATTATTTCTTTTAAATAACGGATTATAAACAAATTCGCACGATAAAATAATATTTTCGTTGAAAAATGATAAAATATCCGTTGAATTGTTTGTTGAAAAAGAAAATAATTGTTACTTTTGCAACATAGAAATAAATAAAAACAACTATAGAACGTCTATTAAAACCTAAGTAATTTACTATTTAAACAATAATTAAACAACAGACATAGAAATAGCAATCTCGGTAGTTGCCGCTGGAACATTGATGGAATTATCAAAAATGTATGGTAACGGTGGCCAACTAGCAAACATAAAACAACAGTCACAAGCACAAATACACTTTTTATTGAATACACAATTAGGCCTTTCCTGATCGGGTTGGTCGCAAATACACATAAAAGTAGAATTGAAGACGAAAAAATAAAGACAGCAGAATGAATAAATTATTTGAAGGTAATGATTAAATAACATGTAGTATCAGTTCTGGCGAGAACTCATTTTAAAACCGTAGGCAAAGCAGTGCTGCTCAGTCTGCGGTATTTTTTTTGTCCTTTACCCACTCATTCCATATTTTCCAGGCATGGAATTCTTTATTCATATCATTTGTTGCCGTTTGCAAGGCTCCGCTATGTAAGTGCACCCCGGCATGAATAGCGGTGGGTTCTAGAGAATAAGTAGATGCATTTGCTTACAAAAGATGCGACAAATTGTATCTTGACGAATTGGTCATCCTAAATTATGGCATAAAACTTACATTTTGAAATATATTTTCTAACTTTGCCGTAATAATGTAAATGCGATAATAAAAGCAGATATTATAACTATAAAAAATTAAAGCCAATGAAAAGGTGTAAAACTTTACTCTTATTTGCGGCCATGTTTGCAGCCACCGTTACGTCAACGGCGCAGACGTTGCTCAATGAAGACTTTGAAACCGACTATGTGAAGAGCGATGACAACTCTTCATCCTACTCGCGTCCTGTGGCAAAGGGCGAGGGTTGGACAACAGTAGACTCTTATTCAGGAACGAAAGAGTACTATAAATGGGTGAACTACTATAATTCAAAAGGAACAATCTCCGGCAAGCATGTTGCCATGGTAGATGCCCCAACGTATGAAACGGGCACGGGTGATGGTGAAGGTCCGCGCGAGGAAATATTGCTCTCGCCCGAACTTGATCTTGACAACACGTATCAGCTTAGCTTCGACTGGGCAACCTCGTCGATGGCAATGAGTGCAAAAAGTCTTTATGACCTGCAAGTACGTATTGTGAAAAACGGTGATTTGGACAATGCTGAAACCATTTTCTCCATTCAGAACGCAGACGACTTGAAAGAAAGCGGTGTGACAAATTTCGTAGGCTGGCAGACAAACACCAGTAAGCTTGACCTTAGCGAATGGAAAGGGCAGAAAGTGAAGATTGCCTTCGTTTACAAAATGCTCACAACCATAGGCAACTGCGTTTACTTGGACAATGTTCTCGTTAAGCAGTTTACGCCAGCAACAGGTCCCGTTGCGCAGGTAAATCGCACAAGCTATGATTTCGGTAGCATGTATTTGGGCGAGAAATTCTATACTGAGCAAATTAAGATGACAAACGTGGGAAAGAAAGGTCTGAAGATTACCGATGTTGAACTTCCCACCGGTGTGGCTCTCAACATAGACCCTGCTTCTGTTGACCTTGATGTCAATTCTTCCGTTTCATTCCAGCTCTCATATACGGCTTCGCTCACTAGTCCTGAGAGCAGCAATGCGGTGTTGCATACGAATGGCGGTGACATTACCATAGCTCTGAAAGCCCAAAAAGAAATGGTGCCCGATGGAATGACCGAGGAAACGTTTGAGGCGTACTTCCCTCCCGCAGGGTGGCAGAATGACGGATGGGGCTCAACAAAGTCTGCCCTTGAGGGCGACCGTTCTGCCCTTGCTACCGTAGATACGAAAGACGACCATCTCGTTTCACCACGCCTAGACCTTACGAATGGAGGTAAGGTAACTTTTGAATATTTCAACAACTTTACCAGTGAGGAGGGCGACTCTTATCAAAGCAATGACATAAAGTTGGAACTGTCAACCGACGGTGGAGAAACCTGGACACAGAAGTGGATTTTCGATTATGAGGACAGTTCAAAGTCTAACGCCAAGATTACTGAAACAGTAGACTTGGGCACGGGGACAGACAATTCGTATATCCGTTGGACAAATACTGGCGTTACTTCCGATGATGGCGACGTGCCAGAATGCAGTAGCTTCTATCTTGACCGCATTCTCTTGCCTACACTCTATGGTGAGGCCGGCGTGCCCGACAGCTGTAACCTTGTGACACCAAAGAACGGCGCTGAAGACATTTATCCAAGAAACATAAAACTAGAGTGGACTCCGGCACAATTTGCTGCAGGATATATCCTATATATGGGCACTGCCCCTGGCGTTTACAATGTTATCGAAAGCAAAGACCTTGGCAATGCGCTTACATACACAATAGACAAAACGGACTACGAGACGACATATTACTGGAAAGTTGTTGGCTACAACTCTGTCGGACAGTCTGTCACCGCTAAAGAATGGAGCTTTACCACCCAGAAAGACGCTTCAACGGCGATATATCCTTATAAAGAAGACTTCAGTGGCGGCACACTCCCAACGGGATGGCTTACAGAAGGCTCTTCTTCTTACAACCGTAAGTGGGACATCAACAAGATTTACGGCAACTCTGCTCCTTGTCTCTTTGCCACATGGCTTTACAAAGACGAATACATTTCTGTAACAACTCAGGAGTTTAAACTTCCTGAAAACAAGACTATGGCAATTTCCTTCGATTGGGGCGGTCTGCATCCCTCTAGCCTTGTTACCGACGAGAGTGGACTTCTGAAAAAGACCAACGTTGAACCCAACAATGGAGTCAATGACTTGACATTTGAAATCTATGCCGATGGCGCATGGACAAAGCTTGACCATATTTCAATAGCAGAGACAGACCAGTCATATTGGTATAACGAAACTTTCAACCTTGCCGCTTATGCAGGCAAGACCGTTCAGTTCCGTTGGACACACTACAGTTTTGACAACAATCGCGACCACGGCTGCGCAATAGACAACGTCGTTATTGAAGAAAAGCTTGGCGACAAGGCCATATTCAACAAGAGTGGATGGAGCGCAGGCAAGGTAAACAGCGACAAGGCCGTTAACTCAGGCAACGTATTCACCGTAATCAATCGCGGAGAAAATGCCTTGAAGGTTAAGAGTGCAGAGTTCTCAACAGAGAATTTTGAGACTTCCTTAAAACCAGGCGATGAGATAGCTTCTGGAGAAGGGTTGGCTTTCAATATCCAATTTAATGCAAAGACAACGGCAGCTCACGTTTCAGATCAGCTTACGCTTACGTTTGAGAGCGGCTATACGATGACTTTGCCCGTAGACGGAACGGCTTTGCCGGCAACAACCAGATACTATTCGTTCGAGGACAACGACCTTGACTATAACTGGAAGCAAGATTTCAGTATGATTGACGTTGACCATGCTGCAACAATCAAGCTGACTTACTACGGAACGGAGTGTCCTGAGAGTGGAGGCGTGTTTGCTTTCACCACAGTTTATGAGCGTCCTTCACACAACGGCATTGCTCCTATTTCAGGTGATGCTGTGATTATGGCTGGTACCCCGCTGTCAGAAGATGTTAAAGGTGACAACTGGATAGTAAGTGGCGCACTCGTACCACAGGCAGGAGCAACGTTCGACTTCTATGCCCGCAACCTGGAATCAGAAGAAAGCATACTGCCATCTGCAAAGCACAAGATTTCCGTGCTCGTCAGTGAGACAAGTGCAACAGACCGCGACTCCTTCACCGAGGTTCTAAAGCAACAGGAGATACCATTCCTTAGTGGAAAGAACTGGAAACACTACACGGTAGACCTATCTGCCTACGAGGGTAAGCCTATATATATAGCAGTTCGTGACTATAATGAAACGTTTGCTCTGCAAGCTTTCTTGGATGATTTCACATTTACGAACTTCCTTCCGTCTTCATCAGACGGCATACAGAGTGTAAATGCCAGTGAAGTTGCAACGTCAAAGGTAACAGTGTACGGCACAAATGGGCAGAAAGTTGCTGAAGGCACAGGACTTTCAATACTGTCCGCTCTCACGAAAGGCGTATATGTAGTAAAGATCTATACGGACAACGGCGTGAAAACCATGAAGGTGGCACGCAAGTAATCTCCGTATATATATAATAAGGTAATAGGTTGCTTCCTTCCCAGCAGGGTGGCGAAGCCGCCTGCTGCCTTTTTCTCTTTAACAATACACAAGAAACTTTCTGTATTATGAACGATTTTTCAACCATATCCAAGCGTATTTCGGCTTTCTCTGTATTGCTCCTTGCGTTTCTTTTTTTAATATCCCTGCCAGTTGCAGCGCAGAAGAGAGACAAAACGCTAGATATAACCGTGACCACAGCTACGGGAGAAAGCCTTGAAGGGCAGCAAGTGAGCGTGAAGCAGACAGACTATGGCGTGTCTTATCCTGCAGTAACGCTTGATGCCAGTGGTAAAGCCACGCTAAAAATCTATGCTGGCAACCACAACGTAACGGTGGAGCGCGAGGGATACAATACAGCCACGATGCAGTTTGAAGTGGCAGAAACTGATTCACAGAAAGACATAGAACTGGAACTTACCGAAAAAACACGCACTCCGTTTGCTCTCACGGCGAAGCTCAGTGTCAATGCCTTTACTGGAGTGAACTCCGTAGGCCTTACTTGGAATACAGAATCTCCCGCTTTCTTCGATGATTTTGAGAGTTATGATCCGTTTGCAATAGAATTTGGAAATTGGACTGGCATAGACGCTGACCATCTGCAGGCAGCACCGCTTGAAGGTGACTACCCGAACAGAGGTGTTATGCAGTATGCACAAATAATAAATCCGCTTACGGTAGAACCGATGTGGTGGTACTCTTATCCTGTGTTGCGCCCATATAGCGGCAAACAGTATGTTGGCTTCGTGCGTACCTCAAGTGGTGAGGCCAACAACGACTGGCTCATATCTCCGGAGATAACCGTAGGGACGGACAATATTCTCAGCTTCCGAGCAAAAGCAGCAGACAAGTATAATGAAAAATTCCTTGTCTATATAACAACGAATGCCGCAGCTTCTGAACCTTCAGACTTTACTTGTCTGACGCAAGGCAACTACGAAGCTGTCGACTACAAGGCGTGGAGCGAGATTGTTTACGACCTTTCCGCCTATGCAGGTCAGAAGGTAAAGATAGCAATTCGCTATATTAGTGAGGCAAACGACGGCGGAGCATTCATGCTTATGGTCGATGATTTCTACGTAGGCCAGCCCGAATATTCCGCTGCAGCTTCTTTGCCGCAGTCATCAGCTCGCCTCGATGCAAAAGCATGCCGGGAGCCACAGCTTTCTGCCGCCAACCCAAACGAGGTGTTCGAAGTGTATGCCGACGGTAAATTGATAGGCACAACAAGTGGTTATTCATATACAATAGACAATGTAGCTGAGGGCAACCATGTGTTTGGTGTGAAGGCAAAGTATATTGCAGCCGAGAGCACTCTTGTTACAACTGCTCTAGACGTAAGTCACACCGACTATGCAAAGGTTGATTTCACCGTTTCAGCCGATAGCAAACTCACGGCCGATGGCCAAAAGATAAATGTCCTTTCTGCTGCTGATGCCACGTCATACGAAGTTTTAGTAGCCGGAGGAAAGGCATCGTTTGCTGCCTTACCAAAAGGCAAATACCTTTTTAGTATAGCACAAGGAGCGTTCAAACCGTATTCAAAGGAGGCGGATTTAACGGCAGATACAGCTTACGACATACAGCTTGAAGACAACGTTCTTGCACCATATAACATTACTGCCGATGTAAACATCGCGGCAGACGGTACAGCAACCGTTGCGTTGCGATGGAACCAAGACCTTGGCTTTACAGACAGTTTTGAGGATTACGACGATTTCGCTACGGGGTCTTTTGGCGAATGGACCACTCTTGACCGTGACGGCATGCCCGTTTACCCCATCTCATTGAACGGCTACATTATCACTTTCCCCGGCTCTGGCACACAGAATACCCCCACAGCTGTAGCTCCTATGGTGTTCAATCCTTGGAACACTGTGCCGGCAATGCTTCCCAGTGATATGGCGATGAAAGCGCCGGATGGCGACAAGTACTTAATATTCTTCTCGCCTCAGGGGTCAAAGGCAGACAAATGGCTCATTTCTCCCGAACTGAGCATTTATGATGGATATGAGATGAAGGTAACGGCAAAGAGCTATTCCGATCAGTATCCTGAGAGTTTCGAGTTCGCCGTTTCAGAGAATGGGGCAAATCCCGATGACTTCACGGTTCTGAGCAGTGCCTACAATATGCCTTCCGCCCAATGGCAGGAATACACCACGCCGTTGTCTGCCTATGCAGGCAAGAAGGTTAGGCTGGGAGTTCACTATATTTCCAACGATACCTTCTTTGCCCAGCTTGATGAATTTAAGGTAGGGCCGTCGGAAGGCACAGACAAATCAATGGATTACGGCAACGTAGTGAAATACAACGTGTATCTTGACGGCACGCTCGTTGGTGAGTCTTCTGTGCCCAGCTTTACGTTGACAGGTATTTCTAGCGGCGACCACACAATAGGGCTTGAGGCTGTTTACAAAAATAGCACGTCAGAGCGCAGCTATTACCATATCTCAACCAGTGCCGTAGGCGCGGTTAGTGTAGAAGCCATCCCTGCCGACGCATCTGTTTATAACCTGAATGGGCAGCTCTTGGCCTCACCATTGGAAACCCAACCTCAAGGACTTTATGTGGTGAAATACGGTGACAAGGCGGTAAAGGTTAGGAAGTAAAGATAAGGTTTTAGAAAGTAACAATATTTTTATCCCGTCCCACTATTGCCTACTATGTGGCATCTTTTCGCTCTAGACGTAGCTGCGTGACGGGAAGAACACTTTATAAAAGAGACAAAAACATGAAAAAGTCGATTGTTTTGGGGCTGATGCTCATGCAAATCCTCTTTGTCAATGCCCAGTGCGTGACAGTAGGGGAGAGCTTCCCTCTTGAAATGGTTGAGACATCCTGTTCTGTTGAGGCTCAAGGCATAGGACATAGTACAGCAAGTCCTGCTGTTTCCCCCAAGCGTATACTTTCTTCTACAGAACGTGGCGTGGGGTATACCGACGGAGACAGTGTGACAATAAAAGGAGTGCGCGTAGGGCAGGCAGGCATTTATAGGGTAGCTGCCGTGTTGTCCACCAGTTCTCTTTCTGCTTATGCCGGATGCAAGATTGTTGGCTTGCGCTTTGCCCTTAGCCAATCCATAGGCAAGACAACCGCATTCCTATACAGTGTTGAAGGCGGTGTGGCTACGGAAATACAAACAGTCAACGTGCGCCGCACTGTAGATGGCTGGAATGAAGTGCGCTTCAACGCCTCGCAGGAATATACTATCAACAGCGATCGCAATTCGTTGATGTATGGTTTCGCTTACAACGAGAGCGCAGACATGGTTGCTGCCGGCGAGGGTGCACTTTGCTTCTATATGCCTTCCACGGCAGATGCCAGTGCTTCGCTGATTGAAAAGGACGATGGATT
Source organism: bacterium (assembly GCA_963661195.1). Lineage (GTDB taxonomy): Bacteria > Bacteroidota > Bacteroidia > Bacteroidales > Bacteroidaceae > Prevotella. Next base: position 42,631 of record CAVLBD010000006.1, read on the forward strand.
CTACACGATGTCCGGGTTTGGCAACCTTTGCGTGCAGCTTATTGTTGACGTAAGCACACTTCCCAAGAAAGCTGTGACGATGACAACATTGCTTTCCGGCAACAAATATCACAATGCAGGCAGCCAAGTTGATGCATTTGTTATGTATAGCAATACCGGGCAAGAGGAAATATCATCGTTGCGTGTGGGCTATCGCATAGATGATGGCGAGGTGACCTATGTAGATGATAGCAATGCGCTTAAGGTAGGTGCTTCAGGCAGTGTAAACCCACAGTTCGCACTTCCCGAAGACTTAGCTTCTGGCAAGCACACTCTTAGCTTCTTCGTTGACAAAATTGACGGAATTTCTTCTGCCGGTGCGGCAACAGACACCATAAGCGAAAACTTTGTTGTATATCGCCAAAGCACTCAACGCAATTGCACTTATATAGAGCAATACAACAGCCAGGAAAGTTACCTTGGCGCGCAAGTCAATTTTCAAATGAATAGCGGCTCTGCCAAAGACGGAGTGGCTCTTGTAAACTTGTATCGCGATGGCGAACCGCTTGCCGTGGATGCTTCGCTTGCAGTGACAAAGCTTTACGCCTATACAACGCCATGCTTTACAGTGGATCGCTTCTATATGATGGGTGAGAAGTATGTGGCGTTTGATGTGAATGACTACGTCAATCTCTTGCCAAAGTTCTGGTCAACGCTCATTGCCCCACTCGTTTCAGAGGCAGATGCCAACCCTTGTTTCTCAACCCTTGCGGTTGAGCCGCAGTATGATGCCGCATCGCGCACCCTTACCCTTGGCGTAAGTGGCAAGACTGTTGACGAACTGCCTCAAGTTGTTGGTGACATGGCGCTTACTTTGATGCTTGTTGAAGACAAAGTCGTTTCCGAACAAAAGGTGCTGAACGGCTCCACTGTAGTGACCGATAAGAATTACTCGCACGACAACGTGCTTCGTGACTATATCACCCCCGCCTGTGGTGAACGTCTTGATGTGACGAACGGTAGTTTCTCTGCCATTTTTAAATATGCCGTGCCGGAAACGTTTAATGCCTCAAACCTGAAGGTTGTGGCTTTGCTCACCAAATGGCTGCCGGAAGTTACCACCTCCAACATGCTCGATGCTGATGTCTTTAATGCAGCAACCGTTGCTGTTCCTGCCGATGCTTCAGGGATAAGAACCATACAGGGCGACAATACATCAGCATTGCACTCCGATGGGGTCTATACCCTTTCCGGAGTTAAGATTCCTGAAGCCCGCATGAGCAATGGAGTCTACGTGGTGCGCTCAGGAGGCAAGAGCCACAAGGTCATAGTAAAATGACCAACGCAGCAAATGGCAAAGACTAGTTATAGAAAAGTTAATGCAATACGAACAAATTAAACTTTACCGCTTATGAAACACTTACACAAACTGATGGCGCTCATCGCGGCGCTAGTATGGTGGTCCGGCGGTGTTGCAGCCGATGTAGTGGAGAACTATGTCTATGACTTCAACACAAAGATCGAAACCTCCGACCATGCTTTTAAGGTTGCCTCGGGATGGGGCCATATTGTTGACAGTTATTACAACGAGGACGAGTGGGAAACGCTCTATGCCTCGTACTCCTATTCTTCAACCTCCGGCGTTGACGGTTCGGGAGCCCTTTATGCCGGAAGCCAAAAGGTAGGCTATCCATCAACAGAACTGTATGATTTGATTGTAACACCGAAGATTACCGGCACATCAAGCATTAAAGTCAAGAGGAGTAGCAGTTACTCATCGCCCACACTTAAGTTCTATAAGGTTACTAAGACTGGTTCTACGTATACGCGTGGCGACGAGATAACGGTTGACTTGCCCGAACTCTCAACAAACGAATACACCACGGTTAGCATCCCTTCCGTTGAGGGCGAGTATGTAGGAATAAAGGCTTCCTATGCTTATCTCGACGACTTTTCAGCGCAGCAGGCTGAGTATGACCTGACAAAGTCTATGAAAGTTGGGGCTGTTTCCAACGCAACAGGTTCAACATATCCCGATTGTGACGCCACAAACCACTTCACCGTGACCCTCAAGGCCACTGTTACCAATAATGGCGACCTGGCTCTCAATCCCGGTGACGAGGGGTTCTCGCTCTCTTTGCTTTATGTTAGCTCAGGCGACACAACTGTTCTTGCCACGCAACCCATAGAGGAAGCCATTGGAAAGGACGCTTCGGCAAGTGTAATGCTCACGGCTAGCGTACCATACGAGGGGCATGAGAAGTACAGCAAGTATATTGTCAGAGAGAACCTCGGCGGTACTGTTGGCTCAACAGGCGTGTGGCTGCAACCGACAGCCTATCTTCCCCAGATGGACGTGCGGTATGATTCTTCCAAGCTCACCGCTTCCGATGAGATAGACTACGGCAATGTGCAGGGAACGACCTCAAAAGAGTTCACAATCAGGAACAGTGGCGCTGCTCCGCTCTCGGTAACTGCAATAACACTCCCCGACGGCTTTGAATGCAGCGCGAAAGCTCCGTTCACGATAGAGGCTCATAAGGATAGTGTTGTTACAATATCCCTGCTTGGTGACCGCGCAGCCAGCTTTAGCGGCACGGCAACATTCAGCGGCGACCAAGTGGCTGATGTAACGTTTGGCTTGAAAGGCCTGGTGCTTGATCCCGCAAAGTTCTATGTTGACTTTGAGGACAACCAGCTACCTGCAGGCTCGTATGTTGAAGATTCATGGAGCGTTGCACAGTGTAACACCGGCTCTGTTACCAACAAGTACGTGCTCTCCAACAAATATCAGAACCGGGACGACAAGTTCGTAACACCAAAGTTGCTCTTCGAAGAAGGTGACTCGTTGACTTTCGATGCTGGGCGTGCCAACTACAACCAGGGCGGAGAAGGAGTCTACCTTAATGTTTATTATTCTACCGACCGCCGCAACTGGACGCTATATCGCAAGATTGAAGGCAGCGAGCTCCCGTCAAAACGTCTCGTTTCATACTCTTATTACTTCTCAACTCCAGCCAACTATACTATCAAGGGCTTGCCTGCAGGTGAATATTACTTTGCGTTTGGTGCAGGATATACGTATGTTGACAATATCTATGGCTGCAAGCGCATAGACGTGGCCCACGACTTTAGTATCAGCGACCAGACACTTCCCGCTTCTGCCATGGTGAATCACGAGTACACGGCATCGGTGACAGTGAAGAATATCAATGCCAAGGCAGAAGAAGCCTCTTCGTATAAGGCAGAACTCTATGTAGGTGAAGAGAAAGTAGCAGAGAAAATAGGTGAAGAAGTAATAGATGCTGGAGGCCAGACCACACTTAGCCTAAGTTATGTTCCACACACTGTTGGCACCCAGAAAGCGTATGTCATGGTAAGAAGCTTGCTTGACGACTATGCAGTGGCAAGCGATACAGCAGAAGTTTCCGTGGCAAAGGAAGTTGGCGAGGCGCAACTTGTTGTAGGAGACGGCAAGGGTACATCAACGACCAACGTGCCATATTACTTCTACAATGCAGACAATGCTCAAGGAGCGCAGGTAGACATAATCTATAGCCCCGATATGCTCAAGGCATACGGCTTGAAAGCGGGGCAGAAGATTTCGTCTGTGACTTATAACGGTACGGCAACAGCAACAAAGGAATACAAGTCTCTTAACCTGACAGTGTTTGTAGGCACTACCGATGCCACAGATTATGTAGCCAACACCGACACGGCAGAGCTTCAGCGAGTGGCACTTTACGAAAACGCACCCTATACGTTCACCAGCGGAGAGCCGTTTGATACGCAAGTGCGCCTTGAAGAACCAATCGTTTGGGACGGCGAAAAGGCACTCCGTGTGTTCACCTATGCACAGGCAAGTACTTATACAAAGGTGCAGTATGCCACAGACAATACCTACAAAACCGCTTATTACAAGAAAGGCAGTGCAACGAGCTTCTCAACAAGTAACACGCCTGTTATTACCTTGGGCGTAGCTTACGACCCGTTCATCTTGAGCGGAAAGATTACTGCCGCCGGCGAACCGGTAGCCAATGCTTGCGTCAAGGCAACCGACGGCAACGTGTATTACAGTGCTGAAACGTCAGAAGACGGAACTTACTCCCTGACAATTTATCAGTCAGACCGCAAGTATAAGTTAACAGTGGCAGCAGAAGGCTATGAAGACTATGCGGCTGAAGATTCCATTGAGCTGACGGGTGATGTAGAAAAGAACGTGGAGCTCGTTAAGAAGTTCCATGCAGTGAAGGGCGTTGTCGTATACAAGTCAGCCCCCGTTGCAGGTGCTAAGGTCACTCTGACTAACAGAGCTTCAGAAACTGTTGAGGCTACAACAGGCGAAGATGGCGCTTACACATTTGATAGCGTTTACCATGGAAAGAAATACAAACTCGCGGTTGCAGCCGAAGGTTACATCAGCTATGAGGCTAGCGACTCCGTTGAAGTAGCCGATACCGACGTGGAGATAGACACAATAGCCTTGACCAAACCATTCGTTGATGTTAGCGGAACCGTAAAATGCGGCGAGGCTCCAATTGCAGATGCCCAGTATACGCTTCTGTCCAACGCTGCCGGTGCGGTGGAGGTTGCAGGAATAACGAATGAAGACGGTAAGTTCCTTATCGCTGCCGAGCAAGATGTGAAATATATGCTCACGGTGACAGCCGACGGCTACGAGCCATTCATGCTCGAAGATTCCGTAGTGTTTACTGCAAACCATGACTTCGGAGACATACAACTTAAGGCTCTTTCCGTGAAAATAACCGTTCCTGATGGTAAAGTCCTTGCGTTCAGTTCCGAAAAGGCGCTTGACTTCTCTGCACTTGAGGGCTTCAAAGCCTATGTCGTTACGGCAGTAGAGAAGAAGAACGATGCGGCATTCACAAAACTTGCCGAGGTGACAGCCGTTCCTGCAAACACCGGTGTCATTATTGTTGCAGCGCCAGGCGATTATGAGGCTCCTGTAGCAAAGGAAGCACCCGCAGTGGAAAAGAACCTTCTCGTAAGCACAGCTTCAGCTCCCTACACAATCAAGTTTGACGACGCCTACGAAGTATGGGCATTAGGCCTGTCTGACAAAGACAAACCTGCGTTCACAACAACGATAGGCACAGAGATACCGCAGGGTAGTGCATATCTGCGCAAGGTGAGCGACGCAGAGATAATCTATCTCTATGAGGCAGACGTGCCAGAACCCGACGCAATACGCAGTGTAGAGGGTGGCGCACTTGACTTGAATGCCGACATGTTTAATACTTCAGGCCAAAAGGTAGACAAGAGTTACCGTGGAATAGTGATACAGAACGGCAAGAAATTCAGCAAGAAATAAACAGCTGAAGGAATAATCCCCACGGAGTCACAAGGAGACTCAGTGGGGTACCCCGAAATAGTAAGCGGGGCATGCAGAGAATGAAACTCTTGCATGCCCCGCTTCCCGTTGCGGCAATCGTTTTGTTTGCCCGCGGGCTCTTAGTTGCATCGGTGCAGGGATAGCATCGTTTGCGTGCGGTGAAGATGAAAGAAGCGGAAAAGTGCAGAACTGAAAGATAATGAAAATGGGCCGCAGACCTTGTGCATGTCCTTTGACGGACAATTGGCTTTGGTCTGTGGCCCAATGTTTTTTCAGCCACTAATGCGCGGCTTGTTTTTGCTTTCGCTTAGAGCTCGAACTTGTAACCCAATGTGAGTTGGAATACACTGTTCTTTATATCAGCATCGTCAAATACCTTTATTACGCCCCAGTTGTAGCGTGCATCAAGTACGACATTCATGAATTCGTAACTTATGCCCACGGGGATAGCAAGATCAAATGACTTAGCCTTGGTGTTGTCGCTTTCGTATGTATGATTTCCAGCAGAGAGTTTAAACGTATCGTTTACTTTGAAACCAGGTTGGATACCGAGCTTTACAGCAAATCCCTTGAAGGGGTAAACATTTGCCAAAATGGGGATGTTGATGTAATCAAGTTTCTGCTTTCCTGTTATTCCGAGCTCGCTTGTTGCTTTAGAACCCTGCATAGAATAGAGTGCGCCAGCACTAACTGAGAAAATGTCAGTAGCTTGGTATTCAAATTCTGCGCCTCCAACGAAACCAACTATAGTTTCTGCTTTATCAGCGTCAGAGAATGTTGATGCGCTTATACCGACTTTAGGCTGAATGGTAACGGAACCTACTGCGTGCTGTGCGAATGAAGCTACGGAAGCGAGCATTGCAACAGCCATAAGAATGACTTTCTTCATAATTGTGTAAATGTTTATTGGTTATTGTACTTACATTAAATAATAATTAAGGGCACGACGTTCCGTTTTTGTAGCGGAAAGCTTGTCGTTTAGTTCTTGTATGCAAAGATATGTAATGCGAAAAAGAAATGTTTTGTTGTGGTTTTTTAGTTGTATTTTATCTTTTTATTGTTCGGAATTCCCGATTTTTCCGTTTATTATTGTCTCTTTCGTTAAACAGTTCTAAATATTCGTCATGTTTGTCTATAAAAGACTACCTTTGACGTATTATATTCAGATACGTAAAAATAAGCTCTTTTTGCCAAACCTTGCAGCAGCGCAATTTTATTGCTGCGGTGGCAAACAAAAACAAACATTTAAATTAAAATGAGTGCATTAAGAAAATCAGCAATGCTTGTGGCATTGCTGCTCATCATTGCTTTGGGTGCATCGTCACAGACACAGAGTTTTGCATACCGTCTGAAAGGCGTTGTTGTGGACTCTCTGACCAAAGTGGGCGAACCATACGCGACGCTTAATATCGTTGCCCCCAATGAAAAAGAGAAACCACTGAAGATGGCGGTGACGGATGCCGACGGACGGTTTAATGTTGAGGCTGCAGGCAAAGGCGATTACCTGCTGATTGTGCGCTCGATGGGGCGCAATACGATAGAGCGGAAGTTTGCTGTTGATGGCAAGACAAAGGTCATAGACCTTGGAACTCTGCTTTGTTCCGATTCGCAAAAGGAACTGACAGGAGTTGAAGTCGTGGCATATAAGCCTTTAGTCAAGGCGGATATAGACAAACTCAGCTATAGTGTTGAAGACGATCCTGATGCTAATACTGTCAGTGTTACCGATATGCTGAAGAAAGTGCCGATGGTTACGGTTGACGGCGAGGACAATATCAAGGTGAAAGGCAGTTCGTCTTTTAAGATATATGTCAACGGCAAACCGAACAACATGATGACTAGCAACGCAAAACAGATACTTAAGAGTATGCCAGCCTCAAGCATAAAGAAAATAGAAGTAATAACAAACCCCGGTCCGAAGTATGATGCCGAAGGCGTGGGCGGCATCCTCAATATCATAACTACGGGCAATGCGCTGGAAGGATACACGGCAACGGTAAAGATAGGCGGTTCGTCGCGCGGTGGAGGAACCAGTATATTTACAACGCTTAAGTCGGGCAAGTTCACCGTGAGCGGCAGTTATAATTATGAAAACCAGAGAACTCCTCATGGAACAGAACATTCTGAGCAGTCAATCTTGAATGATCATGGAGAAGAAACGCGCCGCACGGAAATGAATAGTCGCAGCAAGAACAAGTTTCAGTGGCATAATGCCATGATTGAGGGCAGTTATGAGATAGATACATTGCGCTTGCTTACAGCCTCGTTTAATGTGAATAGTTTCAGAACGACCACAGATGGAAATGGTACGCTGCGCTCCTTTGTCCCCCAGACCGGATTGGACTTGTATTCATATACCACGCGTAACAAGTCAAAAAGTACATACAACGACTATAGTGGAGGCTTGGATTATCAGCGTTCGTTCAAGACAAAAGACCGCTTGCTTACCCTCTCTTACCGCATAGAGGGAAACCCTTCGGTGGAGACAGGTAGGCAAAACTACTCAGACCTCTTTGCTCATGAAACGTACGCCGATTGGCTAAACACAATAAAAGACCAGCGCACCGACGGTTCCCGTAATTCCACAGAACACACCTTTCAGGTTGACTATACAACCCCGTTTGCAAAGTGTCACACCTTTGATGTGGGAGCAAAGTATATACTGCGTTTGAACAATGCCGTTACCGACAAGTATGATACAAAGTCGGAGGGCGACGGCGAAGAAACATACGACGCTGAAGGCAGTTCCAACTATAAACACCGTAACGACATACTGGCCGCTTACCTCGGATATGGGTTGAATATGAAAAAGTGGTCGGCGCGTCTCGGACTTCGCTATGAGCATACCTTCCAGAAAGTGAAATACATAAGCGGGCGTGGCGGCAACTTCAGCAGAAATTTCGATGACGTAGTGCCGTCGGTGAAGCTAGGATACAAATTTTCCGATACGCAGAACATGAGCATAAACTATAAGATGCGTATATCGCGCCCTGGAATATGGGCGTTGAATCCGTATCTTGACAATTCAGACCCCGAGCATTTGACGCAGGGCAACAGCGATCTCGTGTCGGAAAAGATACATTCCTTTGACATAGAGTATGGCAGTTTCGCACAGAAAATAAACTGTAACTTTTCGCTTGGCTATGATTTTTCAAACAACTGCATAGAGAGTGTTGACCAAATGGTAAACGACCGCACCATTAAAGACCTTCCGAACCCAACAGGCAAGGAGGTGCTATATAATACTTACCGCAATATCGGTCATCGTCAGTCGGCTTATCTGCAATGCTATGTGGGGTGGAATCCGTTTGCCAATACGCGGCTTAGCCTAAACGGCTCGGGAAGCTATACACGCTACACCGACGGGCAGACGCTCGAAAACCATGGCTGGAGCATGAATCTTTATGGCATTATAGAACAGACTGTGGCGAAGACATGGGGAATCTCTCTACATTTGTTCAAGAATACACCTGACATTACATTGCAGGGCAAGACTTCCGGCTTGTTTAGCTTCAGCTTTTCCATCAAAAAATCATGGATGGACAAACGACTCAATGCAAGCATTGCCGTTGCAAGCCCATTTAAATGGTGCTTTGACTGGAGAAGAAATTCGCAAGGAACAAACTTTAGGTATGCCTCAAACTCGCGTTTTGTCATAGGTTATGTGGCAGTAGGCATAAGCTATCGCTTCGGAAAGCTTGAGTCAGGCGTAAAGAAAGTTGAGCGAACTATAGTGAACGACGATGTAAGCTCATCGCCTAAAGGAACTTCAAAGACGGGAATGTAGGCAGAAAAGCCATTTTGGACGTAGTGTTGAAGCTACTTTCATTTCTTTTTTGTAATTTTGCCGAAAACATCCCCATGGGCCTCGTAATATGACGTCGTGGGGAAAGAAGCAAGATTATGAATATACTTAACGAAATAAGTTCAGCGGCAAAGAAAGCCGTGGATGCACTCTATGGGCAGGACGTGCCCGAAAAGATGGTGCAGGTGCAGAAGACGAAAAAAGAGTTTGAGGGAAGCCTCACGCTCGTAGTGTTCCCATTTCTGAAAATCTCCAAGAAGAAGCCAGAGGATACGGCAGAAGAGATAGGGCAGTGGATGAAAGCAAATTGTGAAGCCGTGGCAGACTACAACGTGGTTAAGGGATTCCTTAACATCGTCATAGCTCCATCGGCATGGATAGAGCTGCTCAATGATATAAATGCAGACGAAAAATATGGCGAGACGCAGGCAGGAGAAAATTCTCCGCTGGTGATGATAGAGTATTCCTCGCCAAATACAAACAAACCTCTCCATCTCGGACACGTGCGCAACAATCTTCTTGGATGGTCTTTGGCACAGATAATGGCGGCCAATGGCAACAAGGTGGTTAAGACCAACATCGTTAACGACAGGGGTATACATATTTGCAAATCAATGCTCGCATGGCAGAAGTGGGGCAACGGCGTCACTCCTGAAAGCAGTGGCAAGAAAGGCGACCACCTTATTGGCGATTTCTATGTAGCCTTCGACAAACATTATCGTGAAGAGGTGAAGACACTTCAAGAACAGTATGAGAAAGAAGGGCTTGACGCCGAGAGTGCCGAGAAGAAGGCGAAGGAAGAGGCACCACTCATTAAGGAAGCTCACGCTATGCTCGTGAAATGGGAGCAGGGAGACCATGAGGTGCGCGCTCTTTGGGAGAAGATGAATAATTGGGTATATGAGGGCTTTGACGAGACATATAAGAATCTTGGCGTTGCCTTCGATAAGATATACTATGAGTCACAGACATATCTCAAGGGAAAAGCCAAAGTGGAAGAAGGACTTGCCAAAGGACTTTTTGAACGTCACGCCGACAATAGTGTATGGGCAGACCTTACAAACGAAGGACTTGACCAAAAGTTACTGTTGCGTTCCGACGGAACATCTGTTTATATGACGCAGGATATCGGCACTGCCGAGATGCGTTTCAAGGATTTCCCCATCGACAAAATGATTTATGTCGTGGGAAATGAGCAGAATTACCATTTCCAGGTGCTTTCAATCCTGCTTGACCGTTTGGGCTTCAAGTGGGGCAAAGAACTTGTACATTTCTCATATGGGATGGTGGAACTGCCCAACGGCAAGATGAAAAGCCGCGAGGGAACGGTGGTAGATGCCGATGATCTAGTGGCAGAGATGGTGGCAGACGCAAAGAAAACAAGTGAGGAACTGGGTAAGTTCAATGACATGACGGAGGAGGAGCGCAATGAAATCGCTCGCATTGTAGGCATGGGAGCGCTGAAATACTTTATTCTGAAAGTTGACGCGCGCAAGAATATGCTTTTCAACCCAGAAGAGAGCATTGACTTCAACGGCAATACAGGTCCGTTCATACAGTATACATATGCCCGTATCCGCAGTATCCTGCGTAAGGCTGAGGCGCAAGGCATAAATGTGCCGCAGGAACTTGCAGCAACAATGCCGATTAATACAAAGGAAACGGAAATAATTCAGAAGATGGATGAGTATGGTGCAACAGTGCGCCAGGCGGGTAAGGACTATTCTCCAAGCGGTATAGCAAACTATTGCTATGAGCTGACAAAAGATTTCAACCAGTTCTATCACGATTATAGCATACTTGGAGCCGACAGCGAGGAGGAAAAACTAGTACGTCTTGTGATTGCCAAGAATGTTGCCAAGACTATCAAAAATGCAATGGCTCTCTTAGGAATCGAAGTGCCAGAGAGAATGTAAGGCAATTCTATGCAAAGCGAATGGACAAACCCTCCGTCGTACCGCAACGACACCGTTCTTCCGTTGCCGTTGGAAGTGACTGCCAACGCTTGGGCTGTGGATGCGGCATGCTCTGGAAACCCCGGCCCCATGGAATATCGCGGCGTTGATTTGGCAACAGGGGCGGTGGTGTTTCATTATGGTCCTGTGCATGGCACAAATAATATTGGTGAGTTTCTTGCTATTGTGCATGCCCTTGCCTTGATGGAGCAAAAAGGAATTAGAAAGACCATCTATTCTGATAGCCGGAATGCCATACTTTGGGTCGAGAAGAAGAAGTGCAAGACTAAGCTTGAGGTGTCACCAAAGACGATGCAGTTGCACAATGTTATAAAACGCGCTGAATCCTGGTTGCAAACCCACAGCTTTCGGGCTCCCATCCTAAAGTGGGAAACAAAGCGTTGGGGCGAAGTTCCTGCTGACTTCGGAAGGAAAGGATAAGTGGAAGATATTGTTATGGTGTGGAGATTGCAAAGATTTGCATATCTTCACACCATATTTTTAATGTTTTCACGGTTTTGCATGCAATGTTTTTCCCTATGTATTGTTTAAAGGGCAGATGCATCCAGAAAACATACATACAAAAGAAAGGAAAACAATATGAAAGATAGAAAAATAATACCAGCCTTTCGCCGGATATTCGGCGCGCTGCTCTTTCTGTCAATTGCCGTTACTGCTTTCACCGCATGCGACAGTGATGATGACAAATATATAATCTGTCCTACGGTTCAGAACTTTGGCATAGTGACAGTCAAGCATTCTGCAGATAGCATTGTGTATCTTCAGCTAGACGATTCTACCACTTTGTATCCGCAGAATATAAAGAACAGCATCTTTGGCGGTAAGGAAGTCCGGGCCTTTGTGGACTTTTCTGTTATGAAAGAAAACAACTCGCAGTATTCTTATTCTGTGATTGTAAACGGTATTGACAGCGTATTGACAAAGCCCACGGTGGCCTCTCTTGGTGCAGACAATGAAAAAGTATATGGAAACGATCCTGTTGAGGTAATGAAAGGCTTTCCGACTGTATGCGAAGACAACTATCTTACCTTGTATATAGCCACTAAGTTCGGAAACACTGAGAAACGTCATCTCGTCAATCTTGTAACGGGAACTAATGCTGATGACCCTTATGAGGTGGAACTGAAGCATAACGCTTATGGCGACATAAATGGCAAAACGGCTTATGCAACAGTGGCTTTCTCGCTTAAAGGACTGCCTAAAACTGGTGGAAAGACGGTTAAGCTGAAATTAAAGTATCAGTCTTTTAGTGGTGAGAAGACTGTGCAGTTTGATTACAAGACAAAAGAGTGAGCGAAAATATCGCGAATATAAGCGAACAGCAGCTTGCCGAACGGCTTAAAAGCAGCGACAGGCGTGCTCAGAAGGCTCTCTACGACAAATACGTGGGGAGCCTAACGGCGATATGCTCGCGTTATATTACAGGCGCAGATGATGTGAAAGACGTTATGCAGGAAGCATTCGTAAAGATATTCACCCAATTCAATATGTTTACTTATCGCGGTGAAGGCTCGCTGAGGGCGTGGCTAACGCGTATTGTGGTGAACGTGTCGCTGACATGGCTAAAGACGAATGGTAGGCTAAACCTAGTGCGTGACGATCTCGTTTCAGTGAAGGCTACCGCTGACGAAGAGCCTGATGCAGAGGGAGTACCGCCGGCACGGTTGCATGAAATGATAAGACGTCTGCCTGATGGCTACCGCACAGTGCTTAATCTATACGTGTTTGAAGATAAAAGTCACAAGGAAATAGCTGAAATCCTTGGAATAAAGGCTGCATCGTCGGCATCACAACTTTTTCATGCGAAGGCTATGATGGCAAGGATGATAAATGAGTATAAACGAAACGTGCTTTACCGATGAAAGAGGAATGGAAAATAAAACTGCAAGATAGTCTGGCGGATTTCGAAGAGGCTGCTCCTGAAGGACTATGGGCGGCCATTGAGCAGACGTTGGACGAGAAGGTAACGTCGTTGCCAAATGAGCAAAACTTAGTAACGGCGGCGAATTCAAACGTTTCGCGTTCAAATGGCAGGACAAGGGTGTTGCGACTGTTTGCTGCAGCTGCAGGTGTGGCATGTCTTGCCGGCATCTTTGTGTTTTTTGCGGACAAGGATAAAGCGGAATCTCCTGTATTAGCAAATCTTCACACAAGCAAAGGCTATGGAATTGTTTCAGACGAAATTGAAAAGGGACGTGAAGATCTGAGAGAAAGTACTGAAACACAAGAAAGTTCAGCCAAAGGAAAATCTCAAGGAAATGTATCTGTGCAAAATAGGCAAAGCGAAAAATTGCTTGCGCAAATTCCTAAAATTGACAATGAAGGCGTTCAGCAAAATATGAATCAAGCGAACTATGTAGAAAATAATTCTAGCACTTCTGAAGATGGACTTGGGAAAAAAACTGAAAAGAAGGAATCAACAGATCGCGTAACGCATACTTATTCGGTCAATCAATCGGTTATGCCTTTAGATGCTTGTTATGATGTAGATCTAAGTCATACAAAGCATACAACAACTCGCCTGACTGCAGGATTGTTTGCTTCAAATTCTATGTCATCAGGAAATTCCACTAATGTAGCCACGGTGTTCTCTTCATCAAATTATCTTCAAAGTGATGCTGTTTTTGCTAGTCTGCCAGAGTCGTCGGACGAAATAAATACAAAGCAGTATTTGGCAAATACAAATAATGATGAAAGTGTGAAGCATCACGCTCCTGTGCGTTTCGGAATTTCTTTGCATTATGCTCTTGACAAGAGATGGGGGATTGAGACAGGTTTGACTTATACTTATCTGACTTCTGATATGTCTTGCGGAAGTCGAGACAACAGGCATGAAACAAATCAAAAACTTCATTATGTGGGAGTGCCCGTTGTGGTGGATTACAATGTGTGGAACAACCGTTGGGCAAAATTCTATGTAGCAGGAGGCGGAATGGCTGAGAAATGCGTTAGTGGAAAGTCGGTTTCAAACTATATTCTTGATGAAAGATTGGTAACATCGGAAAGCACGAAGGTAAAGCCTAAGGAATTGCAGTGGTCGGTAACTGCGGCGGTTGGTGCTCAGTTCAACATACTTGAGAACTTGGGAGCGTATATAGAGCCAGGCATAGGGTATAGTTTTGACAACGGAAGCGAAGTGAAGAGTGCTTATACAGAAAAGCCATTCAATTTCAATCTTAGGGTGGGATTGAGATATTCAATAAAGTAAGACTCCTTTGTGGAGAGAATATGGAAAAACAATACGGCAAGAACTTACTTATTTAGGTTCTTGCCGTATTTACTTAATACACAAATAAAATTTAGTAGGCCTTCTCGTGAACTCCTGCAACAGCGCGTCCGCTAGGATCGTTCATGTTGCGGAATGTTTCGTCCCATGCGAGAGCCTCGGCAGTGCTGCATGCTACACTCGGTACACTCGGTACACTTCTTGCAGCGGAATCACTTGGAAAATGTTCTGCAAAGATTGAACGATAGTAGTATTCCTCTTTGTTGCGTGGTGGATTTATGGGGAAACGTTCTGCTGCATTAGCCATATCATCATCGCTAACCATGTCTGACGTGATTTTTTTTAGTGTGTCAATCCAACTATAGCCCACGCCATCAGAGAACTGCTCCTTTTGTCGCCATGCTACTTCTTCTGGAAGCATATTTGCGAAAGCTTCTCTTACAATTTTCTTTTCTATGACATTGCCTGGACACATCTTGGCCTCTGGGTTAGTGCGCATGGCGGTATCAAGGAATTCCTTGTCAAGAAACGGAACACGCCCCTCCACGCCCCATGCTGAGAGACTCTTGTTGGCGCGGAGACAATCATAGAGATGTAATTTGGAAAGTTTTCTTACTGTTTCCTCGTGAAACGATTTTGCATCCGGGGCCTTGTGGAAATATAAATAACCTCCGAAAATTTCGTCGGCTCCTTCTCCGGAAAGAACCATTTTAATCCCCATGCTTTTTATGACGCGGGCCAACAGGTACATTGGTGTTGATGCACGCACGGTAGTTACATCGTAGGTCTCAATATAGTATATTACATCGCGTATCGCGTCAAGTCCCTCCTGAATGGTGTAGTTTATTTCGTGATGTACAGTTCCTATATGCTCTGCCACCATGCGAGCTTTAGCCAGATCTGGCGCTCCTTTGAGGCCCACGGCGAATGAATGGAGGCGTGGCCACCAAGCTTGTGTCTTTCCATCCTCCTCAATTCGTTGGGCGGAAAATTTTTGTGCGATGGCACTTATTACAGAAGAGTCTAGTCCTCCGCTAAGCAATACCCCATAAGGGACATCGCTCATTAGTTGTCTGTGTACAGAGTCTTCTAGTGCATCATGTATCGCTTCTGCACTTGCAGCATTGTCTTTTACGTTGTTGTAATCAAACCAGTCGCGTGTATAATATCTTTTCATCTTTCCTTCACGGCTCCAGTAATAGTGTCCTGGAAGAAAAGGCTCGTATTCGTTACATTGTCCCTCAAGAGCTTTCAACTCGCTTGCGACGTAAATTTTGCCATCATTATCGTATCCAATATAAAGAGGTATGACACCAATGGGATCACGTGCGACGATGAACTCGTTACGCTCAGCATCATATAGTGCGAATGCAAAGATTCCACTAAGTTGCTCAAGGAATGGTGGTATTCCCACTACTCCATCTTGCTTGACAGTGGCAATCCATTCGCGATAAAGTGCTAGGATAACCTCACAGTCGCTGCCTGTTTGAAATTGGTATTTTCCTTCAATTTTCTTTCGTATGCTGAGATGATTGTATATCTCCCCATTTACAGCGAGCACTTGCTTTTTGTCAGGGCTGAAAAGTGGTTGCTTTCCTGATTCTGGATCAACGATAGATAATCGTTCGTGTGCAAGAATGGCAGAACCACCGCAGTAAATACCGCTCCAATCTGGTCCTCGATGGCGAATTTTGGCACTCATTCTTAATGCTTTCTGACGCAGCTCCTGGGTCTGTTCCTGAATGTTGAAAATTGATACTATTCCACACATGGTATTGTTTCCTTTCTTTAGTCGGTTGCTTTTTGTATTCTTTCTTTTATTGTGGGGCTTTAGTTACTTTAAAGTTCTTGGAACGGACGTGTTGCCATTCCAAGAACTTATTCACTAACCAAAACTTATTTTAAAAATGTCGTGCTCATAAGCACTGTCTACTTTATCAGTTATAGCAGCTTTCACCGTGCTCGTAAATGTCAAGACCTTCATCTTCAATGCGCTTGTCAACTCTAAGTCCGCAGATAAGGTCGATACCTTTGAAGAGGATAAAGCCTGTTACGGCAGCCCAAACGTCTATGCAAAGGATACCGAGACATTGTGCACCGAAGAAGCCGAAGCCACCACCATAGAATGCACCGCCATCGATGGCGAAGAGACCTGTGAGCAATGTTCCAAGAATACCGCACACACCGTGAACAGAACTTGCACCGACAGGATCGTCAATATGAAGTTTAACATCAATGAACTCGATGGCGAATACCAATACAATGCCTGAAACAAGTCCTATGATCAATGCTCCTAATGGTGAAACAAGGTCGCAACCTGCAGTGATTCCTACTAATCCAGCAAGGATACCATTGAGTGTGAGTGAGAATGACGGCTTGCCGTATTTAATCCATGATGTAAACATTGTTCCAAGACCGCCTGCTACTGCTGCAAGGTTAGTGGTCAAGAATACGTGAGAAATGGCAACGCGGTTAACTTCTCCTGATGCAGCAAGCTGTGAACCAGGGTTGAAACCGAACCATCCGAACCACAGGATGAATACTCCAAGTGCAGCAGCCATCAAATTGTGGCCTGGTATGGCGCGGCTCTTGCCATTCTTGTCGTATTTTCCACGGCGTGGTCCTAGTACAAGCGCACCAATTAGTGCTAATACACCACCGACAGAGTGAACAATGGCAGATCCTGCGAAGTCATGGAAAGCTGCACCGAATGTATTCATCATGAAAGAACCTTCTTCGGCATTTGACAACCATCCGCCTCCCCATGTCCAATGGCCTTCTACAGGATAGATGATGAGAGAGATGAAGAAAGAATAGACGCAGTATATTGAGAATTTTGTTCTTTCAGCCATTGCTCCAGAAACGATAGTTGCAGAAGTAGCACAGAATACTGTTTCAAACATGAGGAAACCTTCTGTGGGTAGATCGCCACTATAGAATGACAAATCGCCAAAATTAGGCATTCCTATAAATCCCTCACCATTGCTTCCGAACATAAAACCAAAGCCAACGAAGTAGAACAATACGGAGCCGACCATGAAATCGACAAAGTTCTTAAACAATATGTTGGCGGTATTCTTGCTTCGGGTGAAGCCAGCCTCGCAAAGGGCAAAACCTGGCTGCATGAAAAATACTAGCATTGCTGCAAGAAGCATCCACACTGTATCAAGAGAAAGTCCGAGATCGGCAATGCTTTTATATGCATCCCCAATCGTTTGGGCTGCTAAAATGAATGTAGTCATAATCGTAATTTTTTATTTGTTGTGTGTGTCGTTATTATCCCTAAAATTTCCTGAATACAAGTCTTTTTACGCGGATTTCAGCTAAACTCTTTTTTTTCTTACCCTATATTGGGATTTTATATTGTTTTATTTTTGTTAAGAGCATGAAGATAGACGTTCCTTTTAAATATCCAATCTTCTTTACCTTCTTTTAAAACCTTATTTGTTCGTAAATCCGCCTTTGGAACTTATTTTTCCTGCTCTGCATTATAAAGTGCAATGTCGCCTCTCTCACCAGTGCGGATGCGAATTGAGTCTTCAATAGGAATAATGAAAATTCTTCCGTCACCTATTTCACCAGTGCGTGCAGCTCCTTGGATAGCAGTAACGGTCTTTTCTACATTTTTGTCTCGTACTACAATGCTGACAAGCACGCGTTCAATGCTACTTGTGTCATACATTACTCCACGATAAATTCTTGCTTGGCGCATCTTACCCTCTCCTCTTACATCATAATAAGAGAACCATTCAATGTCGGCGGCAAGGAGTGCCTCTTTTACATCCTCAAATCTTGTTTTGCGGATGATAGCTTCAATCTTCTTCATACTTACCTTTTTTATTGGTTTATAACTGCTTTAATATCGTTTTGCTATTTCTTTTTGCAAAATTACAACAAAATGCTTAAAATAACTCTATGGAATGTTCGTTTTGTTTAGGTTAATTCTTTGTTTGTTACAATTTGATTATTGTTGTATATACATTTATTGCATTTTGAAACCAAAAGTTTTAAATATGCTTACGAATTGATATTTTATTGATTTTTTTATATAAATGTGTGTTAGTTTTTGGTTGGTGTGTTAACGAAATGTTGTAATTTTGCAATATATAACAAACAAACTTGACAACAATATTAAGCATAAGAGAACAAAATGTCAGGGCAAAAGATATTTTTTACCAAGATGCATGGTGCGGGAAATGATTATATATATGTTAATACATTATTATATAATATAGAAAACCCACAAGAAGCTTCCTTAAAATGGAGTGATCGGCATAAGGGGATAGGTAGCGATGGTCTTGTACTTATCTGTAAACCTACAGTTTCAGACGCTGATTATCGGATGAGAATCTTTAATGCTGATGGCTCTGAGGCGATGATGTGTGGAAATGCCTCGCGATGTATAGGGAAATATCTTTTTGAACGTGGATTGACTGATGCAACGACTGTAAGGCTTGAAACCTTGTCTGGTATAAAAATACTGCAACTTCATGTAGATGAGACTTGGCGCAAGGTTGAAAGTGTTACTGTTGATATGCTTGAGCCGCAACTTGTTAATGATAGACAATATAATCCTGAAGTAGGCGGAAGTCTTGTCGCATTAGATAGAACTTTTGATGGAACTTTTGTCTGTATGGGAAATCCTCATTTTGTAACTTTTGTGGATGATATTGATGCAATTGATGTTGCTTTATATGGAAAGATTCTTGAATATGCTCCCTGCTTTCCTGAACGTTGTAATATAGAATTTGCACAGATATTGCCTGATGGGGCGATAAGAACCCGAGTGTGGGAACGTGGAAGCGGTATAACGATGGCTTGTGGTACAGGCGCTTGTGCAACGGCAGTTGCAGCAGCTTATACAAGGCGTGGAGGAAACGAAAGTCTAATTAAAATGGATGGAGGCGATTTGCAGATTGAATGGCGTAAAGAAAATGGACATGTCTACATGACTGGTCCAGCGACAATAGTCTATGATGGCGAGATTGAAATTTAGCCACTCTGCCTTAAAACTGCAAAACGAATAAGCAAACAACAACAATAAAAGGATAAACTAAAATGGCATTAGTAAACGAACACTATTTAAAGCTTCAAAAAAACTACTTGTTTGCAGATATCGCCAAGAAGGTGAATGCTTACAAGGTATCTCATCCGAAAGCAGACGTGATAAGTCTAGGTATCGGTGATGTTACTCAACCTCTTGTTCCTGCTGTCATTCATGCAATGCATAGGGCTGTGGATGATATGGCGAAAAAAGGAACGTTTCATGGGTATGGTCCTGAACAAGGTTATGCGTGGCTTCGTGAGGCCATAGTAAAAAATGACTTTCTTTCTCGAGGAATACATATAGATCCCAGTGAGGTGTTTGTCAATGATGGCGCGAAAAGTGATACGGGTAATATAGGAGAACTTGTAAGATGGGACAATAGTGTTGGTGTTACTGATCCTATTTATCCTGTTTATATCGATTCAAACGTTATGTGTGGGCGTGCAGGTGTGTTGGAAAACGGGAAATGGAGTAATGTTACCTACATGCCTTGCTTGGAAAGCAATGACTTTGTGCCACAGATACCGAATCATAGGGTAGATATGATATATCTTTGTTACCCGAATAACCCGACAGGAACGGTGATATCGAAAGACGAACTTAAAAAGTGGGTGAACTATGCTTTAAAGAATGATACCCTTATCCTCTATGATGCAGCATATGAGGCATACATAACAGAGCCAGATGTGCCACATTCTATTTATGAAATCAAGGGGGCCCGCAAAGTGGCTATTGAATTCCACAGCTATTCAAAAACAGCAGGTTTTACGGGTGTACGTTGTGGTTATACCGTTATACCAAAGGAGTTGACCGCTGTAACTATTGACGGAAAGGAACGCTTGGCACTTAATCCTCTATGGGATCGTAGGCAATGTACCAAGTTTAACGGGACAAGTTACATAAGTCAGAGGGCTGCCGAGGCGATATACACACCAGAAGGAAAGAAACAGACCCGTGAAGTTATTGACTATTATATGGGAAATGCCAAACTTATGTATGAGGCATTGAAAAAAATGGGCTTCAAGGTCTATGGCGGTGTCAATGCTCCATATCTTTGGGTTAAGACTCCTGAAGGCACTGATAGTTGGAAATTTTTTGAACAACTCCTTTATGGAGCGCAGATTGTTTGTACACCTGGTGTTGGCTTTGGGCCTAGTGGAGAAGGCTATGTGCGCTTTACGTCTTTTGGTGAGCGAGCAGATTGTGAGGAAGCAATGCGGCGCATCGCACAATGGATGAAGTCTTAGAATAAATGAATTCTAGGGGTCTCTAGAATAGCAAGGTTCGGATCATATTGCGCAGTAGGGTATACAAAGGATTATATTATAGACATTCATAATACCCGTGTAGGCTGTTATGTCATAGCGGGCAAATAAACACAAACACAATGCGGGGCTTATCTACCCCGTTCAGTATTAATTTTAAAAAAAAGAAAGGTAGAAGATTATGAAGGAACTAAAGAAACTCGGTCTTTTGGCCCTCGGGATGACAGCGTTGGCAACGACAGCCGTTGCACAGGACAAAGTAGAAACAACCGTTTCTGCAGATTTTGTCAGCAATTATGTGTGGCGTGGACAACGTTTGGGTGACGTTAGTGTTCAGCCAACCCTTGGTCTATCTTATAAGGGACTTTCGCTTACTGCGTGGGGTAGTTACGGTATTTCAAATCCGGCAGACAATGAAGAGCTTGACCTTACTTTGGCTTACACAACAGGTGGCTTTAATGTTGGTGTAACAGACTATTGGATTGCTAAGGATAGTAAGTACTTTTCTTATGCCAATGGTAAAACAAACCATGTTTTTGAGGCTAATGTAGGTTATGATTTTGGTCCTATTGCACTCCAATGGTACACAAATTTTGCGGGTCTTGACGGACTAAACAAAGATGGTGACCGTGCTTATTCATCTTACTTCGAGGTAAGTGCACCGTTCAAACTTGGCGGTTGCGATTGGACAGCTGCGGTTGGCGTGGTACCTTATGCTACAGATTTCTATAGTAAGGCAAATGGTTTTGCTGTAACCAATGTTTCTGTAAAGGCTTCGCGCGATATAAATATAACAAAATCGTTCACGTTGCCACTCTTTGCCAGCATTGCTGCAAACCCAAGCACACAGAAAGCGTATTTCGTTTTCGGTTTCACACTGAGACCATAATAAGATTATACCCCAACAATATTCACGGATTTTGATGTCTTTAAAGAACAAAAAGTTATTAAACTCCGTGAATATTATAACAATAAGCGTTGCTACACGGAAAAAAGCATTACCTTTGCACAAAATTAAGAATAAACTCAATAAAACAAAGCTTTAAACAATGGCAAATTTAAGATTTCAGGTTGTAGAAGAGGCGTTTAAGAAACGCCCCGTAGAAGTCATCGCTCCTTTAGAGCGCCCGTCGGAATATTTCGGAAAGTACGTTTTCAACCGTGCGAAGATGTATAAGTATCTGCCGGCTGACGTTTATGACAAACTCATAGATGTTATAGATAATGGTGCAACTCTTGACCGTTCTATCGCAAATGCCGTGGCAAAAGGTATGAAGCAGTGGGCAGAAGAGAATGGAGTAACGCACTATACTCACTGGTTCCAGCCTCTCACCGGCGGAACTGCAGAAAAACATGATGCATTCATTGAGCATGACGGTAAGGGTGGCATGATTGAGGAATTTTCCGGCAAGCTTCTTGTTCAGCAGGAACCTGATGCCAGCTCATTCCCCAGTGGCGGTATCCGCAATACTTTTGAGGCTCGTGGATATTCTGCTTGGGATCCCACGTCTCCGGTATTTATCATTGATGATACATTGTGTATCCCTACGGTCTTCATTTCATACACAGGCGAAGCCCTTGACTACAAGGCACCGTTGCTCCGCGCGTTGCATGCCGTAAACGTGGCTGCAACAAACGTTTGCCATTATTTTGACCCAAAGGTATCAAAAGTCACTTCCAACCTAGGTTGGGAACAGGAATACTTCCTTGTTGACGCAGAGCTTTACAGTGCACGCCCAGATCTTATGTTGACAGGCCGCACGCTGATGGGTCACGACTCTGCAAAGAACCAGCAGATGGATGACCACTATTTTGGAACAATACCTGACCGTGTACAAGCATTTATGAAAGACCTTGAGATTCAGGCCCTTGAACTTTCTATTCCTTGCAAGACACGTCACAATGAGGTTGCGCCTAACCAGTTTGAAATAGCTCCTATTTTTGAGGAAACAAACCTTGCTGTTGACCACAACATGTTGCTCATGTCTCTCATGAAGAAGGTGGCACGTAAGCACGGATTTATCGTTCTTCTTCATGAGAAGCCATTCGCAGGCATCAACGGAAGCGGTAAGCACAACAACTGGAGCCTTTCAACAGACACAGGTGTCCTTCTTCATGCTCCAGGCAAAACTCCAGAAGCAAACTTGCGTTTCGTGACATTTATTGTTGAAACTCTCATGGGACTTTATCGTCACAACGGCCTTATCAAGGCTTCCATAATGAGTGCAACAAATGCTCACCGTTTGGGTGCAAACGAAGCACCCCCAGCAATCATATCATCATTCCTTGGCTCACAACTCAGCTCGTTGCTTGATGAGATTGAGAACAGCGATAGTGAGGATGTATTCAACGTTGCCGGCAAGCAGGGAATGAAGATGGATATTCCAGAAATTCCAGAACTTCTTATTGATAATACAGACCGTAACCGCACGTCGCCATTCGCCTTCACCGGAAACCGCTTTGAGTTCCGTGCTGTTGGTTCTGAGGCTAACTGCGCATCTGCCATGATTGCCCTCAACTCAGCCGTAGCAGAGGCGCTCGTAGACTTTAAGACACGTGTTGATGCTCTCATAGAAAAAGGCGTAGACCAGACAAAGGCTATTGTAGATACTCTGCGTGAAGATATCAAGACCTGCAAGCCAATCCGTTTTGATGGCAATGGTTATTCAGATGAATGGGTAGAAGAGGCTAAGAAACGCGGTCTTGATTGCGAGACAAGCTGCCCAGTAATCTTCGACAATTACTTGAGCAAGTCTTCAGTAGATATGTTTACCAAGCTTAGCGTAATGACCGAAAAGGAACTTGCTGCTCGCAATGAGGTTAAATGGGAGACATATACAAAGAAGATTCAGATAGAAGCACGTGTGATGGGCGACCTTACGATGAACCATATCATCCCTGTTGCAACTCATTACCAAAGCATGCTTCTAAAGAATGTGCAGAATATGCGCTCTGTATTCCCTGTTGAAAAGGCAGACAAGCTTAGCGCAAGCAATATCAAGATTATCGAAGACATAGCTGAGCGCACGCAGATAATAGAAAAAGGCGTTGAGGAACTTGTTGCAGCGCGTAAGGTTGCAAACAAGATTGCCGACGAACGCGAAAAGGCTATTGCTTATCACGACACAGTAGCTCCTAAGATGGAGGAGATACGCTATCACATAGACAAGCTAGAGCTTACAGTAAGCGACGAGCTCTGGACATTGCCTAAGTATCGCGAGCTGCTGTTTATCAGATAAATCGCACAATCTATTTCTTTTATTGGTTGTTTAAGTTTGCGGGTTGCGTGGTTGTGAAACCATGCAGCCCTTTTTTTATGCTTTTTTGTAGCCGGGCAACCATTCATATCCCCGCGGCAATACAAATTTTTCCCCGCGGACTTTTTATTCTTTAGCCGGGGCCTTTGGGAGCTTTGCCCAGCAGATGCAATATAGATGTTTGCTTTTTTCCTTCCTTTTTCTTGCGTAATTATATATGAGCGTATATGGATTTAAAGTGAATAATAATGCCGATTCTACTATGTTTTTTGATATTTGTCAATAAAAACTGTTCTTAAGTAATTACATAAATATTGCAAATGCGTCTAAGAAAAAGTTTACATAACTTTTCTTAAATCGCGAGAAAATCAAACATATATAATCTAATCTTAAATCATTTGCTATGCAAGAAAACAGTAAAAGTTTACCGTTGGTGAGCTTTGCCCAAGCGGCTCTCCTCGTTTCGCTGTCTTTGCTCGCACCTACGGCCGCATTTGCAGCCGGAGGATTTGCCGATGCACGCAGTATGGCTGTAGAACAACGTAATGACAATGTGTCGGGAACTGTGGTCGACGAAAACGGTGAGCCTCTCATTGGAGCTACGGTAAAGCAGAAAGGCGGCTCTGTTGGCGCTATTACCGATATGGATGGTAAATTCAGCGTGAACCTTCCAGCAGGAACTCAGCTTGAAGTGAGCTATACAGGCTATCAGACGCAGACTCTCACCGCCCGCCAAGGGATGAAAATTTCTATGAAAACCGATGCCATAGGCCTTGACGATGTTGTGGTGATCGGTTACGGTACGCAGAAAAAGCGCGACCTCACAGGTTCGGTCACTTCAATGAAGAATGAGGATATTGTGGTGGCTCCGACGAGCAACGTTATGGAAGCTCTCCAAGGAAAGGTGTCTGGTCTTGACATTACAAAGACAAGCGGTGAGACTGGCGGTTCTGTCAATATCCTTTTGCGCGGCTCTCGCTCTATATATGGCAGCAACACTCCTTTGTTTATCATAGACGGACTGCCCGGAAGCTACGATGATATAAGTCCCAACGATATAGAAAGCATAGATGTGCTTAAGGACGCTTCGTCAACGGCCATATATGGTTCGGCTGGTGCCAACGGCGTTATTATAATAACAACCAAGCGCGGTGCTAAAAACCATAAGACAAAGGTCAACTTTGACGCTTATTACGGATGGAGCGGCTCGCCGCAGTACAAGCATGGAATGACTGGAGACGAATGGACTTCTTATTATACTGAGGCATACAAATACAAGAATGGAAGCTATCCCACAAGCATGAGCGACGTGTTTGGCGGAGACAAAGAAGCATATGAAGCGTATACAAAAGGAAAGTGGATAGATTGGGTTGACGAAGCAACTGGTAATACTGCCACAACGCAGAAATATTCTCTCTCCATACAAGGCGGCAATGAGAAAACCAACGTTTACTCTTCAGTCGTTTATAATCGTGATGAGGGTATGCTCAACAACGAACTGCGCAACAAGTATCAGGCTCGTTTGAACGTAGACCACAACATCTTCAGTTGGCTGAAGGTTGGTCTGTCAAGTAACCTTAACTACACTATTCACGACAAAGGAGACAACAAGACATTCACAAAGTCTATTACATCTTTGCCATTGGGAGACGTTTACGACAAGGATGGCAATTATCAGTCTGAATATGTAGCCAATTACTATTCACCACTTGGCGACTTCATAAAGAACCAATATTCAAACAATACGCGCACAACCTATATCAACTCCATAGGCTATGCCGAAATTGCACCACTTAAGGGCCTGACATTCCGTACCCAGCTGAATGCCACATTGACCCACTCGCGTCTTGGCAGATACTGGGGAGCTGACGCTAACTCCAACAGGCCAACGTATGCAGGAACCCCTCATGCGCAGATAAAAAATACCGATGGTTACAGCTATAACTGGGAAAACATCCTTTCATACAACATAACCATAGCAAAAGATCATGACTTCGGCATTACAGGAATCACTTCTTGGCAGAAAGACCAAAGCGAGTATTCATATTCAGAAGGCAGCGGTCAAGATCTTGACGTATGGCAGTACTGGAGACTTATGGCGGCCACAACGCCACATGTGGAGTCATCTTATGAAGGAACGCAAAAGATGTCGTATGCAGTGCGCTTCAACTATTCTTTCAAAGGCAGATATCTCTTCACGTTCTCTAATCGTTGGGATGGTGTCTCCTTCTTCTCCAAGAACAAGAAATGGGATTCCTTCCCTGCTGCCGCTATCGGATGGCGCATTTCTGATGAAGCTTTCATGGAAAGCACAAAGGGATGGCTCGACAACCTTAAGCTACGTGTCAGCGCTGGTATAACCGGTAACTCAGGAGGCGTGGGTGCTTATGCAACACAAACCAATGCCTATAAATATTCCAACAGCGGTGTGACAATAAACGGAAAGATTGTTGACTTCGCACAGTATTCGGGTACTGTTGGTAGTGCCAACTTGGGATGGGAAAAGTCTTATAACTGGAACTTCGGTCTTGACTTCGCTGTATTGGGTGGCCGCATCGATGGTTCTGTAGACTTCTTCACTACCGTGACACGCGGTTTGCTTTTCAAACGTACGATGAATATCACCGACGGATACACTGGCTGGGGTTCTCCTCTTTCAAGCTGGGAAAACCTTGCAAAGACCAGCAATAAGGGTCTTGAGTTCACTATTAACAGTCGCAATATCTCAACAAAAGACTTTAAATGGAACACCACGCTCACTGGAACATGGGAGAAAGAGCGCATTGAGAGCCTGCCAAGTGGCGACGTGAAGAGCGAAAACCTCTTCGTTGGCAGTCCGATAAAAGCCATATATGACTATAAATATGCAGGAATCTGGGGAACAGACGCAACGCAAGAGGAACTTTCAACCTATGGCGTGAAGCCAGGATGGGTTAAGATTCAGACTGTTGAAAAAGACGGCGATGGCGGAAAGCACAAGTATAGCCTTGATGACCGTCAGGTCTTGGGACATCAGAATCCTAACTGGATACTTGGTCTCAACAATACGTTTATTTACAAGGACTTCGACCTTACAATCTACGCAATGGGCCGCTGGGGACAAACAATATACAGCAAGTTGCTAGGAATGTATACTGCAAAGTCATCAATCAAGGAAAATCAGATAGCAGGCGTAGACTATTGGACTGAAAACAATCAAGGCGCTTATTATCCACGTCCGGGAAGCGGTGACGATCAGACAATCGGAACATCTGCAGTAAATGTATACGACGGTTCTTTCATAAAGATAAAGAACATAACCATCGGATATACACTTCCTAAGAAAATATCCAAGTACGCTCTGATGGAGAAGTGTCGCTTCTACTTCACTGCATACAACCCATGGATATTCTGCTCAGAGAGCAAACTTAAGGGAACAGACCCTGAAACAGGCGGAGCAGACAGTTTCCCGACATACAAACAGTATGTTTTCGGAGTTAACATAACATTCTAACAAACGGAAAACTATGAAAAGTAACTATAAATCAATGATATTGGCAGCGGCAGCCGTTGCCATGGGGCTTTCTTCCTGCTCGTTGGATGAAGACAACCCCGGAGGTTTCACCATGAAAGACATGGCGGAAAACTCCACCACCTCATACCAAACTCTCATAAACCAGTGCTATTTTGGTATGGAACGCTTCCTTTACGGTACTGACGGATATATGGAACTTACCGAAGCCGGAACGGATTTGTGGACATATCAGGCAAACAAGTCGACAGGAAGCACCCAGTATTTTTGGTTCTATGCCGGTGCTTCGCCCAATACAACCTATACAAATGGAATATGGAATGCCATTTACGATGGTATTTCAGGCTGCAACGAAGCAATCAATCTTGCCCCAAGTGCTCCGTTTAAGAATGATACACTGAGAAACAAAGCTGTGGCAGAAGCACATTTCTTGCGCGCAATATATTATTTTAATGCTGTTGAACAGTTCGGTGCAGTAACCATGACAACAGAAGCATCGTCCGTACCCAACTTCTCGCCAACGCGTACCGAACCGATGACTATTTACAGGGAACTAATTATTCCAGACCTGGAGTTTGCTGCAAAATGGCTTGACAAAGGTACGGATGCTACCACCACACAACCCACACAGAAAGCTGCTTTGGGAATGTTGGCCAAGGCTTGTCTGCAAACGAAGGAGTATGGCACCGATGAATTCCTCTCAAAAGGAATGGCTGCAGCTAAAGATCTTATCGTAGATTGTGAAGTCGGTGGCTCAACATATGGTGCGTATATGTATCCAACATATGACGAAGTGTTTGCAGAATCAAATAATTACAACAACAAGGAAGCCTTGTGGAAGCATCGTTGGTATGCAGGCTCTGAAGGTCATGGCTCAAGCAACGGAAACTGGAAGCTGAACCGTAATGATGAAAAATTCCTTTGCGCAGTGACTAATTTCGGTGCAATTGTTGACAATTTGGCTTCACGCCAAACTTGGGATGACTGTCGCCCGGGCACATTTATGCCAACGCAGCATTTGATTAATTTGTTCGTACAAAGCGACGGAACGCTTGATCCGCGTTTCCACAAGTCGTTCACTACACAGTGGAAAGCCAATACTTCGTATAGCTGGAACAGCGACACACAAACAAAGTACGGTAAGGATGCTTCTGTAGTAAACTTGAAACTCAACACTGGCGATACCGCAATCAAATTTGTTCTGCCGCAGGATTCTGACTATGACAGTGAAGTGGCAAAGAAGGCAACCTCGCCATATCTTCTCGTTGACTATAAAGCCGTTTATGACGATGCCAAGAAGAACGTGATCACGCAGAACGGCTCTAGTGAAAATCTTTTCAGCTATTTCTATCCGTCACTCAACAAGCATAACAGCAGTAACTATTTTGTTGCCAATGCGAAGAAGAGCCGAATAGGTAATTTGAACGCCACGCTTATTATTCGTATGGCAGAGATTTATCTTATTGCTGCAGAACTTGACATCTATCTTAACGGAGGAGCAAATGCAAAGACATATATTAATAAGGTGAAAGCGCGTGCAGGTGCCGAACTTCTTAATACAACACCAACCTTGCGCGATGTGCTTGACGAGCGCGGGCGTGAACTTTGTGGTGAATACTGCCGTTTCTATGACTTGAAACGAATGGGAATGTTAAAGGATAATACATATCTTAATGAAACACATCCCGACCTAGGACAGTATTTCAAGCCAGAATATGCTTTGCGTCCAATTTCCTCAACGTTTACAGACGGCTTGACAAACGGCTCTGAATATCAGAATCCCGGATACTAAGAGCCTTAGGCATTCACATTATGCAATGTGGATAGCGTAAAAATAAGGAAACATATTTTTGGAATTTTGCCGTTAGCGAAAAAACAAGTAACTTTGCAATAATGCTAAATCGCAATTAAAGTACACCCTCAAATGGGGCTGAAGAGCCGGATAAGGCGATTGGGTAAAGCCAATCTCTTTTCCGGCTTCTTTCATGTTCGCGGCTAATCACCGCTTATTGTTACTTGCTACAAGAGGAGATGCACAGGCCTTTTGTCTGTTTTCCTGTGAGTTCCAGCTTTGTATATATGGGGTTGTTGAAAAGAGAGCGGAAAGGATAGATGCAAATGATATTTGAAGGGAATTGAATTGTTTTCGGTTGCTAATTTGCATTTCTCTTGTGTTTGTCTTATCTTTGCATGTTAGTTATTCGAATACCATTAAATTTATGTCGTGCATTATAAATATAGAAACGAGTACCGATGTGTGCTCGCTTACCGTTAGTCAAGACGGTGCAGACATCTTTACGCGCGAAGATCATTCAGGCCCCAATCATGCAGTGAAACTTGGGCAATTCGTAGATGAGGGACTGTCGTTTGCGGATAGTCATGCCATTCCTGTAGATGCAGTAGCAGTAAGTTGTGGTCCTGGTTCGTATACCGGATTGCGTATAGGGACATCGATGGCCAAGGGCATCTGCTACGGGCGTGATGTGAAACTAATAGCAGTACCTACTCTTGAGCTGCTAGCTGTGCCCGTATTGCTCCGGCATGAACTAGAAGGCGACGCACTTTTGTGCCCGATGATAGACGCACGGCGTATGGAAGTCTATGCTGCAGTTTTTGACCGCAGTTTGACCGCAGTGCGTGGCGTTCAGGCCGATGTAGTCGATGCAGAAACATATCGCACTTTCCTTGACAGTCATCCCGTTTATTTCTTTGGCAACGGGGCGGCAAAATGCATGGATACGATAAACCATCCCAACGCACATTTGATAAAAGGCATAGAACCCCTTTCAAAATTCATGTATCCGTTGGCGGAAAAGCGTATAGCAGAGGAACGATATGAGGACGTTGCATACTTTGTGCCGTTCTATCTGAAAGATTTTGTGGCAAAGACACCGAAGAAACTACTCTGATTATCAACAGACCCGTAGCCCGTTTCTGTATGTATACGGCAATGTAAGGCATAAGGTCTCTTCACACTCATTACAATGAACATACAAGGATTGGATTACAATACAAACCGCGAGAAGCTAATTCTGCCCGAATACGGGAGGGAAGTCCAAAAAATGGTAGACTATGCCGTTTCTCTTCCCGACAGAGATGAGCGGCAAAGGTGTGCCGAAACAATAATTTCCGTAATGGACAGAATGATGACACACAATCGGAACAACATAGGCTACAAGCAGAAGTTGTGGGACCATCTTGCCATAATGAGCGGTTTTAAGCTTGATATAGACTATCCGTGCGATGTGAGTCAAGCTTTGGCAATAGCCTCAAAGCCTGATCCAATGAAATATCCTATGACAAGGATTCGGGTTCGCCACTATGGACATCTGATGCTTGAGACTTTGGAAAGGCTTAAAGCC
Source organism: bacterium (assembly GCA_963661195.1). Taxonomy (GTDB): domain Bacteria; phylum Bacteroidota; class Bacteroidia; order Bacteroidales; family Bacteroidaceae; genus Prevotella. The sequence continues at coordinate 73,412 of CAVLBD010000006.1, forward strand.
ATGGAACCGAGTGAAGAACGCAACGAGTTGGCTCGCTTGTCTGCGGAACAGATGAAAAGAAATCTTGAGCAATGGGGACATGGTGCGGTCAATTTTGAAAAAGTTGTCGACGATATCGCACGTTTCACTGATGGCGCGATACAACTTGACGCACGCGAACTTCAGAATTCCCGCTTCAACCGTCCTGCACAAGCGCTGAAGAACAGCACGGATAAAAAGAGAAAAAAGAAGTCTAACCGCTAATACCCCATTGTTATGGAGTCATTTATTATCGAAGGCGGCCACTTGCTGAGCGGAACAATTACGCCGCAAGGAGCAAAGAACGAGGCACTTGAAGTTATATGTGCCACTCTCTTGACGGAAGAAGAGGTAAGGATAAATAACGTTCCTGACATCCTTGATGTAAACAATTTGATACTTCTCCTTAAAGATGTAGGTGTGAAAGTTGAGAAAATAGGGCGGAACGAGTATGTGTTCTATGCTAAAGACATAAACCTAGACTATCTTGACAGCGAGGAGTTCGTGCGCAAATGCGCCTCATTGCGTGGTAGCGTATTGATGATAGGACCATTGTTGGCACGCTTTGGTAAGGCTGTTGTTGCGAAACCAGGTGGCGACAAAATAGGCCGTCGTAGGCTTGACACACATTTTCTGGGCTTCAAGAATCTTGGGGCAAAGTTCGTGCATAGTGCAGGCGCAAATACATTTGAGATAAAGGCAGCCAAACTGAAAGGGACTAATATGCTTCTTGATGAGGCCTCCGTTACAGGCACGGCAAATGTCGTAATGGCTTCAGTTTTGGCAAAAGGCAAGACAACAATATATAATGCAGCTTGTGAACCGTACATACAGCAACTTTGCCGAATGCTTAACAAAATGGGAGCCAAAATAAGTGGCATCGCTTCTAATCTGTTGGAAATAGAGGGTGTTGACAGCCTGCATGGAGCTGAGCATACCGTTTTGCCAGATATGATAGAAGTCGGTTCGTTTATAGGTATGGCGGCAATGGTAGGCAATGGCCTTAGGATAAAGAACGTATCGGTGGAGAACCTCGGTATTATACCGGAAGCATTTCGTCGCTTGGGCGTGAAGATTCTTGTTGAAGGCGATGATCTCTATATACCGCATATGCCGCATTATCAAGTAGACTCCTTTATTGACGGGTCAATCATGACGCTTGCTGATGCACCATGGCCTGGCTTGACGCCGGATCTCCTTTCTGTGTTGCTAGTCGTGGCGACCCAAGCGCGCGGAAGTGTACTCGTTCATCAGAAAATGTTTGAAAGTCGTCTGTTCTTTGTCGACAAACTGATTGATATGGGAGCACAGATAATTTTGTGCGACCCTCATAGGGCAGTTGTGATAGGCCACGACCACAAACTTAGGCTTAGGGCAGGAAGGATGACAAGTCCAGACATACGTGCCGGTATAGCTCTGCTCATTGCAGCGCTGAGCGCAAACGGCACATCGCGTATAGACAATATAGCACAGATAGATCGCGGTTACGAAGATATAGAAGCGCGCCTAAACGCTTTAGGGGCAAAGATTACGCGTGTCTCTAGCTGAGGAATGCCGCAAGCTGCAATACAACCACTATAGGAGATGATAAGACAAGAAGAAGTTTATAAGATAGGAAAGATAGGAAAGCCACATGGGGTAAAAGGTGAACTCACTATGTTTTTTGATGACGATGTGTTCGACCGTGTAGATGCAGATTACCTTGTTCTTTCCGTTGACGGCATACTTGTTCCGTTTTTTATGGAGGAATGGCGTTTCAAAACAAACGAAACGGCATTGGTTAAATTCTGCGATATAGATACGAAAGAACGTGCTAGCGAGATTGTTGGTTGCGAAGTATATTTTCCCAAGGCTTTGTCAGATAGAGAAGAAGGAGAGTTGACATGGGATGAGATACTCGGCTTCTCCGTTATCGCCCAAAATCACGGAGAAATGTTACTTGGAAAAGTTGTTGCAGTGGACGATTCTACAATAAACGTGCTGTTGGAAATAGAAACGCCATCAGGAGAAATTTTGCTAGTTCCTGCTATCGAAGATATAATACAACAAGTTAACACCGACGAAAGAACTATTATCGCACTTCTACCTGACGGGCTTATAAACCTAAACGACAACAACTGACATACATATGAAGAAGCAAATTGCCATACTTGGCTCAACAGGATCTATCGGAACCCAGGCTCTAGAAGTGATAGAGGAACATTCTGATCTGTATGAGGTATATTGTCTTACTGCAAATAACAGAGTTGATGAATTGGCAGCACAAGCTCGCAAGTTCAACCCCGCCGCAGTTGTAATAGCCAATGAGAGCCATTATTCAAGACTAAAGGATTTGCTTGCAGATTGCCCTGACATTAAAGTGTATGCAGGGAATAAAGCTATCGATGATATTGTAACTGCAGGCCCTATTGATATGGTTCTCACAGCTATGGTCGGCTTTGCTGGGCTCAGTTCCACTATCCAAGCAATAAAAGCGCACAAGAAAATATGTCTTGCCAACAAGGAAACACTTGTTGTGGCAGGTGAACTGATATGCCGGCTTGCGGCAGAAAATCGTTCAGCCATTCTTCCTGTTGACAGTGAACACTCTGCCATTTTTCAAAGTCTTGTCGGGGAGGGTGACAATAAAATAGAAAAAATATTGCTCACGGCTTCTGGTGGCCCATTCCGCACAATGACAACAGACCAACTTGCTAGTGTTACTAAATCAGACGCACTGAAGCATCCTACATGGGACATGGGAGCAAAGATAACAATAGACAGTGCCACTATGATGAATAAGGGCTTTGAGGTTATAGAGGCGAAATGGCTCTTTGGCGTTGAGGCTGAAAAGATACAAGTTCTTGTGCATCCTCAGTCAATAATCCATAGCGCCGTTCAGTTTGCCGACGGGGCCGTTAAGGCGCAACTTGGCATTCCAGATATGAGGCTGCCGATACAATATGCATTCTCTTATCCCAACAGGCTTCATCTTAATGGAGAACGCCTTGATCTCTTCCGCCATCCACTCGAATTCTATGAGCCAGATATTGAAAAATTCCGTTGTTTGGCATTGGCATACGAGGCCATTGGCAAGGGCGGAAACATGCCTTGCATTGTAAATGCTGCAAATGAAATTGTAAATAAGGCATTCCTTGAGGATCGTTGTACGTTTCCCGATATGCCGCGCGTTATTGAAGAAACGATGCGAAGGGTGTCGTTTGATGCAAACCCCTCTTATGAAACATATACGGCGACCGATTCCGAAGCACGCCGTGTTGCAGAAGAATTGATAAGGAGTTAAATCAATCAGCGTTAGCAGCCATTTCTATTCAGGGAGACAACGCCTTTGTGTGTTTTGTCAGTTTTTGTTTTATGGTAATAACGCTATGATTTGGTGTGTTCTAAATAAGATAGAATAAATTTATTAAAGAAAAAGAAACGATAAAATGGAAGTGTTTTTAATCAGATTGCTTCAGTTCATGCTGGCAATCTCCCTTTTGGTTCTCCTTCATGAGGGAGGCCATTTCTTCTTCTCTAAGCTTTTTGGAGTAAGGGTTGAAAAGTTTTTTCTTTTTTTCGACCCTTGGTTCCATATATTCCAGTATAAACCGAAAAATAGTGAGACAACATATGGTATAGGCTGGTTGCCATTAGGAGGATACTGTAAGATTTCTGGAATGATCGACGAGTCTTTCGATACAGAACAGATGAAACAACCAGTTCAAAGTTGGGAGTTTCGTTCAAAACCCGCATGGCAACGGTTGTTGATAATGATAGGCGGTGTGCTCGTAAACTTCCTGCTTGCCTTGTTTATTTATAGCATGGTGCTATTCCATTGGGGAGAATCCTACATCCCAGTGCAGGGCATGACGATGGGAATGAAGTTCAATTCAGAAGCTAAGGCCATAGGCTTCAAGGATGGTGACGTGCTTCTTCGTACGGATAAGCAGGAACTTAAGAAATTTGATGTAGACTTGTTCCGTGCCGTATCTGAGGCGCAGAGCGTAACCGTTAGGCGTGCAGGCAAGGAAGTTACGGTAAAGATGCCCGAGGAAATGAGCATGCTGACAATGCTCAAGAGTGAACCGTCATTTATGCGTCCCTTTGTGCCAGCAGACGTTGATAGCGTTATGCAGGGCACAGCAGCCCAGAAAGCTGGAATAAGAAAGGGCGATCGAATTCTTGCGTTCAACGGAAAGCCCGTTGATTCGTGGAACGCATTTACAGACCAAGTGGCCGTAATGCGCGATGTCCTTGCGGCTGTTTCTGGCACGGCAAAGGATTCATTGAAAGTTCGCACCACGAGTGTTGTGTTCAAAAGTAAGGCAACAGGCAAGGTTGACACGGCAAATGTCGTTCTTTCGCCAGAGCTCCAACTTGGAGTCGGAATGTCATATATCGCAGAATATTATAAGCCTGTTGAAAAGTCTTACGGCTTTTTCGAAAGCTTCCCTGCAGGTGTGAAATATGGTCTCAGTGTTTTGCGCGGATATGTTGACGACCTTAAATATGTATTCACAGCTGATGGCGCCAAACAACTTGGCGGTTTCGGAGCTATAGGTAGCCTTTTCCCAGAGACATGGGACTGGATGAGGTTTTGGAACATGACGGCTTTCCTAAGCATAATTCTTGCTTTCATGAACATATTGCCTATACCTGTGCTTGATGGAGGCCATGTTTTGTTTCTACTCTATGAGATGATAACTGGTCGCGCCCCGAGCGAGAAATTCTTGCTAAGAGCCGAATATGTTGGTTTCACTATACTTATAGTCCTTATGGTCGTGGCAAATCTAAACGATGTGCTGCGTTGGTTGGGTATAATGTAGAGATATGGATATATTGCGCAAAGCATGCAAGATGTTTTCGGCGGGACTTCTGCCGATAAGGCGGAACCTGTCGTTCTGCGTGTTTATGTATGTGCTGGGAATAATCAGTGCATACACCACGCTTCGCCGCGGTTGGAAGATGTATACGCTGGAATGGGAGGAATTATATTTCGACGTATATCTTCTTGCCATTCTTCTTACTCTTCTTCCTTTGAAAGCGCGCCGTTGGGCAAAAGGCTTGTTATATGCCATTGCATACGGCACGGCCGTGGTAGACATGTATTGTTTTGTGAAGTTTGATTCCACGTTAAACCCAACGATGCTTCTGCTGGTTGGTGAGACAAACGGCGGAGAGGCTGCAGAATTCTTGGGCTCTTATATCAATTTTGATATTCTTGGCAGCAGTGTCGGTCTTGTTCTTCTACTTATCCTAGTTCACATACTGACCGCTGTGTTCGGCAAGCGTATAAAGAAGGGCTTAAGAACTTTTGCAGGCAAGTGGGCAAACGGCTTTGGGGCAAAGGCTGCGCTTGTAATGCGGAAGGCAAACCTTCCTGTAATGTCTGTATTGGGATTGCTTGCAGCGGTTCTCTTCATTGTCTACGGCTCTATGTGCTGGGAAAACAAGATGCTTTATGTACGTCTCCTTTCTTATAAAAACATTGGCGACGTGGAACATGAACTGACAAAAAAGCCTCATGCTGAGCAATACCAGCCGATTTATCGTCTTGTCTTCAGCGTTTATGCCAACAAGCTTACAGCCAACCAACTGGTTCGGCTTAAAGCGAGTCTAAAGAAAGTGACGGCAGACAGTTGTTCCTATCGCAGTCGTAATATAGTGCTTGTTATCGGAGAAAGTTATAACCGCAATCATTCTCAGCTTTATGGCTATGATACGCCTAATACGCCGCGGCAAAGACGGCTTTACAAGCGAGGGGAACTTGTAACATTCACTGATGTCGTTTCTCCGTGGAACCTAACGAGTTTTGTTTTCAAGCACATGTTCTCACTTTATACTGTGGGTGACAAAGGCGAATGGTGCGATTACCCACTTTTCCCCGAGGTCTTTAGAAAGGCAGGCTATCACGTGACGTTCATGACCAACCAGTTTCTGCCGCAAGCAAAGGAGGCTGTCTATGATTTCAGTGGGGGATTCTTTCTAAACGATGAGGAATTGAGTAAAGCACAGTTTGATACGCGTAACACAAGGCTTTTCCGTTTTGACAATGGGCTGCTTTGCGACTACGAAAAACTAAAGGCTGAGGGTGAAGGCAAGCCGCAGTTGATAATATTCCACCTCAAAGGGCAGCACGTAGACTATAAGAGTCGCAGTCCTAGGCCGCAGAAGCATTTTGATAAAGACTTCTATAAAGAGAAACGCCCAGAACTTAATGACAAGGAACGGCAGGTGTTGGCAGAATATGACAATGCCATTCTTTACAACGATAGCATAATGAGTACTATAATAGACAAGTTCCGTCGGCAGGATGCCATTGTTGTATATGTCCCCGACCATGGAGAAGAATGCTATGACGGGGCGCATTTCTATGGACGTATGCACTCCGCACAGGTAACAGCAAGACTTGCACATGCTGAATTTGAGATACCAATGTGGATATGGGCTTCAAAAAAATATAAAGCCAGTCATAAAGATGTTTGGAGCCGTGTCAGACAAAGCCGAAAACGTCCGTATATGACAGATGCACTGCCTCATATGCTGCTCTGGCTCGCAGGCATAGATTGCAAGGATTACCGCGATGACCTTAATGTGCTGAGCGACGGTTATAATGCAAAGCGGCCACGCATACTCAAAGGGCAGGCAGACTACGATAAGCTTATGGAGGCAGAACGTAAACAGAAAGAACAGAAACAATAAACAAGCAAAAAGGCAATCAATGAACAAGCAACTACTCAGTATGCCTGAGTCAAAGGCACTGCGAGGCATGGCCATTCTGGGCATAATACTTCATAACTATTGTCATTTCCTTCGTTTTGCAGTGAAGGAAAATGAATATACGTTTGATGTGGCCAAGCCAATGCAGTTGCTCGACAGGCTTTGCTCGATGAATCACGACTTGTTCGTGCATCTTTTCTCGTTCTTCGGCCATTATGGCGTGCCAGTGTTCCTTTTCATAAGTGGCTTCGGACTTGTTGCAAAATACGAGAACGACGAGCGTACGGGACGGGTTGGCGTGCTTCCCTTTGCGTGGTTTCATTATGCCAAGCTATTACGCATGATGTTTCTCGGCTATATTGCATTCGCCGTCGTAAGCTATCTTCATCCCAATGGGTATCATGGCTATACGTTTGGCCGTGTCGTAGCGCAGCTACTAATGTATATCAACTTGCTTCCCAACCCTGATCATATTATAAAGCCCGGTCCGTATTGGTATTTTGGACTGACACTGCAACTTTATCTCATATACAGGCTTTTCCTTTACCGCCGCCATTCGGCTTATACCATTGCGCTTATTTCAGTTTGTTGGCTCGTGCAGACGGTGTGGTCGCCCGAAATGATAGGTGATTTTGATTCTCTCAACCGCATACGCTACAATTTCGTTGGTGCAATGCTGCCATTTGGTATGGGAATGCTTTATGCGCGTCATGGCAAAACATTCTCCAAACCTATTTATGCGGGGCTGGTTTTATTGTCTGCTGTTGCAGTCTTTGCAGGAAGTTTCAATTTCCATACATGGTTGTGGGTGCCAGCGTTCATTGTAATAGGAGCCGTTTCCACCGTTAAGCTGCTGCCTGCAAAGATTCTTCTTCCCAGTGTGTGGTTTGGAGCCATCTCTTCAGCATTGTTCATCGTGCATCCTATAATTAGAGAGATTGTGATTCCTATGTCGTATAGGGGAAACATATATACAGGAATCATCATATATTTCGTTGTTAGTGTGCTTATGGCTTGGTCGTTCAAGCTGCTTTTTAGGTATATCCCAAAGCCGAAGCTGAATAAAGGCTAACCATTTTTAGCGCAAGAAATATTCGGCAGGCAATTGTTTCTGCCGCTTAAAAATTATTATATCATGCCGGAAAAAACAGATACCCCACGCTTTAGTTCATGCGTTAACTTTGGTGAATTGAGCAGATTCCGTGGCGAACTTATGGGACTTGCCATTCTTTTCGTTGTGCTCTTTCATGTTGGGATGCCGTCACACTACTTTTTTTATCCTTTGCGTCGCCTCGGCAATGTGGGAGTTGACATGTTTCTCTTTGTTAGCGGTATGGGATTGTGGTTTTCATGGAGCAAGATGCGTTGGAACTCAAGTGGAGTGTCCTCTGTTGCAGCCTTGAGCATGAGGAAAGCCATTGCGCGTTTCTTCTCTCGCCGCTACCTTCGCATTTATCCCGTTTGGCTTCTTGTCGCGTCGGTGTTTTATATCGGCCATTATGCCGAAAGCCCAGGCTCTGGATATAGCCCGGATATTCCGAATCTCTTGGCAAATGTCCTGTTCAACTGGAGCTTCTGGCGTATAGACGACCTGACATTTTGGTATGTTCCGGCAACGATGATGCTATATACCTTTGCCCCGTTCTATATGGAAATCATTCGCCGAGCTCCGTCGTTTCGCTGGCTTCCGTTGGCATTCGTGGTGTTCGCAGCAATGGTAAACTACGTTCCTGTTATACACAATTCCGTGGGACATATTGAGATATTCTTCAGCCGCATCCCGATATTCCTTATCGGCATAAATGTGGGCGAGTGGGTGCGCGAAGGCAAGACCCTTGATAAATGGAGCATGATAATGGCTCTGCTACTCTTTATCCTTAGTCTTTGGCTTTGTCTTCGGTTGGAATATATAGGCCACCGCAGGTTCCCGCTGTTCATGGAGCGCATGGTCTACATTCCGCTCACGGTTTCCGCCCTCCTAATAGAGTGCAAACTCCTTGTGGTTGCGCCGCATGTTTTAAAAAAGATTCTCGCTTTTCTCGGAACGATAAGCCTAGAGATATATCTAATTCATATCGAATGGATAATGAAGCCAATACAACAATATAAACTCGGCTACTGTCTAACTGCTTTACTCACGCTGGCAATTTCTATACCTGCGGCATGGTTGTTGCAAAAAATAATTGATAAATTTGTTTCCTGGATTAGAAAACAGGCAGCAAAGCCTGAAAAAGCAGGTGCTAGCCGGTCAAATTAACAATACAAAGAGCAATGGATATAAGTGTAATAAAGGTGATACGTCCACATCAGTGGATAAAAAACGTGTTTGTCTTCGTGCCCCTTTTTTTCGGTGGAAGCATCACCGACGCGCAAAGCCTGCTTGCCGGTGCAATAGTGTTCATGGCATTCAGCTTTGTAGCCTCCTCAATATATTGCTTAAACGATATAATTGATGTAGAGGCAGACCGGCAGCACCCAGTAAAGTGCCAGCGTCCCATAGCGTCGGGCAAGGTGAGCGTTGCAGAAGGTTACATCTGCATGGCATTGATGATTGTCGCAAGTTTTGCGCTTACCGCGCTGCTCGGTACAATGGCTTTGGCAACGGCAGGCGTAATTGCCGGCTATCTAGTGCTGAATGTGGCATATTGTCTGTGGCTCAAAAGCTATGCCATTGTTGATGTGTGCATCATCGCCTTTGGGTTTGTGTTGCGCTTGTTGGCTGGAGGTGTTGCAACACAGACACTACTGAGCAACTGGATAGTGCTTATGACGTTCTTGCTGACGCTTTTCCTTTCGCTGGCGAAACGTCGCGACGATGTTGTGAGAATGAACGAAACGGGGCATGCCTCACGAAAGAACACGATACGCTATAATCTCGACTTCATAAATCAGGCAATTACCATAACTGCAACCGTAACCCTTGTGTGTTATATCATGTACTGCGTTTCTCCAGAGGTGGAACAACGCATAGGCACACGCTATCTCTACTTGACAACCGTGTTCGTGCTTTTGGGCATATTGCGTTATCTGCAGCTGACACTAGTAGACAATAAAAGCGGCGACCCCACAAAGGCGCTGCTTGGCGACCACATGCTTCAGGCTGTAGTCGCGCTTTGGCTGCTTTCGTTTATGGTAATCATATACATAGCCTGAGAAAGCCCACGGGCAACGGAACATAACCCCGCGGCTTAATGTTGTAATCCCAACAGGCTTACATGCAATATCCCGCGGGCAAAACATATACAAGGCAAAACATACAGAAAAAGAAGATGAAAAAAATATATGCTTTCGACTTTGATGGAACACTGACCAAGCGTGATTCGCTGATTTCATTCCTGCTCTTTGTTAGAGGATGGAAACAGTTTGTCAAGTGCTTCGCCATTCACTTGCATTTACTTTTGGCAATGAAACTTCATTTGAAAGACAGTGGCAAGGTGAAGGAACGCATCTTTGCATATTATTTCAGAGGAATGCCCGAAAGCCAGTTCAATGAGCTCTGCGTGCGTTTCACCGCCACACATGCTAGAATACTCAGGCGCAAAGGACTAGAAAAAATCGCAGAGGCAATAGCTGAGCCCGAATCGCAGGTGATGATTGTCAGTGCCAGTATAAACAACTGGGTAGAGCCTTTTTTCAGGAATATGCCAGGTATAGAGGTGTTCTGCACACGCATAGAGATAAAAGACGGTGTAGTTACGGGACGATTTCTTTCGGCTAACTGCCGCAAACGGGAGAAAGTGCGCCGTATACTCGCCTCACACCCCGACAGAAAGAGTTATCGCCTAATCGCTTACGGCGACAGTAGCGGTGATACCGAGATGCTTGATTTCGCAGATGAGGCTTATTATAAACCGTTCCGGCGGTGAAACAATAAGGCGATAACGCCACAACAGCGTAAAAGCACTGCCAAAGCAGAACTTTTATGCTGAAATTTTTATAATTTTGCAGCAATTATATTTAAGCTAAGCATGATACAATCAATGACAGGCTACGGCAAAGCCGTGGTTGAATATCGAGAAAAGAAAATAAACGTTGAGGTAAAATCGCTGAACAGCAAGACTCTTGACCTCTCCACGCGCATCGCCCCAATCTACCGTGAGAAGGAAATGCAAATACGGCAGATGGTGTCGCAGGCATTAACGCGGGGAAAAGTGGATTTCAGTATATGGGTAGAAAAGGAAACCGTAGTAGACGCAACTCCCGTCAATGCGGCTCTTGTGGCAAACTATTACGTTCAACTTAAGAACATCGCCTCCAACAATGGCATCCCTGAACCTTCCGACTGGTTTTCCACGCTGATGCGTATGCCTGATGTGCTGACACGCAATGAAATAGAGACACTTACAGATGAAGAATGGCAGGCTGCAACGACGGCCATTGAGACAGCGTTGCAAAAACTCATAGACTTCCGACTTCAGGAGGGCGCTGCATTACAGAAGAAATTCAACGAAAAGATAGACAACATTACAACTCTGCTTGCCAGCATAGAGCCTTATGAAAAGTCGCGCGTTGAAAAAATACGCCAACGCATAGTCGACGGCCTGAAATCCATACCGGAAGTGGATTACGACAAGAATAGACTTGAGCAGGAATTAATCTATTATATCGAAAAACTCGACATAAGCGAAGAAAAACAGCGCCTTGCAAATCATCTTAAGTACTTCCGCGAGACAATGGACGAGACGCAAGGCGTAGGCAAAAAGTTGGGTTTCATAGCTCAGGAAATGGGACGCGAAATCAATACCACGGGAAGCAAAAGCAATAACGCCGAGATGCAAAATATCGTGGTGAAGATGAAAGACGAACTGGAACAGATAAAGGAACAAGTGCTCAATGCGCTATAAAAAGAAACGTCCACGTTATGCAAGGTAAAGTCATAATATTCTCCGCACCAAGCGGAAGCGGAAAAAGCACAATCATAAACTGGCTCATGAAGGAACATCCGGAACTGAACATGAAGTTCAGCATATCCTGTACTAGCCGTGCGCCACGCGGAACCGAAAAGGACGGGGTGGAGTATTTCTTCGTTACGCCAGATGAGTTCCGACGCCGCATTGCAGCCGGAGATTTTTTGGAGTATGAAGAAGTTTATGCCGACCGTTTTTACGGCACGCTGAAGGCACAGGTTGAAAAACAACTTGCACTTGGTGAAAACGTGGTGCTTGATGTTGATGTAAAAGGCGGTTGCAACATAAAAGCCTTCTATAAAGAGAAAGCACTCAGCTTTTTCATACAGCCGCCTTCGGTGGAAGAACTGCGTAAGCGCCTTGACAGGCGTGGAACTGACAGTCCTGAAGTTATTGAAGACCGTATAAGAAGGGCTGAATTTGAACTTTCGTTCGCATCAAAGTTTGATAAAGTCATCGTAAACGACAGTCTTGATATGGCAAAGGCTGAAGCCTACAGCCAAGTTAAGGCATTCATTGAAAAATAGTCAATGAGAATAGGGTTCTTCGGTGGGTCTTTTAACCCGATACACAACGGGCATATATCTTTGGCCCGCCAACTGCTTGAGGCAGCTGCGCTTGATGAGGTATGGTTTGTCGTATCCCCTCATAACCCGTTGAAGGCGGAACAGGGACTCTTGCCCGATGGCGACCGCCTAAAAATGGTGGAAGAAGCCCTTTCAGAAGAGCCTAAGATGAAAGTTTCTGATTGTGAGTTTCATTTGCCTCGCCCCTCATATACGCAGCATACGCTTGAAGTCTTGCAGCAGGAATATCCGCAATTCCAGTTCATACTGCTGATAGGAGCAGACAATTGGCATTGCTTTAGCCGTTGGCGCGGATATGCAGAAATACTGCATCAGCATGAAATAGTAGTATATCCCCGGCAGGGATATGATGTAGATGTAGCACAACTTCCGGCAAATGTCAGGTTGGTTGACACAAAATTGCTCAATATCAGCAGTACGCAAGTAAGAAAACTCGTGAAGGACGGCAAATCCATATCCGGTATAGTGCCGCCTTGCGTTGAGAAATATATGGAGAAATACCGTAAATCGTCAAACATGCAATAGTATGAAACAATGTTTTTTAAGAGCATTCCTGCTCGTAGTAACACTATCATCCTTATTCTTTACCGCGGCAAATGCGCGGAAAAGCAACTTTAAAGTATCAAAGAAAAAGGCTGCTGCGTGGGTGGCAAAAGGTGAATGGCGCAACGGATTTGATGCCATGCCCGATGCTACAGTTAATTTGCAGGAGTTCTATTCGCAGTATCACAAGAACAAAGAACAATGGGATGCCGCGTTCAAATGGCTCGCTTCAACCGATCTCCTCGCTATACCCAAGGGGAAATTGATGATTCCCGGCACAAATGTGCGTGCTTCCGTAGAGGATAGTGCCAACGAACCGCTTGAAAAGCGCAAGACAGAGTCGCATCGGAAGAAAATAGACTTCATGTATGTTGTTAAAGGTACAGAGGGTTTCATGTTGCTAGACCATAAGTCTTCGACTCCCAACTGCCAATATGACGAGACAAAGGACGTTATTCGCTATGATTACGATAAGGAAAAGGCCCATTTTTTTACATCCACGCCCAAGCGTTTTGTGGTATGTTTCCCTTCAGACTGGCACATTGCTAAGGTAGCCACGCCGCTCTCCGATCAGACACTGAGGGTAATCGTCTTGAAAATAGATTACGTTGAGTGACCAGCCCCGTAGGGAAGCGGAAAAATATATAAGGAAAAGTTTGCAAGAGTAAAAAATACTTGCTAAATTTGCAGTCGCTTTTGGGAACAAAGGCTAAATAAAGAAGGTTTCGGGATGTAGCGCAGTTGGTTAGCGCACGCGTCTGGGGGGCGTGAGGTCGCTGGTTCGAGTCCAGTCATCCCGACCATTTCTTAAGAGTCGCAAATAGGTGTATCAATCCTAATTTGCGGCTCTTTTTTGTTTCTTTAATGGAGAGCCTCCCTTTACCCCGTGGTGTTTGGGGTATATATATCAAGAGTTTTTAATTATAAAAGAAAAGAGGCAGATGTAGGAAAGCCTACGACCGCCTCATATATCGTATGTGGATTTTTTTGTTCAGACATTAAAGTTTTTTGAATTCGTCATAGATCTTCTCAGCGATCGACTTGAATTCGTCATCGGAAAGCTTTAACTTGGGATTGGAGAAAAGCATGTCCTTTTCGCTCTGCATCGGTACAAGGTGTATGTGAGCGTGGGCAACTTCAAGACCTAGTACTGCCATGCCAACTTTCCGGCAAGGGAAGGCTTTCTTTATCGCCGTTGCAACCTTCTTGGCGAAGACTGCCATCTCGGCAATTTCGTTGTCGGTCAGGTCGAAATAGTAATCCACTTCACGTCTCGGAATTACGAGAGTGTGTCCTTTTGCCAAAGGGTTGATGTCAAGGAATGCGTAGAACTTGTCGTTTTCGGCGCATTTCCAACTGGGAATTTCTCCGGCAGCTATTTTTGCAAATATATCCATAGCTAAATTCTTCAAAGGGTTATTCAACTGATATCTTGTCAATACGCAAGTGTATTGTTCCGCGTGGTATCTTTATCTCCACCTCGTCGCCAACTTTTTTGTTGAGCAAACCTTGGGCGATAGGCGTCTTTATTGATATTTTCCCTTCCTTAAGGTTTGCTTCGCTTTCGCTTACGATGGTGTAAGTCATCTTTGCTTTGTTTGCAAGGTTAGTCATTTCAACCTTGGACAATATCTGTACGGCATCTGTGCTCAAGCGTGATACATCAACAATCTTGGCTTCAGAGATTGCTAGCTTAAGCTTGTTAATCTTGTCTTCCAGGTGAGCCTGTGCCTCCTTTGCGGCATCATACTCCGAATTCTCACTAAGGTCGCCTTTGTCGGCCGCCTCTGCAATCGCTGCAGAAGCTTTTGGGCGCTCAATTCCTTCCAAACGCTTCAGTTCGGCTATCATTTTGTCGTAGCCTTCTTGTGACATGTAAGCCATAATTGATTATTCCTTTCTTTATATGTGTTTTTAAAAACAGTATAAGACAATGGATTCCGACAGTAAGAATAAGCCGGAATCCATTATCTTTTCTACGTTGTCTTGGTTTTTTCGCGTGCAAAGTTAGTAATAATTACTGAAACAGAAAGCAAAAAAAAAGCGAAAAACATTAACCTTTATATAATTATGTGTATTTTTGCAGTGAAATAATACTGATACTACAACACGTAATATTCTTTTTATGATTACTCTTTCGGAAAAACAGGCAATCCTAGAACTGATGCACCGCCAGGTCGTGCCTGCGATAGGATGCACCGAACCTATAGCCGTGGCCCTTTGTGTTGCGAAGGCCGCAACCGTTTTAGGACAAGAGCCCGAGACAATCAAAGTAAGGCTCAGCGCAAATATATTCAAGAATGCCATGGGAGTGGGTATTCCGGGAACGGGAATGATAGGTCTCCCCATAGCCATAGCTTTGGGAGGGCTTGCTGGCAAACCGGAGCTTATGTTGGAGGTGCTGCGCGACTGCAGCGCACAAGATGTGGAACGCGGCAAAAAATATATAGCAGAAGACCGTATAGAGATTACTCTTGAGGACGATGATGAGGATAAACTCTATATAAATGCGCTTGTAAAGACTGGTGACAAAGAAGCCGAAGCACGGATAAAAGGTGAGCACACCAATTTCGTATTCTTGCGTAAAGGCCATGAAGTGTTGCTCAACAAGCAGAGTTGCTCTGCTGCCCAGCAGGCTGATGACGGGATAAAGCTCACGCTTGCCAAGGTTTATGAATTCGCATCTACTGCAGAGCTTGACGATATCCGCTTTATCCTTGAGGCTAAACGGCTTAACGAGGCAGCCGCAGAAGCAGGACTGCGCGAGAATTATGGTCACGAATTGGGCAAGACGCTTTGTAGCCCACTTGGACACGGTATTATGGGCGAGAGTATTTTCTCGCGCATACTGTCTGCCACAAGCTGTGCCTGCGATGCAAGAATGGCAGGAGCCATGATTCCGGTCATGAGTAATAGCGGGAGTGGTAATCAGGGCATTTGTACTACAATGCCCGTCGTGGTGTTCGCTAAGGAAAACCACAATACAGAAGAAGAACTCATACGAGCTCTTATTATGAGCAACCTCACGGCAATCTATATAAAGCAGAATCTCGGAGCATTGTCTGCCCTTTGTGGATGCGTGGTGGCGAGTACGGGTAGCAGTTGCGGAATAACCTACCTTATGGGAGGTACGTACGAGCAAATTTCCTTTGCGGTAAAAAACATGATTGCCAACCTCACGGGTATGATTTGTGATGGTGCCAAGCCTAGTTGTGCGCTGAAGCTGACATCTGGGGTGAGCACAGCTGTGCTAAGTGCCATGCTCGCTATGCAACATAAGTATGTTACATCTGTAGAAGGTATAATTGACGATGACGTAGACCAGAGTATTCGTAATCTTACCTCCATCGGTAGCCAAGGAATGAACGATACAGACCGTTTTGTCCTTGACATCATGACCCACAAGACCAAACAAGAAAACGAAAATCAAAAAGCATAAGATAAGAAATGAAAAGAACTTTAGCAAAGAAGGTGCTACTTACCACCTTGACTATGCTCATTGCTGTTATGGCGTGGGCGCAATCTAATCCGGTACACTTTACCGTCAGTCAGAAGCAAGTGTCTGACAATGAAATAGAAGTAGTATTCAAAGGCTCGATAGCAAAGGGATGGCATGTATATTCTCCTGAGATACCTGCCGATGGCCCTATTCCTGCAACAATAACTACAGAGAAATCGGAAGGTGTGAAAGCTGTTGGTAAGCTAAAGGCACAGGGAAAGGAGATAAAGGAATATGATCAGATATTCGGAATGCAGCTGCGCTATTTTGAAAATAGTGTAACCTTTGTACAACGCTATAAGATTACGGGAAAAACTTATGCCGTTAAGGGGTATCTTGAATATGGAGCATGTAATGATACCGGCTGTATGCCACCAACAGCAGTAGAGTTTTCATATAAAGGCAACGGCCCTGCAGATGCTCCTGAAGCAACTGATGCCACAGCAGATGCGGCTGAAACAGCTAAAGATACAGCTTCTGTGAATACTGTTGCGGCAACGGATTCGGCAAGTGTGGATACTGCTGCCGTATCTGCGGTGGCTGGCGGTGATTTATGGAAGCCGGTCATCAGTGAACTAAAGGCATTTCAAGATGGTGGCACGGCAAGCCATTCTCTTTTCTACATACTTGTAATGGGATTTGTTGGTGGACTTTTGGCAGTACTTATGCCTTGTATTTGGCCTATCATCCCAATGACGGTAAGTTTCTTCTTGAAGCGCAATAAGGACAAGGCGAAAGGCATTCGTGATGCCGTGACTTACGGTATTTCAATTATCGTGATTTATGTGCTCCTCGGCTTCTTGATAACGTTAATATCTGGTGGAAACGGGCTGAACAGCTTGTCAACCAATGCAATTTTCAATATTGTCATATTCCTTGTTCTTGTGGTTTTCGCCGTATCATTCTTCGGATGGTTCGAACTTGAATTGCCTTCAAAATGGACAAACTCCGTTGACAATAAGGCTTCAGCCACAAGCGGTTTGGTTTCAATCTTCCTTATGGCATTTACGCTTGTGCTCGTTTCTTTCTCATGCACGGCGCCAATTATCGGACTCCTTCTTGCAGAATTCTCCACATCGGGAAATATCGCAGCTCCGGCCGTGGGTATGTTGGGCTTTAGCGTTGCTCTTGCTTTGCCATTTACCTTGTTTGCAATGTTCCCCGCATGGCTGAAATCAGCTCCCAAGTCGGGTTCATGGATGAATACACTGAAAGTATCGCTTGGTTTCGTTGAATTGGCATTCTCACTTAAGTTCTTGTCTGTTGCAGACCTTGCCTATGGATGGCATCTTCTTGACCGCGAAACATTCCTAG
The DNA here is from genome assembly GCA_963661195.1 of bacterium. Classification (GTDB taxonomy): domain Bacteria; phylum Bacteroidota; class Bacteroidia; order Bacteroidales; family Bacteroidaceae; genus Prevotella. The sequence goes on from CAVLBD010000006.1 coordinate 90,982, forward strand.
CGCTTTGGATTGCCATTTTCTTCCTCTTGGGACTTTATCTCATTGGCAAGCTCAAGTTCCAAAGCGACGTAATGATGGGCGAGAGCAAGCCTATGCCTGTGCCCTGCGTTATGCTCGGTCTCGTGTCGTTGGCTTTCGCTATATATATGGTTCCTGGCTTGTGGGGGGCACCTTGCAAGGCTGTAAGTGCCTTTGCACCGCCAATGAATACTCAAGATTTCAACCTGAATACTAACGAGGTGAAGCCTAAATACACATCATATGAAGAAGGTATGGCTGCAGCTGCTGCGCAAGGTAAACCGGTGCTCGTAGACTTTACCGGTTTCGGTTGTGTGAACTGTCGTAAAATGGAAGCGGCTGTATGGACAGACCCACGTGTAGCAGACAAACTTAACAACGACTATATTCTCATTTCCCTTTATGTAGATGACAAACAACCTCTTCCAAGCCCGATAGAAGTAACGGTCAATGGACAGAAACGCACTCTGCGCACGGTTGGCGATAAGTGGAGTTATCTGCAGCAAAGCAAGTTTGGCGCATTGGCGCAGCCTTACTATGTTACGCTTGATGCTTCTGGAAATCCTCTTTCACGCTCGTTCTCATATAAAGAGGATGTTGCTGAATATCTTGATTTCTTGAACGAAGGACTTGACAATTATAAGAAATAACAATGCGACTGTAGCCATGATTAAGGATTTGCTTTCTTTTCTTGACAGTTCTCCTGTGAATTTTCTTGCAGTAAGAACTATTGGTGAGCGCCTTGAAGCTGCCGGCTTCAGATGCTTAGATGCAGCGGAGCCTATTGGAACGCTTAAAGCTGGAGATCAAATCTTCTTTACGAAGAATGATTCCTCGTTGTATGCTATGCGCATTGGTGCAAAAAAACTTGCGGACAATGGCTTCCATGTTATTTGTGCCCATTGTGACTCTCCGACTTTCCGCATAAAACCCAATGCAGAGATTACTTGTGAGGGAGGAATAACCAAGCTGAATACAGAAGTTTATGGCGGGCCAATAATGAGTACTTGGTTCGATCGTCCGTTGAGTATTGCCGGACGTGTCATTGTGCGCACGCCAGATGTTATGAATCCCGCTACGCACTTGCTTAATGTAAAGCGCCCGTTGTTACAGATAAGTAACTTGCCGATACATTTCAATCGCCAAGTTAATGATGGAGTGAAGCTGAGTCGTCAGAAAGACATGATGCCGATTCTTGGTATAGTAAGCGAGCATCTTGAAAGCGGCAACATGCTTATGAATATTATCTCGCAAGAGCTTGGAGTTAATGTTGAAGATATTTTGGATTTTGACCTTTATCTGTATGACTTTACTCCTGCATGTACGTTCGGTGTCCACGATGAATTTATTTCTAGTGGGCGGCTTGACGACTTGAGTATGGTGCATGCTGGACTTGCAGCTTTGCTTTCTTGTGGAGGCTCTGTGCCGGAAACGACACAAGTACTTGCTATCTTTGACAATGAGGAAACCGGTAGCCAGACCAAGCAGGGGGCTGGAAGCCCATTCTTAGGCAGCTTGCTGCAGCGATTGGTGCTGGCACAAGGCGGTAATGCAGATGATTATTTCCGTTGCGTGGAAAAATCATTTATGGTATCTGCTGACAATGCACATGCTTGGCATCCGAATTATCCGGAAAAATACGACCCAACCAATCATCCTGTGCTGGGCGGCGGACCGGTAATAAAGTTCAACGCTGCACAAAAGTATGCCAGTGACGCTGCATCGGCAGCCGTTTTTGCTGGAATATGTGAGAAAGCGGGTGTGTCTTGCCAGCGTTTCGTGAACCATAGTGACGTTGCCGGTGGTAGCACACTTGGGAATATCCTTGCATCGTCGTTGCCTTTGCGTGGCGTTGATATGGGAAATCCTGTTTTGGCAATGCATTCCGTGCGTGAAACCGCATCAACTGCAGATCATGTCTTCTGCATAAAAGCATTTGCGCAGTTCTATCGTTTATAGGATAATATACTTTTCCACGTGCTTTGCCTGCCTTTTATAATTAATAAGGTGCAAACGTAAGGTAATGCGTGTGATGTTGCAGAATAATCTGCATGGTGTTAAAACTAAATAATCCCCTCCAGACTTACCTGTTTAAAGTTGTCTGGAGGGGATTATGCTTATGTTATGTAGAAAAAGCTACAGTTCTTAGTCTGAATTATTTTACGAATTTCTTGCCGTTCTTTATGTAAACCTTTCCTTTTTGTGCAGGAGTGGTTAACTTACCGTCGAGCGTATAGGTCTTTCCGTCGCAGGTAATCGCAAACTTCTGAATTTTTACCTCGTTGATGCCAGTTTCAATCTTCTTATATTTGAATATAACTGAAGCGAAAAGCTGCTTGTTTTTGCCTTTAGAGTCTACTTCTGACGTTGTGATATTAGAGTTATCGAAAGTAAGCTTTATGCTTTTCCCTGCTTCAAACCCTTCAACAGTCTTCGTTACAGGCGACTGGCCAGCTGTTCCGCCGGGGAAAGTTACTTGCTCGTCAAGCACATTTGTCTCAGCATCGTCAATGTAAACACCAGTCATGTATATGGAACGGTCGGCTGTAGTTGAGGTATTGTTACTGTATCCCTCAATGGTAAATCCAAGAATCTTGTAACCTTCGTTGACAGAGAACACGATTGCGTCGTTGTTGTTGGTGCGAATTTTGATATATCCGTTGCTTTCGCTATTTGTCAGCTCACCATTTTCACCGGCAGTGTAGCAATTTCCGTTCACAACGCCTTTGTCTGCAGCAGGTTTCTTTAGGGTTTCGTTGCCTTCGTCGGCGTCAGGGATAATAACGGTCTCGGGAGCGTGGCTCTCTGTCTGAGTTGTGTAGTTCGTTCCGTCAATGCCAAGATAGTCAGGCAAGTAATAACCAAGATGAGGCGGCTGGTTGTATGATGAGTTCTGCCAAACTATTCCCATTCGATAAACGTGATCTTCCATCAAACATGGTACTTTGTACTTAGTAGGTTCTGGGGTAGAGTATATAAGTATCTTGCATGTTGGTGCTGTGAAGTCGCTCTCATACTGGAACATTATCAGTTCTTCACGCCAATCTCCCAATAGGTCGGCTTGTAGGCACGGCGTTGCTTTCGTAGTGTTGCATGACATGGGCGAACCATAGTCGGAAAATTCTTGGAACGTATAGATACTGTTTGCTGCAGTATTGAAATTCTTTATGCTTGGTGCGGACTTGCCAGTACTACTGTTATAGTGTCCGTCAAAAGTTTGGTCGTATGGATCGCCAGTCCAATAGATTCTGAAATTAGTGTCGGGCTTTTTTTCAAAAACTTCAGAGCCGTCAGTACAACTGCGCATAATTCCGTCCGCACTTGACCAAAATTCGTAACCTCTGTTGGCGGGGATAAAATCGGCTGCCAGTCCGCGTCCATTGTCACTCGTACCTGTTGCAGAAACAAGAATCTCGCCTGTTGTCGCATCGTGCACGTCATATCCATAAGGACTCTCTTCGTGCGGCATCATAATCTCCAGCCCTGCACGGTCAGGGCACAGGTCTGCAAGATGAATCGCATCGCCATGTCCTTTTCCTGTTGAGCAAAGCAATTTTCCTTCATGGCTTATTGTGGCGGAACCGATAACGATTTCATCGTAACCGTCAGTATTTACATCGCCAATTGATATCCCGTGTACTCCTTGGCCGAAGCTTGAGTTACCTGTTCCACTGAACAAAGTGTTACCTTTGCCGTCGAGAGTTGTCCATTTTCCGCTGAATCCTCTGTGTAGCCAGCGTGTGGTTAGGTCTGTTCCGTTCCAATCAACTGCCCAAATGAAGCAGTTTGCATAATATCCCCTTTGGAAAATGGCTGTCGGGAGCTTGTCTAACCCGTCAAGATAAGCCACAGCAGCGTTGAAACGCTCCGAGCGGTTATAGTTGGAATCGCCAAAGAAACTGTTTGCGCTTGTGGCAGATGTTGGGAAATCCTCTCCAGAACGACCGGGAGAATACCATATCGTTTTCATAGCTTTGCCGGTTTCGCCGTTAAAAACGGTAAGAAATTCCTCTCCGCCCGACACGCGCCCTTTGCTTGTGACGTATGTCTTTGTATTATCTGTGGCTTGTATTGTGGCATCGCCCGCTTCACTCACATATGCCCCTGTGCCATCGGTAGAGCCAGCTCCGGTCTTGCATACTAGTTCAGCTTTGCCATCACCGTCAAGGTCGTAGACAACAAGTTGCGTAGTGTGGTTTCCTGAGCGGATATTCAGTCCAAGGTTAATATCTTTCTCCCAAAGCGGTGTACCATCCATGCGGTATGCGCTTATTATCACGGGTGAAGAATATCCCTCTTTGCCGCTGTCACGAGCGTTGTCCGGCAGCCATTTCAATATAAGTTCATAGTTTCCGTCGCCATCTAGGTCGCCAACACACATGTCGTCGGGGCGATAGCGTCCTGTTGTGTTGCCGCTCTTTATGCTCGCGGGGCGTTTAACGTCAAAACTGGTAAACATATTGTTCCAAGCCGTCGCTTCACTCGTTTCGCCAGCGGATGTTTCAATCTTATATGTGTCGCCCGGCTTTCCTTCTTTGTCAAGCCAATTGGTAACATCGCTGATGTTGCTTGCCACCTTTGTGCCGTTTCTGTAAACGTTGAAGGTCAATTCTTTTGCATCGGCCGTTAGTGAACGCCATGAAACCAAGATTCCCTGACTTGTTTTAACGGCTACAGGTGCACGATTTAGCTTTTCTTTTACTTGTTGTGCCGAAGTTGAGAGAGTAATCCCGGTCAACGCAGCGGCTAAGAGTAGTGTTTTTCTCATATTTTGCTATGTTTTGTTAGTTTCAGACAGATTGTAGTTTGTCTTCTGATGATAGATAAGTTTTGCAAAGTTACGTCTTTTTCTAAAAAGTCCGCAAGTTAAGCACATTAAATTGTTTCTGTCGCATTTTACAGTCGCCAGAATAGCACTGATGAAAAGTGGAATAACCTATTTTTTGCTTTCTTGCATAAATTGTCTGCTGCGTCTTTTTATGAAGGAAATAATTGTGGGCGGTATAGAAAAGAAGTATATTTGCAATTGAAAAGAAACAATTGTTCTCTGACAAAAGCAATAAAAACAGATGAAACCAATATTCATAACAGGCCCTTGCGTGATAGAGTCGGCAGAACTTCTTGACACTGTGGCAAAGGAAGTAAAGCGGCTTGAATTGCAGACTGGTGCAACTTTTTATTTCAAGGCCTCATTTGACAAGGCCAATCGTACGTCAATCCATTCTTTTCGTGGCCCAGGAATAGAACGAGGCTTGCAGATGCTAGGTGATATAAAGGAGAAATATGGTTTGCCATTGCTCACGGATATTCACGAAAGCTGGCAGGCTAAGTTGGCAGGTGAGGTCGTTGATGTGGTGCAGATTCCCGCATTTCTGTGCAGACAGACCGACTTGCTTGTTGAGGCTGCCCGCACGGGATGCATTATAAACATAAAGAAAGCCCAGTTCTTGTCAGGCGATGATATGCGTTATCCCGTTGAGAAGTGCCGTGAAGCAGGTGCAAAGGAAGTGTGGTTGACGGAACGGGGAAGCTCTTTTGGCTACAACAATCTTGTGGTAGACTTTCGCAATCTTCCTATCATGAGCCAATATGCCGACCGTGTTGTTATGGATTGTACTCACAGTGTGCAGCGTCCTGGTGCGGCAGGCGGCATGACTGGAGGTGACAGGCAATTTGTTCCTATGATGGCAATGGCAGCAAAGGCATTCGGAGCCCAAGGATATTTCTTTGAAACCCATCCTGATCCTGAGAATGCTCTAAGCGACGGACCAAATATGCTCTATTTAAATGATTTGGAGAATGTGGTGGAAAAGCTATTAAAAAATTAACGTTTAGAAAAGATAAACATTTATGAAATACACTCAGACTGCAATAAGATGCATTGAAGACGAATCGCAGGCTTTGCTTGAACTCATTCCTAATATAGGTGAAAGCTTTGACAAGGCGGTTGAAATAATATTGGGATGTAGTGGAAAACTAATCGTTACAGGTGTCGGCAAGAGCGGGCACATCGGTGCAAAGATAGCAGCGACACTATCGTCCACGGGCACACCGAGCTTTTTTATCAATCCTCTTGATGCATTTCACGGTGATTTGGGAGTGATACAAAAGGGGGATGTTGTATTGGCCATATCAAATTCCGGTCAGACAGACGAGCTTTTGCGTTTCCTTCCCTATATGATAGAACACGGAATCCCGGTAATCGGAATGAGCGGCAACCCCGATTCTTTGCTTGCCAAATATTCTTCAGCGCATCTCAATGCTGGTGTAAGTCGCGAAGCATGTCCGCTAGGACTTGCTCCCACATCGTCAACAACGGCAGCTCTTGCCCTTGGCGATGCGTTGGCTTGCTCGCTTATGGTGGCACGCAACTTCAAGGCAACGGATTTTGCGCGTTTTCATCCTGGCGGAACGCTGGGCAAGCGTTTGCTTACAAGGGCAAAAGATGTTATGCGCACAGACGATTTGCCGGTGATTGACCCAGATGTAAAACTTGGCGAAGCTGTGATACATGTGAGCAACGGCCGTCTTGGACTATGTGTGGCAACAGAAAACGATAGGGTAGTGGGGCTTGTTACCGATGGCGACATACGTCGTGCGATGGAAAGCCGTCAAGATCGCTTCTTCCAACTTTCTGTTAAGGATATAATGACGCACTCGCCCAAAACCGTTTCGCCAGAAACAAAGGTTACAGAAATTGAGCGTATACTGCATGAAAACAAGATTCACTGTGTGCTTGTCGTAGACAATGAGCGTCATCTGCTCGGAATAGTTGATTCTTTCCGCACGATGATATAATGCCTACACCATGCAATAATATTAAAAGAGCGTTTCGCCTCGCTACGGATGCTATTTTAGCAAATCTGTAGCGAGGCGAAAAAATATTAAAGATTACGTGTCATTCTTGTCATTGCAGATGCTGCATAATCCATTTGTATTGTGAGTATTCCGTGTCATCAGACGTCCAATGCTCATTGATGGGCGTTATGAGGGCTTCTTTTTTGCAGGCTAGCGTGTTCCAAACAGCATAGCTAGTGGTTGGCGGACAAGTGACATCGTTGTAGCCCCAAGTCATGAATACAGGGCAATCCACGTGACGTGCAAAATTTACTACGTCGAAATAAGCCAATGTTTTGATTGTTTCATTGGTGAGTGTTCCCGTTTCCTTCTTGAAATGTGGGTATCCTCCAGTGCGGTTCTTCTCGTAGTATGCGGCCATATCACTGAGTGCAGGGTGATTAACTACACATTGTGTAATGCGTTTGTCCAAAGCTGCGGCAATAATCGACAAGGCTCCGCCCTGACTTCCGCCTTGTATTATTACGTTCTTGCCGTCCCATTCAGGCAGTGTAACCGCAAAGTCAACCATCCTGACAAGTGCGAGATAAACGTCTTTCATGTAGAAACGGTTGCGGTTGTCAATGCCGTATGAAAGGTAACCGTTGTCGTTGCCGTTGTTGAAACTGCGGCTTATATCATCAAATGTGGCTTTTGGCAGTCGTGGGTCAAGGCCATGTATTTCCATCTCAATTCTGATGCATCCGCCTTCACCGTAATATCTGTGGCGTAATGGCTCTTTTATTGTCTTTATGCCAGCTCCAGGAGGACAAATAACAATGGGGTAACTCTTTCCGTTCTTCCCTTTGGGTATAAAAAGGTATGCATAAACAGAGCGGTTGTCAACAGTCTGTAGCTTGAGCAGGCGGCATGTCATCTTTTCCGTAGTGTATTCCGGTGCGTCTTCAAGAGAATATTTTATTGTTTTCTTGCGCATACGCTCAATGTTTGCGCTCCAAAATTGAGTGAAGTCTTCCGGTTCTGTTGTGTATGGCTTTATCTTTTCTACGTCAAAGCCCACTTTTATGTGATGCTGCGTGCGCTTGCCGTCAATCTCGGCCGTCATTTTCAAATCGCGGAACCCCGCAGTCTTCCTAGTTCCCATAGCAATTCGGCAACGTCCGTCCTTGATCTTTGCCGTACCCTGCACGTCGGTGGAAAGCATGTCGTCAGAAATCTCATAAGATACGTTGCCTTGTGCAGGCATACCATACTTGTAAAGTTGCACGTCTATCGTTGCCTTTTCGCCAGTCTTGTAAAGCCAGTTGGCGTGATCCGGTACAGTTACCCACAAGTAGTCGGAGCGGTACGGATAGTTCTCCGCCCGCATGCTCTCTATTACTGCAAGCATGAGGAATAGAGTAAAAAAAAGTTTTTTCACTGTCGTTGAATGTTTTAAAAGTTTTGCGGCTTACGTCTCATCTGTGTGCCGTTGTAAATGTTTTTTGTTTCTCTCATATCCTCAAAAAGTCTCAGTAGTAGATTGATTCCTTTTATGCCATTTTCTCTTTCTTATTAAGTTGTTATATTTATATTCGGTCGTTCCTACATGAATTTCTCACCTTCTTTAATCTGCACTTCGTTAACGTATTTGCGTATGAGCGCCGACGAGTCTTCCTTTTTGCATACGAGCAATACGTTGCCTTTCTCTGCAACGATATATCCGTTCAGCCCGTTCAATATGGCAATGTGGTCGTCTGGCATCTTTATTATGTTGCCGTTGCATTTGTCCAGCAGAACTTTATTGCTCAGCACAACGTTGTCGCCTTCTCCTCTGCTCATGGTTTCATACATGGAATGCCACGTACCCAGGTCAGCCCAGCCAAAGGAACATTGCATTATATTGACGCCTTTTGTTTTTTCAAGTATTGCGTAGTCAATCGAGAGGTTGGGGTAAACGGAATACCGTTCTTCTATACAAGATTCTTCTCGCACGAGAGTATATTCCTCTTCTCCGTTGTCAAGCATACGCAACACTGGCGGAAAAATTTCGCAAAGGCATTTCCAAAGATGCTCCCCTTGGGCTATAAACATACCTGTGTTCCATAGAAATTCACCGCTGTTCATGAACATCTTTGCGAACTCGCGTTCCGGCTTTTCCGTGAAACTCTTCACTCCATATATGCTATCTGCCAGTTTTACGCCGTCTTTCTGTATATATCCGTATCCAGGTTCGGGGCGCGATGGTTTTACCCCCATGGCTAAGATATTCCCGTTCCCCGTAACCCAGTCAAGACCGCAAGCCACATCGTGCCGGAATGCATTCTCGTCTGTAATCATTTGGTCGGAAGGCACAATGACTACCCTTGCGCGCTCATCGTGATGCAGAATGCGGTATAGAGCCCATGCCACGCTGGGTGCAGTGTTGCGCGAAACCGGTTCGCTCAATATGTTCGTTTCATCTATTTCAGGAAGTTGCTCTTTAACGAGCTCAGTATATTCGGCATTTGTCGTTATTATTATGTTTTTTGCTGGGAAAACAGCGGCCATCCTGTCGAAAGTTGCCTGTAGGAGAGAACGCCCGGTTGAAAAAAAATCAAGAAACTGCTTTGGACGGTTCTCTCTGCTGGCGGGCCAAAGCCTTTTCCCCTTGCCGCCTGCAAGGACAATGCAATAGTTGCTATCGTTGAATTTCTCCATCATGTCAATAATTCAATATGTATGGTATCCGAATGCGTATAATCTTATTCCACTACGAAGTTACTTGTAATTTTTCAGCTTGCCAACAAATTTTGTTTTTTTTCGCTTTTCTTTCGGAAAGCTAAGCTTTGATTCCCATATTCCATAGGTTTGATTTTATCATTCTAGAACTTTTGTTGCTGAAAAATTTGCCGTTTTGAATAAAAGTATTACCTTTGCACCGCAATTAAGCCCAGATGGCGGAATCGGTAGACGCGCTGGTCTCAAACACCAGTGGGGCAACCCGTGCCGGTTCGACCCCGGCTCTGGGTACGTAAACGGCTAAGATGTTTAATAAACACTTGGCCGTTTTCTTTTTATCCCCTTTGCATATACTGTATATGTAAGCATATAGCGCTTCCTTTTATGCAGTTTTTTTCTTCTATAAAATAAATAATGTAGATTATGTTTCCTCCAAACTGTTCATGGGCTTAGTTTCTGGTAACAGAATTCTGAAGGATTTGATGTAGTTGTGTCTGTTATTATATTGTTGTTCCGTTCGTTTCTCAAAAATCAAGCATTACTTTATAATAAACGTTTTGCGGAGATGTAAAAATATTCCCGCAGATTATGAATTTTTACCCCGCAGGTTCTCAATATTATGCCCGTGGGGTTTGTGGTGCGGCCAAACGGGGTATTCTAGCAATTCTCGTTTCTTGTATGTCTTTTTGTTAAATAAATATAAAACTACATCACTAGAGCTGTCCTTTTAAGGAACGGTGTGATAAAATTTGTAACTTTGCAGTCCGATTATTTAAGGGGAATGCTTAGATTCCCATGGATGTAGTGTTAATAGTTGAACCTTTGGCCGGGTGCGATGGTTAGTGAATCTGCGTCCAATCGTCATTGTGTACTCTTTGAGGCATTGTTGCTTGGAGAGTGATAAGGCGAAATGAAAATTAAGAAAAAACGTTTTTTAGTAGTAAAATTTAAACATCAGAATGAACACTTTAAGTTACAAGACTATTTCCGCTAACAAGGAAACTGTCAACAAAGAGTGGGTTGTTATTGACGCCACAGACCAGGTAGTAGGTCGCCTTTGCT
>CAVLBD010000007.1:0-86166 GCA_963661195.1 bacterium
TAGAGCACAACCTTGCCAAGGTTGGGGTCGCGGGTCCGAGTCCCGTTTTCCGCTCTTCTTTGAATTATTGTAAAAGCCCAGGTGGCGGAATTGGTAGACGCGCACGTTTCAGGTGCGTGTGTTTCACAACGTGCAGGTTCGAGTCCTGTTCTGGGCACATTCCTTTTTAAGCTGGAGAGGTGGCGGAATTGGTAGACGCGCTACTTTGAGGGGGTAGTGACAATCGTGTCGTGGGAGTTCGAGTCTCCTCCTCTTCACTTTTTGCGGAAATAGCTCAGTTGGTAGAGCACAACCTTGCCAAGGTTGGGGTCGCGGGTCCGAGTCCCGTTTTCCGCTCATGGAACGCCGCAATGGTGGAATTGGTAGACACGAGGGACTTAAAATCCCTTGGCCAGTGATGGCCGTGCGGGTTCGAGTCCCGCTCGCGGCACTTTTAAAATGCAAATCGTTCTATAACCGATTAATCATTTATTCGTGGAAGTTATAGATAGATATCCTTCCCCTTAAAACCTTTATTTAATATGCAAAAAAGTGTAGTTTTATTCCTGTCGGCAGCAACGTTGATGGCAGTGTCTTCGTGTTCTTCAAAATTAGGAGAATTGTCTGCAGACAACTTCAGTGTAGTTCCTAACCCACTTGAGACAGAAAGTGGAAAAGTTCCCACAACGATAAACGGAAAGTTTCCAGAGAAATATATGCAGAAGAAGGCTGTTGTTACCGTTACTCCTGAGTTGCGATATGGCAATGGCAAGACACAGACTGGAAGGTCTGAAACTTTCCAGGGAGAAAAAGTTGCTGGTAACAACACAACCGTTAATTATAAAATGGGCGGCAACTATACTATGAAGACAAACTTTGACTATACGCCCGAAATGCACAAGAGTGACCTGTATCTTACTTTTGATGCTTATGTTGGAAAGAAAAAGGTTAATGTGCCAGCAGTAAAGATTGCTGAAGGCATTATATCCACTAGTGAACTCTATAAGAAGACACTTTTCAGCGATGGAATATGCTTGGCTCCTGATACCTTCCAACGTGTACAGCAACAGAAGCAGGAAGCACAGATAAAGTTCCTTATCAATCAAGCAAATCTCAGAAAGAGCGAGATGAAAAACAACTCTGTAAAGGACTTCGTAAGCATGCTTAAGAAGATTAACCGAGATAAGGAAGGATTGAATATTAAGAATGTGGAAGTGTCGGCATATGCTTCGCCAGACGGTGGAGTGGCTTTCAATGACAAGCTGGCTAGCAAGCGTCAGGATGTTTCAGAGAACTATGTTAACAAGACTCTGAAAGAAACGAAAGTAAAAACAGACGTTGCTGCAAGCTATACTGCACAGGACTGGGATGGTTTCCAAAAACTTGTGGCAGCTTCTAATCTCCAAGACAAAGACGTTGTACTCCGAGTTCTTTCTATGTATCAAGATCCTCAAGAACGTGAGCAGCAGATACGTAATATGTCTGCCGGTTATCGTGAGTTAGCTGATGGCATTCTTCCAGAATTGCGCCGTTCTCGACTTATAATAAACTATGAAACAATAGGACGTAGCGATGAACAGATAAAGGAACAGTATGTAGAGGATGCTTCAAAGCTCAGCGTAGATGAACTTCTTTATGCCGCAACACTCGAAAGCAATGACGCAAAGAAAGAGGAAATATACAAGACTGCAGCAAAGGAATATCCTAATGACGGGCGTGCTTTTAACAATATTGCTGTTATGGAAGCAGCAAAGGGCAATGCAGCAGAAGCACAGACATATCTTGATTTAGCACTATCTAAGGGAGGACAAACTGCCGAGGCAAATGCTAACAAGGGACTTATTGCTCTGCAACAAGGTAATACGGAGGAAGCTCGCAACTTGATAGCAAAGGCAACAGGTGCAAATGATCTCAACAAAGCTCTTGGTGCGCTGAATATTGCTCAGGGTAACTATGAACAAGCAGTAAAGAATTTTGAAGGTATAAATACTAACACATCAGCTTTAGCGCAGATCTTGAACAAGAACTACCGTGGCGCAAAGGAAACACTCGGCAAGGTTGTTAACAAGAATGCAATGACTGATTATCTTTATGCCATAGTAAACGCTCGCCAAGGAAACCAATCAGAAGCAGCATCATACCTAAAGAGCGCATTGGCAAAGGATTCAAGCCTAAAGGCCTATGCTGACAACGATTTGGAACTGAAGAATATAAAATAAATATATCAGAATGAAGCGCATCCTTTTGTTTCTGGCTTTAGCTGCAATCCTCGCTTCGTGTAGTTCAAAAAAAGGATATTTTACAATTGAGGGAAGATTCCTTAATATGAACCAAGGCGAATTGTATGTATACAGTAGCGATGGGTTGACGAATGGGGTTGATACGATAAAAGTTAATGGCGGACGGTTTGCAATGCAAATACCGTGTGCAAGGAATGGGCAACTGACCATTGTTTTCCCAAACTTTTCCGAACAACCTATTTTTGCAGAGGCAGGTAAAAGTGTAGATATAAAGGCTGACGCTTCACATCTGAAGGAGATGGAGATTTCGGGCACCGACGATAACGAACTTATGACAACTTTTCGGAAGTCGGTGGCCTCTATGTCGCCTCCAGAAACAGTAAAACAAGCAGAACACTTTATCCGTGACAATGCCAAGTCACCTGTAGCAATATATCTGTTGCGAAAATATTTTATAGGTAGTGGTAATGTAGAATACATAAGAAAAGGTAAGGAACTATTGGCTATAGTCGCGCTTAAGCAACCTAAGGCTACTGGCTTGAAGGAAATGCAAGATGCGGTGAAGATACTTCTTGCCACGGCTGTAGGTGGAAAAATTCCACACTTCAAAGCCACATCAACAGATGGAAATGTAGTGACTAATGCCACTTTTTATGGAAAAAAACTACTTGTATGTACATGGGCTTCATGGAGCTACGACAGTGAGAATTTCTTACGTACAGCGATGATTCTTGCTGAAGATGGTGGCGGAAATACTGGTATACTTGGCTTAAACCTTGATGCTTGTGTGAAAGACTGCAAGGCAGCAATGGTGCGCGACAGATTTAACTTTACCAACGTGTGCGATGGAGAGCTATTCAACAGCAAGCTTCTTGCCACGTTGGGCTTTCATGCTGTGCCAGAGAACTTTATCGTTAGTGCAGACGGGAGAATTCTTGCTAAGAACGTGACCATTGATGAACTCGAAAAATATATGAAGTAAGAGAAAGGCAGAGGGTATGATAGTCAAGACATATAGTGCAGCGGTAAACGGACTCGAGGTGACAACCGTAACTATTGAGATCTGTATGTCGCGAGGTGTTATGTTCCATCTATCCGGTCTTGGCGATACAGCAGTAAAGGAAAGTCACGATAGAATTGTCGCCGCACTTCAGAACAATGGTTATAAATTCCCTGTTGCCGATATTACTGTTAATATGGCTCCGGCTAACTTGCGTAAAGAAGGCAGTGGCTACGACCTTCCCCTTGCCATAGGCATACTTGCAGCAATGGGAAAGGTTAACTCCGATGTTCTTGACAAATACATGCTTGTTGGCGAGCTCGGGCTTGATGGGCATCTGCAGCCAGTGTGCGGAGCTTTGCCTATTTCAATAAGGGCACGGAAAGAGAAATTCAAGGGTCTCATCGTTCCCAAACAAAACATCAGGGAAGCTGCAGTGGTGAACAACCTTGATGTGTATGGTATGGAGAACCTTTATGATGTAGTGTCATTTTTGAATGGTTCAACAGAATATGAGCCTACACGTATTGACACGCGCAAGGAATTTTATGAGCATCAGGAAATGTTTGAGCTTGATTTCTCTGATGTACGTGGGCAAGAAAATGTTAAAAGGGCAATGGAAGTGGCTGCGGCAGGAGGCCACAACCTTATAATGATAGGTCCGCCAGGTAGCGGAAAATCAATGATGGCCAAGCGTTTGCCGACAATCCTTCCGCCATTGTCTTTGTCAGAAAGTTTGGAAACGACACAAATACATTCCGTTGCGGGAAAACTAGGAAAAGATATGTCGCTTATATCTCAACGTCCATATCGTTCACCCCATCATACTATTTCACAGGTAGCTCTTGTTGGAGGCGGTCTGAATCCGCAACCTGGTGAAATATCACTTGCTCACAATGGAGTACTCTTTGCCGATGAACTTCCTGAGTTCAACAAGTCAACACTTGAAGTGTTGCGTCAACCTATAGAAGACCGTAAAATTACCATATCACGGGCAAAGTATACCGTAGAATATCCTTGCTCTTTTATGTTTGTGGCAAGTATGAATCCTTGTCCGTGTGGTTATTTTAATGACCCAACACACCATTGTGTTTGCACTCCTGGCCAAATACAACGTTATATAAACAAGATTAGCGGCCCTCTTCTTGACAGAATAGACTTACAGTGCGAGATAACGCCAGTGCCATTTAAAGACATCTCCAAGGCGCAGCCAGGTGAGCCGAGCGCAGCTATACGGGAGCGTGTTGTCAAAGCCAGAAATATACAGACGGAAAGATACAAAGACTATAAAGGAATCCATTGTAATGCTCAGATGACAGAGCGCATGATACATGAATTTGCTGAACCTGATGATTCGGGAATGGAAATGCTTCGCCTGGCGATGGAGCGTCTTTCGCTTTCTGCCCGCGCTTATAGCCGCATTCTTAAAGTTGCTCGCACTATAGCCGACTTGGATGGATGTGAGCGTGTGGAAAGGCAACATCTAGCAGAAGCCATAGGGTATAGGACGCTCGACCGCAGCGACTGGGCAGAGAGGACAATGTGAGTTTTTCATGGGGAAAGCCGGGCAGTAGACCGTTTGAAGGGTTCGTAGTACATGCTGAAAGGCATCATCTTTCCGAATTCACAGGATACACAATTTAGCAGGTTATTTTTTTTATAATGAGTTATTAAGAAATGACAGGGATATACACTATTTTATTACTCGTATTGAGCAACATCTTCATGACATTGGCATGGTATGGCCACTTGAAGCTACAGCAGACGGGGACAAGCAGCAACTGGCCTCTTTTTGGTGTAATAGCCTTCTCTTGGGCTATCGCCTTTCTGGAGTATTGTTGTCAGGTGCCGGCAAACAGAATAGGCTTTACAGGCAATGGCGGACCATTCTCGCTTGTGCAATTAAAAGTCATACAGGAATGTCTCAGTCTAATAGTGTTTACGGTCGTAGTAAACCTAATGTTCGGTAACCAGGGCCTTCATTGGAATCATTATCTTGCTTTCTTCCTTTTGGTGGGAGCGGTATTCCTTGTTTTTCTGAAATGATATTATAACACGAAAAGACAAGTATAACGATGCCAATACCTACAGAAGAATCAAAACTTGAGGCGCGTCTTATGCGACGTTACCGTAAGGCTGTGAAGGAATTCCATTTGATAGAGGAAGGTGACAACATTCTTATTGCCCTTTCCGGAGGAAAAGATTCATTATTCCTCGTGGAGTTGCTTGGTAGGCAACAGAGGATAAGCACGCCACATATTACGGTGCATGCCATTCATGTGCGCATGGACAATATAAAATACGAGAGCGACACAGCATATCTTGAGGCGTTTGCCGCAAGCCACGGTGTTAAGTTGCATGTTCTAACGACTGGATTCGATATGTCAACAGACACTCGCAAGTCGCCATGCTTTCTCTGTTCATGGAATCGCCGTAAGCAGATTTTCCTTAAGGCGCAGGAATTGGGATGCAACAAGATCGCTCTTGGACATCATCAAGACGATATTATACATACAGCACTTATGAACCAGATTTTTCAGGGACACTTTTCCACTATGCCAGCAAGGTTGAAGATGAAGAAAATGCCGATTACTATCATACGCCCGTTATGTATGGAGGAGGAGTCTGACATTAAGCGCTACGCTGCTTTAAAAGGTTATGAGAAGCAGAAGAAACTTTGTCCTTACGAAACAGACTCTCACCGTTCGTCAGTGGCTAGTTTGTTCAGCGAGATTGAGCGGATGGCTCCAGAGGCGCGCTATTCGATGTGGAACGCACTTTGTGCAGAAGGAAAACTTGTAGAGGAATAAAAAAATAATGTTGGCAAGATGTCGATATACTTGAATACAGACAAGCGAAAAACGCTTTCATTTATTGTGGCAACAGCTTTCCTTGCAACTGCTGTTTGTGGCTGTACGGGAAATAATGTAAGCAGCAGAGGAATGATGGCATTTGGCGCTAAAGATACAGCGACTGCAGAGTTTACCAATGAAACTGTTTTGGCAATGACTCCAGTCAAAGACCAAGGCGCAAGTAGTCTTTGCTGGGCATACGCTATGCTGGCGACAATTGAAACGGAACATATTATGCGCGGTGACTCCGTAAACCTCTCTCCGGCTTATGTGGCACGTATGTTTATGAAAGAACAGGTTGCCAAATGCTATATGTCTCGCGGTGCAAGACGTATAACCACCCGTGGAGTGATGCCCCAACTCATAAGGATTATACAGACTTATGGCCTTATGCCATACGACTCCTATCACACCAATGCAAACATAAACGTGGCAGCCCATAAAGTTCAAGCGGCAATATGGGCTTTGGCAGCTCATGGAAGAGGACTTTCTGCGGCAAGAAATGAAGCAGATAAGGTTCTTGATGGAGCGATAAACCCGTTGCCTGC
Source organism: bacterium (assembly GCA_963661195.1). Lineage (GTDB taxonomy): Bacteria > Bacteroidota > Bacteroidia > Bacteroidales > Bacteroidaceae > Prevotella. Next base: position 6,620 of record CAVLBD010000007.1, read on the forward strand.
GCATGTTTATATGTTCAGCATGGAATATACTCCACTGGAGTTTGCCCATAGTGTGTGTATGCCTGATGAATATGTGGCTTTTACTAGTTTGCAGAACGAGCTATACGACAGGCAAGTTGTCTTCCCCTCCAACGATAATTTCAGCAACGAGCGTTTTCTTAATGTCCCTTTGAATAAGATGATGCAGATAATGGAAAAATCACTTCGCTCCGGGCATCCTGTGTGTTGGGAAGGTGATACAAGCGAAAAGGGCTTTTCATTTGAGAAGGGGGTTGCCGATGTATCCGAGCGTTGCTATATGGCTACACAGCAACAGCGACAGCGTGAAATAGACAATTTCCGCACTACCGATGACCACTGTATGGCTATCATAGGCATAGCCCACGACAAGGCTGGCCGCAAGTTCTTCGTTTGTAAAAATTCCTGGGGTACAGATAATCCGTTTGGCGGTCTCGTTTATATGTCATTTGATTATGCACGTCTTAAGACTCTCGCCATTATGGTAAACGCCATGGCTCTTGTCTAATAAAAAATCCTCGGTTTGCGAAATTGGCAAGCCGAGGATTTTTTTTGTATAATGCGTAGATTACTCTTGTGGAAGCATAACTACGTTAACGCAGTTCTTTCCGATTATATTGTCTTTTACGAACTTGGCAACCGTTTCCGGTGTTATAGCGTTGACAAGTGACTTGTAATCAGTATCGGTGTCAATGCCGTATTCATCGTAAACGTCTATAGCGTTAAGCCAGTAGGAGTTGGTCTTCTGTTGGTCTTCATACTGTTTCAGCATCAAATCCTTTGTCTTCTTCAGCATGTCGGCATCAACATTAGTTCCAAGTTTTTGAAGCTCATCGCGCATGATTCTCAAGGCAACGTCTTTCTTTTCAGGCTTTACAGGGCAAAATCCCATTATCTGAGCAAAAGGAGTATCTCCACCGATACGTACGTTTCCTCCGGCAGAAACAGTGTATGCAGCGCTCTCTTCCTCGCGGATAGTCTTCAGATAGACCATTTCAAGAACCTGTCCTGCAGCATCAGCCTTCACCATGTTGTCAAGTGAATATGGGGTATTGGTGTTATACCAAATTGTCACGATGTATGCTTTAGGCGTTTCCATCTTGCGTTTGAACGTATTGTCAACGTTGCCTTGTGCATAGGTGGAAATTTTCTTCCAGTCCTCGTGTACGTATTTCTTTCCTTTTTTGATAGATGGCAGCGAAGCTATATACTGTTCAATGTATTTGCGTACAAGAGCCTCGTTGAAGTTACCTACAATGGTGAAGGTAAAGTCAGCAGCGTTTGCTGTGCGCTCTTTTGCAATCTGCAGGATACGGTCGTAACTAACCTTGTCTATGTCTTCTGCAGAGAGCGAAATTTCGCGTGGGTTGTGTGCCTTGAGAGTGTATGAAATAGAGTCGCTGAGAGCAGCTTCGGGCGAAAGATCCTTGTTCTTCAGAGCTTCACGGTATTGGTTGAGTAGCGTGTTTACTGCCTGCTCGTCTTTCTTTATTGCCGTGAAATAGAGATAGTTCATTTGGAACATTGTCTCAAGGTCTTTTGGAGTACAGTTTCCTGTAAGGTATTCGTGGAACTCGCCGAGTTTTAGGTCAACATTGGCATTCTTTCCCGCAAGCTGCTTCATGAGCTCTGTTGTTGAGAAATTGCCTAGACCGCTTGAGCCGATGACATCGTTGAACATTTCCAGGTTAACTCTTTCCTTTGCGTCATAGAGTGACTTTCCACCCTTGGAATTTGCGTTGAAGAGCACTTCGCCTTCCTTCAGGTTTGTCTTCTTAAGCAAGACGCGTGCACCGTTGCTAAGGGTGAGTTCCTTATATCCGAACTTTGTGCTTTCTTTTTCTGAAACAATCTTTCCTGCCTTTGGAGCTTGTGCGATGAGTGGTTCCTGCTTTACGTTATCCACGTATGCCTCCACCTTTTCAGCACGTGCACTTTCGTATGCCTTCTTCAATCCTTCGGCTGTAGGATAGACTGCACCTTCTGTCTCTGTATTTGAGCTGAATATGACCACATTTGAGTCTGCCACGTTGATAATCTCGCCGAGGGCAGCGTTTATGAGGTCTACAGGTATCTGCGAAACCTGCTGCATGAGCTGGTATTTTTGCTCTATAGACATAAGTGGCTCTTTCTCAAGATAATTGCTTGCCATCTGGCGGCCAAAGCGGTCGTTGTCTATCTTGTCGCGGTTGGTATATTGCTTCTCAAGCGAACTTATGTAGTTGGCTTTTGCACGGTCATATTCCGTTGCTGTAAAGCCATGTTCTTGGGCGCGCAAAGCTTCGCGTGTGAGTGCAGCGAGAGTTGCTTCTGTTTTTCCTTCCTTTGGAGTTGCCGAGAAGGTGAAAGCGTCTTTTGTCTTGGCGAAGATGTAGTTTCCTGCCATGCAGTATGCCGATGCGAATGGACAGTCTGCCTTCTGCGCTGTTTCCTGAAGACGAGAGTTGAGCATCTGGCTAACCAAAGATGTTACGTATTGTTCCAACGCATAACCCAAAGTGTTCTTCTCTGATTCTGGCGTTGTGTCATATTTGAACATCAAGTCAATTGAGGCTGATTGACATTCTTTGTCTTTGTCAACCACGATGATTGGCTCCAGGTTTGTTGGAACAGGTTCGTCAACGATAGGAGCAGCATTTGCTGGGTTCTTTATGCTTGAGAACATTTCCTTTATCTTTGCCTCGAAGCGGTCTACGTCAATGTCGCCGACAACGATAATGGCTTGGTTTGCGGGATGATACCACTTCTCGTAGTAGTCGCGCAGAGCCTTTGGCTTGAAATTGTCGATTACAGACATGAGACCGATGGGGTAGCGCTTTCCGTATTTAGAACCAGGGTAAAGCGTTTCGAGGTTACGCTCAAACATTCGGCTATCTGCCGAAGTGCGAAGACGCCATTCCTCATGGATAACACCGCGCTCTTTGTCGATTTCCGAAGGCTCAAGTGTCAGGTCGTGACTCCAGTCCTTAAGTATTAGCAAGCAGGAGTCAAGGGCTGCAGTGCCACGTGTAGTGGGCACATTGTTGATATTGTATACTGTTTGGTCAATGCTTGTGTACGCGTTGAGGTCGCCCCCGAACTGCACACCCAGTGAACGGGTATACTCAATTACATTGTTGCCAGGGAAGTTCTTTGTTCCGTTGAAGCACATGTGCTCAAGGAAGTGTGCCAATCCTCGCTGGTTTTCCTCCTCTTGAAGAGAGCCCACGCGCTGGGCGATGTAGAAGTTCACGCGTTGCTCGGGGTAGCCGTTGTGACGCACATAATAAACAAGTCCGTTGTCGAGCTTTCCTGTTCTGACGGCAGGGTCTGTCGGCAGCGGCTGCGCCATGGGATTGAATTCCTCATCCTGGGCGTATGTGCCAAGCGAACAAGTCAATGCCACCACAGCAAACACAATAATTCTTTTAATCTGCATATTGATGTGATTTTAAATGAAAATATTTTGCATGTATTGTTGAATTTTTCTACAAAGTTATACCATTTGTTCTAACAATCCTATTTTATGTATAAGTTTTCTCTGCTTGAACATGTTGATTTAACGTTCTTTGCAATATAAATGCCATTTGTTAGTCTTGCCTTGTATACTTATGTTTGAGTGAAATTATCATGTAAGCTTGTGCTTTTACTTATGTAAATGTATAGGAGAATCTTTGACTTGGGGAAAATAAGCAAGGCAGAAAATACAGACTTACGGTATTTTTTGCTATATTTGGCGGCAAACATTCATTGCTTTGCCGCAAATGTTTTGGATTAAATGATAAAGGAGACATATCTATGGTGCAGAATTACGACAAATATGTGAGATTTGACTGGGCTATGAAACGTCTGCTCTGCAATAAAACAAACCATGTTGTTGTTGAAGGGCTTTTGTTTTCCCTTACGGGCAAGAAGATGTCTATTAAGACATTTTTGGAAAGTGAGGGCAATCAGGAAGACTTGCTTGACAAATACAACCGCGTTGACATGTTGGCGGAAGACGAGGACGGCGAACTTATAATTATTGAAATACAGAATAGCCATGAAATTACATACTTTCACCGCATGCTTTATGGCGTATCCAAAGCGATAACGGAGTATATTGATAAAGGCGACACATACGATAAAGTGCGTAAAGTATACTCAATCAATATCGTATATTTTGAGTTAGGGCAAGGCAAAGACTATGTCTATCATGGGAAGACTGAGTTTAAGGGGCTACACAAGCCGCATGATCTGCTGAAGTTGTCAGCTCGGCAGAGCGAGAAGTTTTTGGGACTTAAGGGCATCGGAGTGCAGAACACGCAAGATGCCAGTGAATTGTTCCCCGAGTATTATATTCTTCGTGTCAATGACTTCGACAAGGTTGCTACGACTCCACTTGATGAATGGATTGAATTCTTGAAGACCGGTAAGATAAGCGAGACGACCAAGGCGGCAGGTCTCGCTGAGGCTCGTGAACAACTGCGCGTCGATTCTTTGCCGGATAAAGAGCGACGGGCTTACGATCGTTACATGGAATCCGTGCGACACATGCGTAGTCTCTTTGATACAAGCCGCGATGATGGTTTTAGTGAAGGTCGTGCGGAGGGTCGAGCAGAAGGTCGAATTGAAGGCCGAGCGGAAGGTATTGTCGAAGGCCGAGCGGAACGCTCTATGGAAATTGCACGGCAATTAAAAGCAATGAAAATGACTGACGAGCAAATTTCCGAGGCTACAGGATTATCTCTGTCTGACATTTCTAGTATATAGTGTTTCTTTCTTCTGTCAGTCTATTCTGATTTTCGGCAATAACGTGCATTTGTGTTGTTTATGGTGGTGCGGCGATGAACAAATTAGGACGCATGCAAATAAAACGTAGCCTGCGGCCTAAAAAAATAATAAGACGGAACATTCTTATAAACCTTGTGCTTTAGTCCTCATTGCTAAAGCTTTATAATCATAGACAAAAAGAAGGCAACCCAATGTGGGCTGCCTTCTTTTGTTCCATTGTATGGTTTATATGAAGTATGCGCTTACTTCACCATAACCTTCATTGTCTGTCCGTTGCTCATCTTCACGATGTTCAATCCCTTCTGTGGTGCAGAAAGAAGTTGTCCGTCTATGGTATAACGAGCTACTTCAACAACATTACTATCGTTAACAACACCGTTGATGCCTGTTGCGTCGTACGGATAGTCACATCCTATTGAGTTCTCTATGGCATTGTCTGTGTAGTCATTTTCGTTGTGCTTGTTGAGGAATGCAATCAGCTTAAGGTCTTTCTTAACCCATGCTGTGCTCAATGTTATGCTGAAGTTCGCCTCAAAAGCGTTGTTGTTCCAAGTTACGGCTTCACCCCAAGGACTGTTGGCATATCGAATCACGTGCATGTGATAGTAAACGCCTGAAGCTCCGCTCTGGCTCTTTGCCTTAAGGCTATCCTGAGTCAGATAGAGAGTAAGGAGTGCAGACTCCTGGTCAAAACCTTCATTGCACTCACCTGTTACCTTTACGTTCAATATAGTACCGTCTTCGTTAGGCGTTGCTTCAATGTTCAGTGCTGCATTTGATGTCTCGGCAAGCTGGCTGTCGATAAATGCTGCCATTATTGTAGCACTGTAAGCGTTTATGCTGAAGACGTTGCCCAGGTTAGATCCATTGCTTGGCACAATCTCGCTGTTACGGTTTAACATTACACCAGGAGCAAATGTCGAACCTGTACCGCCATACATAAGGCTTGTGATCTGTGAGTCCCAGTTCTTTGTGAGCCAATCTGTATAATATCCTGAGTGGTGGCATGCTGCGTAGACGCGTGTTTCGTCAACTTTTGCCAGTGTATTGTGGAGTATTTTTGCACCTGTAGGGCATTGTGGACATTGCTCTGTGGTAAATTCTTCTACAACGCAGTTGCGGTCGTATACTTTGTCAACCACAACTAAAGAGCCATTGGCAACCTTGTCAGTTGACTGGTTCTCTTGTCCGTTAACTTTTGTGACTTCTATAGTTATTGCCTTTGTGCCTTTTGCTGTTTGAGCGGGAATGGTTACATCAAAATAACCACTGTTGCTTACTTCTATAGCAGAAGCAAGATCAACATGCTGTTCTGCGCTAGCCACACCGTCAACCGTGAGGATATAATCAAGACTGCTCACGGCTTCCTTACTGTTGTTGAAGAATTCAACGGAAATAGTCTTCTCTGCGTTAAGACCCGCAATGGCCTTCTTGAAATCGCTTGGAGTAACGTCATAGTCGTTGAATTCGCCTTCCACGATAAGCTGCACGCTTAGGTTTCCGTTGGTGTTGCCGAAGTTATACCAACCTTCTCCGCTACCGTTGTAAGCTGCTGAAATATTGGCATATATATACAAATACTGGTCAGATAATCCTTCGTTAACAATAGACAAGGGATAGCAATCATCAGTGTAATACTGTCCGCTTCTTGTTGCCTTTTGGTTGTAGTCAAAGCCTACTAAGTAGCTCTTGTCTGCTTCTATGGTATATGGTGTTTCCAAAGTTACCGTGTTCCATCCTTTAACTGTTGAAGCAACGTCCTGTGAAACAACATCGCTAAGAATGCCCTTGTCGCTTACTGGAGCCACGAATACGCGTGAAGTTTCAAGAGCAGCGCAAAGACCGAAACGTATTGCTACAATCTTCTTGCCAACATAGGGTGAGAGGATGTCTGATGTTAATTCTATTGCAGCCTTTGCACCGGAGAAAGCTCCATAGTTGGGGATACCTACACCATAATCTGCCAAAGCATCAGATGTGTAGAGACCTACTATACGCTGGTTTTCTTTAATGTCTGTCTTTGCAGGTGCCGCCTTAAGAGGTGCTACTATGGCCTTGAGGTTCTTCTCTACCGAGAGACCTTTAACCTTGGCAGCGTCTACTTGTGCGAAAGCTGCCGTGGAAGCAACGAAAATTGTTGCAAGCGAGAGTAAAAATTTTCTCATAATAAAAATGTGTTTGTACGTTTTACTTTTGTATCATCTTAATTGTCTTGCCATTGGTATATTTAACCAATGTTACTCCGTTGGCAAGAGGGGCGCTAATCTGCTGTCCGCTCATAGTATAGAATGCTTCAACTTTTGCACCATCAGTAGATACGCCATTTATGCTTGCTGGCTCGGAATAAATAAAGTTAATCTTCACCTTCGGACCAAAAGCCTTGAATGTGTTATAGTCGGGCATTTCCATTTTGATTACGGGGTTGTAGACCATCTTTATTTCCTGGATGTAGAGTTGGAATGTAGCGGTGCTTGCACCATAGGTGGCTGGCTTCCATTCCGTTAAGAAATCTCTTGTCTCTTCTGCATCAAGCACATTTGGTTCTGTTGATCTTTCAGCTACGCTACCCACATTCTGGCATGTGTTTGGGAAACAGCAGGAAATTTCACCATTGTCTATCTTCTCTACTGTTACATGGCAGAGTGTTGCCACCTCATCTGAAGTATTGTTCTTCACGTAGAGACCTGTTACAATTTGGACGTTGCCCAAAGTGTCAATTTCTTCAGTCTCAGTGCGTGTTAGCTCAGTGCCGTCGGCAATAACGTTGCCTGCCTTGTCAACAAACGAAAGTGACGTAAGGTCGGTCTGTGCGTTTGCCTGCATGCAAAGCAAGCTCATCCCGAGCAGAATAAAACTTTTAATTGTCTTCATATTGTTTTATTTGTTTTACTGTTATTTTGTTCTTTTCTTGTTTCTTGCAGTAGTAGTTTTGCTTTCCGTTGTTTCCTACTTAGCGATGAGAGGTGTTTTCTCAACTTGTTGCACACCGTCTGAATTGAATACAAACGCTACGACAGATAGATTCTCCGGCTTCCATGCATCGTCTATTGGATATGTGAATGAATCGGTGGAGCCTTCCCCTTTATCAATAATAACAATGTCGCCGTCTTTGTCGTTTACTGATGCACGGAAAACATGGTTATGCACGTATTCGTTGTTTATGCTGCCGTCAGGCATATATTGCATATCAACAATGTTGTCTTCAACCAACCATATCTGCACCTTGCCGTTATAATCCTGAATTGCGGAAACAGTAACGCTGATATCGGCAGTTTTCTTTGTGGCATCGTATGAAACTTTGTTGGTAATCATTACTGGTGGCTCGTTCTCAATCAGCGCCCCTACATATGCTGCAAGATAGGCAGTGTTATAGAATGGTGCTCCTCCGGCACGGTCAACCATACAGGCCGGTTGTGCCCTCACACCCCATGTGGTGTAGTAAGAGTTGCCTGTTTCTGTGGTCAGCGACCATGGCTTATGACCTTGTGCAACGGGAGAATAACCATAGTCGCCACCATATATTCCGACAGCAATGACGTTCTCTTCGCCATATTGTTCCTGAAGCTTGGCAATCTCTTGGGCGGCTCTAGGGCAGTTGACACAACTCTGCCCTGTGAAGTCCTCTACCAATACATGTTTTTTTACTTCGGATGGTTCTACATATCTAATACGGTCGTTCTCGTCTATAGTGGAGCAGGCTGCGAACTGCAAAGCCACGGCAGCGAAAGTTAAACCGTAGATGTATTTTATGATATTCATTGTTTGTTAGAAATTATAGTTGTAAGACAGAGTGAAACCCTTGCTTGCCGGCACCATGCGGCAAACACCTCCTGAGCAGTTATAGCCAGCGCGAGTGCGTCCGTATCCTAGCTGCAGACGGTGTGAACCGGTGTTGAAGGTTATGAGTCCTTGATAGTAATGAAGGTGACTCACGTCGCAATTGTACATGTCGGAAACGGTGAACATCCAATGTGGAAGAACCGACAGTTCAAGAAGTCCGTAAACCCAATCGCCTTCGTCCTGCTTTGTTGACAGATACTGTGCTTCACCGCGAAGTGTAACCTTGTTGTTGAACTTGTATTTCGCATCAGCTACAAAAATGTCGGAGTGAATCATTCCGCCTTCGCCCTCAATGACAGTCTTGTTATAGAACTGGTTCATATACATGAGGTTGAGTGTGAAGGAACGCGTGAACTTCTTGTCAAAATGAATGTTCAAGTCTTGATAGTAAGTCTGCGAACCCCATTTCCAAAAGGCTGAGCCATATCCGTCTGTTCCAATGAAATTTTCGCCTCCGGTGTGGTTGTTACGGTTGATGGCATGTATGTGAGAGAAATTAACCTTTACATTTGCACCATATTTTCCGCCGAGCCATGTGTGTTTTTTGAATCTGTAGCCGAACTCTGCTTGATAGGCCCATTCACCGTTTGGCTGCGTGGCGTATGGATAGAGGGCGGCAAGAGCATAGGTTTGCTCTGTACTAAAGGCTGGAAGATTGTTGATGTTAGATGACAATCCCTGTACGCTGCGTTCGCTACGGAAGGTCATGTTGTCGGAACGCTTGGCCTGAAGTAACACGCTAAGCCCGTTTCTTGAATAAGATGTGGAGAGCATTGCTACAGTTCCCTTGCGGTAGATGTAAGGATAGAGGCGATCGTATGTCGGGTCTTCTGTCTTCCAGGCGTATTCGGCAAGGATATTGAAGTTGCCTGCCTGTAGTGTTGTGCGTACGTCGAAAGCGTTGACCGTGCTCGGAAGATTAAGGACATGAGTTGGATCTACCCAAATATCTTCATCGGCAGACTCGTATTTGTTCACCCATGATGCACCAAGTGTAAGGTAAGTATTATGCTCTTGCATGCTTTTCACCCACTGGTCAACGCTCAGTTCCAGGTCTGCACCGCTCACCCAAGAGTTGTTCCATTTCCAATAGTGGCGCTGTTTTCCTGACAAAGCTTTTATTTGCACTCCCTTAACAGGCCGCAAAACAAGCTTTCCGCCGAGCAGAGAGTTGTCTATACCTAAGCTGCGCTCTTCATACGTCCGTAGGATGAAGCCAGAGCCGAACTGCTCATAGAATGTTCCGAGCGTTAGATCCCAATTGTCGAAATGCGCCTTTATATAGAAATTTGGCACGCCCCATCCCTTGAATTTTTCTGTTGCAGTGGCATATCCCGGCAGGGGATGTTTTGTAAATTCAAAGCGCAGTCCTGCATCAAGATGGTTGCTGCGTGCGGCAATGTCTGCATATGTATTGGTAAGTGCCCATTCATTGGTTTTTTCCGTGCCGATAGCTTCATCGTCTTGCGGAATAAGGATGTCGCTCTGTATACTTCCGCTGATGGTAAACTTGTCGTCTGACGTTTCTTGTGCCTGCATAGCATTTGTGGCGGCGAGAAGTGCTGCTAGCGAAAAGAATAGTCTTGGTCTCATTTGACTTTTTCTGTTGTGTGATTTTAGTTGACAAATGTTTGGCATGAAAGCAAATACCTTCAGCAAATGGCTCATCATTCATGCCTACATATTGCGAGAAAAGTCTTATACCGCATGTATTTATACGGCATAAGACTTTGGATTTTACGTTGATTTACTTGTTTGTCAGTTCTCTCACCTTTTCGATGAGTTCCTGTTCAGCTCCTTCTGTATAACCATTGTGCTTGTAGACAATCTTGCCGTCACCGTCGCAGATGATAACGAAAGGTATCATCTCTCCGCCAAACGACTTGCGGAACTCACTGTTTTGGTCAAGGATAACTTCGTAAGGCCATCCGTGCTGGTCAACGAGGGGCTTTACTTTGCTTGCGTTCTGGGCCTTGTCTATAGATACGGCAAAGACCTTTACGCCTGTCTCGTTCTGCCAGTCTTCATATACTTCGCCTATTGCAGAGAGCTCACGATTGCATGGTTTGCACCATGTTGCGAAGAAATCTATGATGAACGGCTTGCCATCGTTGCTTAATGTTGCCGTATCAACTGTTTTCCCGTCGATAGTCTTCAGTTTAAAGGACGGAAGTTGAGCATTGGCACTCCCCACAGCAGCGAAAAACAACATTGCCAATACGAGCATGTTTCTGCCCGTTTTGCCCAATTTGGTGAAACAATCTTTTCTCATGAGGTTATTGGATCTTTAGTCGATTATTTAATAACATGCGTAATACTTTGGGCAAAAGTAGTGATAATCCAGTTTGTTACCAAGGAAAAAACAAAAAAAATGAATTAAACAGCTGTTTTCATTAACAATTCATTCGCTTTTGTGGGCTTCATAATTGTTATGTGATATTTTTACACTTCTTTTTATATCATTATGGAAAGCTAGGAAGAACGGCGACAAAACGTAAATATTTTTTTGTTATTGCTTTGTTTTTGTGTTATATTTGCAGTACTTAACCTATACATAATATGAGTGACAAACATAGCAACGAAAAGGATTGCTCATTTGATGAACTTCTAGAAGCTATAGAAGCATCGGTATGGACTCCTAACGAAACGGCTTGGTGCATTTACAATTACTTGAAAAAGAACTATGCCACCGATTCCTCAAAATTAGTGCGCACACTGCTTTCTGCATATATTAGGCTTGAGTTGGAGCGTCCTTCGCTCATACATTCGTGTATACTGAGCCTAGCAGTGAAAGTAAGCAATACATATGCGGACTTCAATTTTCCTGTGTTTCTTGAATATTGGGGATTTCCAAAACTTCTGCGCAGGGAGGACACGGAACGTCAGAAGGGAAAAGATGGAAGAACATTCTTATCATTAAAAGAACGGGCAGAGCGAAGACGGGATTCTTGGCTTCTTCATCATGGTGATAAAGGGAACTCAACCAACATAAGAACAATGTTTGCCGTGAAAGTTTTTGAGAAAGAGAAAAACGGGCGAAACTTGCGTTTTGTAAAGTTGGTGGCTGGAGATGGATGGGAAACCATTGCTGAGAGCCACATGTTCCCATGCAAGCCATGGGAAATACAGGGAACAATGTTTGATATCTTGATTAGAACTTCAGAGAAAGGAAACGACAGGGTGGTGGAGGTTGCGCCAACGGAAAAGACTCCGGAAGAAATTTTTCCTCCCGTCGCAGGCTATGTTGATGGTATAGACGTGGGGCATGGTCATGTCCACATTTTCGACGCAATCTCGCGCCACTTTGTTGCGGAATGCCCAAAGCTGAAATTAAGTGAGGGATGTTATGTGCTTTTCTCACCTATTGTCCCGGTTATGGATAAATTCAAGTCGGCTTATGTTATAAAGGCCTTTTCTCTTAGTGAGGGACGGGAAAAATTCGGATGGCTCGACTCGGACATTCTCTATGTAGATAGGGAGAAAAGATATTTTCGTTACAAGATTGTTTCGCCAATTAGTGAGACGCCAGAGGGGAAAGTTGAAAAAGAAGGAACTGCTCCATTAAGTTGTATTAACGATAGCCGGTTGGAGAAATCTTTGCATAATGGGCAGCGCATTTTCATTACGTTGTTTCTAAAGCGCGGCTTTGACAATATTAAGTGCAATCATGTGGCAGAAGCATTCTTGTTGGAGTGATATTATGGGGCTGATTATCCTTGTAGTTGTGTATTGTCCCCTTCCAATATATATAGTGATAGCTTTGACACAAAAAAAGTCATAAGACAATCATTTTATTTTCAGTTTATTTGTGGCTTAAAATAGTATCATATAAGTATCTTATAGGTTTATTATGAATAAAACCCCGTTTGGCTTTAGGGTTTTCCCTAAAGAATAATATGGATTTACTATTTGCCGACATGAAAGGGAAATAGTAATTTTGCAACATGAAAAGTCAAAAGCTGACGCAATAACGGCAGCAATAGAAACATCAACCGATAAAAATTACACGATTATGAAAAAGCTATACTCCTTACTGACTATTGTTTTCATGACCATTGCTGCGATGACAATGACAAGTTGCGACCCTAATGAAGAAATGGCATACAACTTGTGGGGTGTGTGGCAAGGTAATATGTATATGCAGAGTAGTTATAATGGGCGCGTATACCAGTCATCATACTCTGTCTTGGCCTTTGACAAAGATCCTTATGCCTATGCGCAGGGAACAGGATATTGGATTGACTACTATAGCAACGCTCCTTTTGACAACTATTCCAGCCGCATAGAATGGAGGGTAGTCAACGGGGAACTACAGATATATTCAATAAAGGAACAACGTACATACTATATCTATAATTATACTATGAATGGCAGGTATTTCAGTGGATATATTGATGACGGTGGCAGTAGCAACGGGGTGTATTTTGAATTGCAGAAGATATCATCGCCAAACTGGAGTGACTATGACTGGAACGGATATGACTACAATGACTATTACTATGGTTATAACTATGCTCCGGCACGCTCTGCAGCCAAAGGCGTGGATGCAGAACCTGTGAGAAGTGTTTGCAAGGATATAAAAAACTAAATAAATTATTTATACAATGAAGAAACTAGGATTATTGACAATGGTTATCGCCATGTTGTTTGCTACGGCTACAGCCATGGCAGGTGTGCAAAGTAAGAACACTATGCCTGACATAACTTATCCAAATGTGGGTACAAGCAACACAAATTACTGCAGAATTGCTTCCATAACATATGGCAGCACCATTACGATGGTTAAGCTGGTTTATAATACCGCCAAGGTAACATTTGAGGATACTAAAGGCATTAGCATTGTTGACCAAGCTAATAACAAGACATATGAATTGAAGTTCATAAAAGGACTCAAGAGCGGTGAGGAAGTAGAACTGGAAGGAAAACGCTTCGTTACCCTTGTATTCCCCAAACTGAAAAAGAACCCACAAACGGTTAATATTGTATGGAATGGTGGCAATGATTTCCAATTTTTGAACGTGGATCTAACTCAGAGTGGCCCTATTCAAAGCGTTTTTGATAAGGATGCACTTGAAACAGAACTGAACAAGCAGTTTGAGAATGAAGGAATAAAATTCAAACAACTTGACAACTAAGCACCCTATTTAATAGAGGATAAAAGGGAACTCCCGACATGCCGTTGAAAGCACGTCGGGAGTTTCTTTTTTATTCTTTAGTTTTCTTGGTTGTTTCCTTTATATTGCCGTGATATTAGAAACATTGCTCTTATTTTGAAAGTTTTTGAGTAATCACGTTGCACTGTCCTGTTTTTGCGAAATTGAATGTGAAAGTGTATAGTTTTACATAATCTGTCAACACATTGTCGTAGTATTCGCTTAATTTGATAGTATCAATAGCGCATTCGGTATAGTCATTATCGGACTTGCCCTGAATATTCTTTAGCACTTCACCGTATATGTTCTTGAACTGTGTTTTGTAATTGAACCCAAATCCTATATAATCGTAGTCCTTTTCGGTAGGTGTTTTTGTTGCCTTTTCTGTAATATCAACATGTACGTTTATATTTTGTGGTATCGAAGTTTCTATTATTTTGTTATAGGTATATACATTGCTGTATTTCCCGACAACTTCGCCGACCATTTCGATTTGTAATTTTGCCGTTGTGTTTTTTGTGTCAATAGCCTCGCGATGCTCAGTGCCATTTGAATCGGTGTATACGAATGTTGCGTCAAAATTTCTTAGAAAGTCTTCGGTGAACATATATTTAACGTCTACCTCAGCCTTTGCAATGGTGTTCTTTACATCTGTTTGCGGGATATTCTTGTTTGTATCCGTGAAATCATAATCATCGTTGCTGCAAGAAGCTGCAGAGAAACCTAGTGATAATGCAACTGCGACACCCATGATAAATTTAATAGCTTTCATAATCTTTGTTTTTTAGTTGTTAATGCTTTAGTTTTGTTTCAATCGGTTTTTAAGACTTTCCCTTGTCTCTTATTTTGTTCTTATCTGCTGCAAAGGTAGTTCTTTATTCTTTATCGTCAAACAAAAAGAACAAAAAAAGCGCAATATAAAGCAAAATAATCGCTTTTGCCACTTCGATGTTGCAAAATTCATGCGTAAAGACAATAGTTTTCCAATTGTTTTATCAAATGTCTTAAAAGACTTATGTGGCTATGTCCATTGATACATTTTGTAGAAAAAGAAAAATGCGTTGGGGGAGTAAAGCCCCAACGCATAGCATTTGTTTTGTCAACGTTCTGTAACGTTGTGTGCAGAATGTATGTTATTTGAAGTATCTCTTATACAATCCTTGGAAACCGGCGCAATGGCGTGCCTCGTCTTTTGCCATTTCGTGTACGGTATCGTGTACATCGTCAAGTCCGGCAGCTTTCGCATTGTGGGCGATGCGGTCTTTGTCAGCGCATGCTCCGCGTTCTGCAGCAATGCGTGCCTCAAGGTTGCTCTTTGTGTCTTTAAGAACATCACCGAGTAGTTCTGCAAACTTTGAAGCGTGTTCTGCCTCTTCAAAAGCGTAGCGCTTGAATGCTTCTGCTATTTCAGGATAGCCTTCGCGGTCAGCTTGACGGCTCATGGCTAGATACATTCCTACTTCTCCACATTCGCCGTTGAAATGAGTCTCTAGGTCTTTTATAAGTTCTGCGTCTGCGCCCTTTGTGCGTGCGATGCCAAGTTCGTGAACTGTAGCAAACGGTTCGTCAGAATCTTCAGTCATTTCTTGGAACTTTGATGCAGGTGCTTTGCAAACGGGGCACTGCTCTGGAGCTGCATCACCTTCATAAACGTAACCACACACTGTGCAAATAAATTTCTTTTTCATAATGTTTTTGTATTTTATATTTTGAACATCACGGATATTTCTCTCTTCCCGAATTCCTTACAATGTCTTTTAATTGTATGTTTCCATATGTCGTTATATTGGATCCTTCGGGATTGTTTTCCTCCGTCGTTGGCAAAGATAGTTATATTTCCGTGATACCTAATAATTGTTAGTGATTGAATTTATCTATTATATGATAAATTTAATGTATTTTGCTTATTTCAAAGCCAATTTACTGGGTCTTCAAATGCCATCTGTTGCCCTGTTATAGGATGCTTAAAGGATATTTGTGCTGCGTGAAGGAACATTCTTTCCAATGTTGGGTGTCCATATAGCTTATCACCTAAAATAGGTATGCCAAGTCCTTGTTTATGGGCACAATGTATGCGGAGTTGGTGTGTTCGTCCCGTTAGTGGGTATAGGTTTATAAGTGTTCTGCCTTCTTTAGTCTGCATAATTTCATAGTGTGTCTCTGCAGGTTTTCCAATTGGCGTAACGATTTGCCGTGGGCTATCCTGTGGATCTGGTGCGATAGGCAGGTTTATGTTTCCTTTTGTAGCACATTTTGGTACCCCGTCAAGAATGGCTATATACCGTTTCCTTATTTTATGATTTGCAAACTGCTTGTGAAGCGAACGCAATGCCTCTTTGTTTTTGGCTACTAGAAGCAGACCGCTTGTTGCCATGTCAAGGCGGTGCGCAGCAACGATGAAGGTATCATCACCTCTTTCTTTGCGTAGAATGTCAATGACTGACGGATTGTCAATGAGCCCCGGGACAGACAACATTCCTGCAGGCTTGCTTACTACGATAAGATCTTCATCTTCGAAAATGATACGTAGCCCGTCTTGATCGTTTTTATCGGTTATAGAATAGTGTGGAGCACTGTCAACGTTCAATCCTTTCAACATGAAGCCCAATATCGGCTTGCATTTGTTGCGGCATGCCGGATAATAATGCAGGTGATGGCGTATTTCTGCCTTGGGCGACTTTCCCCACCAAAACTCTGCCATGCATATTGGATGGTATCCTTTAAGGAAGGCGTATTGCAGGAGTTTGGGTGCACAGCAGTCACCAGCTCCTGAAGGTGGAACACCCTGTGGCGTATTGGCGAAGATCTGGCACAGATCGGTATGGGTGCCTTCTGCATTAAGTATGTCATATTGCATGAAAAGCCATTGCTGAAGCTTGTCAGACATGTCTTTTCTTTTGTGTTTCAGCTCCGCTAATTGCTTATCCAGTTTTCCTATTTCCGTTACTATGGGTTGCAACTTCTCTGCGGCGTGTTGCTTCATTCGCCTTAGTTCTGCTTTTTGGAATTGACTTTCTGCTACTAATGCCGCGAGCTCTTCTTCGGAAGGCCGCGGGGTTGCAGAGCGTATCCCGTGGCGTTTTTTCTTAGACTCTGCCATATATGCTTTGAAGCGGCTGATATCTTCTTCTGCAGCTTTTTTCTCTTTGTTGTAATGTTGGTGTAGAGTGGTGGCAAATGCGGAATTTTGTAACTTGTCAATGAGAATGTTTATTTGTGAAATTTCCCGTTCGTGTTGTTTAAAATAGCCGTTGTGTTGCAAACAATCATAAATAGGCGGCACGAAATATTCCCAGTCGTTACGTCCACCTAGCAGTCCACTGTATGCAGCAAGAAAGCCAAGAGAACCTTTGTTGTCCTTGACAACGAGCACTCCAAACATTTTCCCTTCATTTATTTCTTCGCTCAGCGACGTTTTCTCTTCTAGCCACTGCTGCACTTCTGTTGCGGCGAGAGTGCAAAGCGGGTGGGGGATGTAATCGAAAGGGTTGGTGAAATATATTGGTTCTGGAGTGTTGCTTTTTAAAGGGTGAAGGCGATTAACCATAGTTTTAGGCTATTTGTAGTTGAAGGCAGGGGGTATAAAAATCAAGCATGCACGACTTCCCTCAAGCCACGCATGCTTTTTCTACTCTGCTCAATTAATACTAACTAACAAATATTTCGTCATTATTTCCTTGTCGCATGAATATATGTACAAGGTCACATTGCTTTTCTTCTATTGCAAAGATATTTACAAAGGCTCGGCCTTTACTTTATTTAGTGATAAAATGATATTGTTTTTTGACAAATGGCCTTTCCTCTTACTTTTCTTATAGTCTTTGTCTTGATGTGTTGCAATGTTCGATTAGCAAAATTGGGCAGTTAATTAGAGTTGCGCTTTTTTATGGGACATGCTCTGCGCTTGTGAAAAGTATTTATTCAAGCGTTATGTTTTCCACGTCAACGTCCTCGTGGAGGAAGAGCTGTGCTGACTCGCGGAATTTATCGGTGTTTTCGGTCGTCAGATAGTGACAATGTCCGCCTTTTGAACATTTGGCGTCCATTTCAGGATGCCGGCGGAGATAGTCTTTTAGGCTGTTTGCTACATATTCTCCTTGCGGAACGATCTGCACGCCGCGCGGTACGTATTTGAGAATTTTGTTTAGCAGTAGCGGATAATGTGTGCAGCCAAGGATGACAGAATCTATTAGAGGATCGCGTCTGAGTAGGTTACCTATGCGTTTTTCCACGAAATAATCTGCCCCCGGACTGTCGTATTCATTGTTTTCTATAAGTGGAACCCACATCGGACAAGGCTCCCCCATTACCGTTATGTCGGGGAAAAGTTTTTGGATTTCGAGTACGTAACTTTCACTTTTTATTGTTCCAGCTGTAGCAAAGATGCCAACGTGACGTGTTTGTGTTATGTTGCCGATACACTCTGCTGTGGGGCGGATTACACCCAGTACGCGACGTTCCGGGTCTATTTGTGGGAGGTCGTTTTGCTGGATGGTGCGCAATGCTTTTGCTGAAGCGGTGTTGCAGGCCAATATTACAAGATGGCATCCCATGCTGAATAGTTTCAGCACGGCTTCGCGTGTGAATTTATAGACGATGTCGAATGAACGCGTACCGTATGGCGTGCGTGCGTTGTCTCCGAGGTATAGATAGTCATACTGTGGCAGCAGCTGCTTCATTTGGTGCAAGATAGTAAGTCCACCGTATCCTGAGTCGAACACACCTATTGGTCCGCAATTTTCCTGTTTCATCATCGTTATATTTGTTTATTGTCTTTGTGGCTTTTCCCGTGAAAATTATTTCAGCTCGTCTGTAATCAGCACATTTATGTCTTCTCCCTTGGTGCTGTCAACATACGGGCATGCATCGCCGTCAGTGTTTATTATGAAAGCATAGCCGTGTTCCTGGCCGATTTTCTTTAGAGCAGCGGCAAGTTTGTTTTTCAGTGGCGCATAGGCATCATTTTCAGCTTGTTTGAGCAGTCGCATGGCTTCCTCTTTAAACTTCATGTTTTTCTGTAGGAGTTCCTGCAGTTCTGCCTGTCGCTTGTCAAGAATGGCAGGGGCAAGAGTGCGCTGATTTTCAAGGAAGTCTTCGTATTTGTTGTTGAATTCCTTTTCTGCACGTTTCAGTTCGTTGTCATACTGGGTGCGTAGTTTTTCTATGTTTGCCGTGGCTGTAGCATAGTCAGGCATTGATTTGTACGCAGCTTCGTAGCTGAAGTATCCGAACTTGAAGTCTTGTGCAGATACCGTGAGCGTGAGCATGGTTATGAAGAGTAGTATGATGGCTTTTTTCATGTTTTTCTTTGTTTTGGAGTGTGTATGAAAAGAAAATGTGCCAAAAGCGTGGAGTCGTTAGTCTTACAGTCCATCGCTTTTGACACACTCCGCTATACGTCTTTGAGTGCCGTATATGTAATGTTGCCCTTTGCGGGTTTCGTTTTATTTCAGCTTGTTAAGTTCTGCTTTCACTTCGGCAGTTACATCCTTGCTCAGTGTTTCGCTGATGTATGGTATGCCGCTTGAAAGATCCATGATGTATACGTATCCACCGCTCTTGCCTACGTTCTTGATAGCATTCTGTAGTTTTGTTATTATAGGCTGCAGCTTTTCGCTCTGCAACTTCTGTATTGCCTGAGCGTTGTCCTGCTGTGCTTGCTGGAACTTGGTGTATAGATCCTGAAGATTTGCTTCGGTTTCTTTACGCTTAGTGTCATTCATAGTAGCCTGAGTCTTGTCGTATTCCTCGGCTTTCTTCTGTATTTCCGTCTGCATTTCCTTGAGCTGATTGTCGTAGATCTTTGCTTGACCTTCAACTTCAGCACGTGCCTTTACAAACTCGGGAAGACTTTCCATAACAGACTGTGCGTTGACATGTCCGAACTTCTGTGCGAATGTTGCTAGAGGTGCGAACAACATCAACATTAAAATCAATTTTTTCATCTTGTCGTTTATTTGTTTTTTATTATTAATATTTCGTTTACGTTACATGTACTTGCCTGCTTTGTGCAAGGTATGCAAATGTAATATGTTTTTTACTATCAGCCAAATTTAATTTGCCGAATAGCCAAGCTTGCTAAGCACTTCGTTGCTAATGTCTACCTTTGGCGATGCGAAGATAATTCCCGTGTCGGAGGCTCTGTCGAGCACGAGCGAGTAGCCTCGCAGTTCGCTTATTTCTTTCACCGCAGTGTATATTTCTTCTTGTATAGGTGTCATAAGACTAGTGCGCTTCTTGTATAGTTCGCCTTCGGGACCGAAATATTTCTTTTTCAGTTCGCTGGCGTCTTTTTCTTTTTGCAGTATGGCTTCTTGGCGACTTTTCTTTTGTTCTTGCGAGAGGAAAACCGACTCGTTTTGGTAATTCTTATAGAGTGTCTGTACCTCCGTGCTCATGGCATCAACTTCAGCCTGCCATTTTTTTGCCACTTGCGAGAGTTGTTCGTTTGCACGCTCATAGGCTGGGATATTTTTAAGTATATATTCCATGTCAACAAGGGCGAACTTCTGTGCGCTCATGCCTAGTGCAGACATAAGCATCACTGCAATCATTATTAGCTTTTTCATTGTCTTGGCATTTATTTTTTAGACATGTTCTTTAAATTCTTTCCTTGACAGTATTAGAATTCCTGTCCGAGGATGAAGTGGAATTGCGAACCTCCGCGTGTCATCGTTGAGCCGCTTGCCACTTTGTCGAAGCCATAAGCCCAGTCAATACCCATTAAGCCCACCATAGGCAAGTAGATGCGCACGCCAATTCCGGCAGAACGTTTCATATCGAATGGGTTGAAATATTTGGTGTCGCTCCATGCATTTCCTGCTTCCACGAAGCCAAGGCCGTAAATGGTTGTATTGCCAAGCAGGAATGGGTAGCGCAGCTCCATTGTGAAGCGGTCGTAGGCATAGCTGTTGTAGCCAACAGTTCCATTTTCATAACCTCTCAGTCCGATAGTCTCTTCGGCATAACCAGAAGAATAACCGCTCATTCCGTCGCCTCCCACATAATATGTTTCAAAAGGAGACTTCTTGTGTTTGTTATATGAGCCGAGTAATCCGAATTCTGCCCTTGTCATCAATACAAGACATTTCTGTCCGTTTGTGAGAGCCGTAAACATACGACCTTTGAACTTCCATTTGTGATATTCAACCCAGCGGTATTTCTCCTGCATCTCGTCTTTGTATGTTGCCGAATTCGCGTCGGTGGCAAGATTTGCATAGTCTTTCTTTTGGAATTTTGACCATGGCGGAGTTATTGTCACGGATGCTATAAATTCTGAACC
Source organism: bacterium (assembly GCA_963661195.1). Lineage (GTDB taxonomy): Bacteria > Bacteroidota > Bacteroidia > Bacteroidales > Bacteroidaceae > Prevotella. Next base: position 27,665 of record CAVLBD010000007.1, read on the forward strand.
GCGGCGTGGGAACAGCTGATTGTCTGTTGACGTTCTTGAAAGCGACAGGCTCAGGTTGAGGTTGTTGCAGTTTCCGTCAGTAACAATAAAGTATTGCCAGTTCTTCAGCATGTAACGCTGGAACGACAGCTCGGCCGAAAGTTGGAAATAGTCATCCGGCCAGCGTAAACGCTTTCCCCATCCGAGCGAAACTCCGAAGAGTTCCACATATTTGTCCGGGTCAAGATAATTCTCATAGTTATAGTTATAAGAACTTCCGGTGCCGTAATAGCTATAATAGTAGCTGTTCATGAGTGCCGTGTTGTAGTAGTTGCTGTTTACGTCCGTCTGCTTTGAGAAGTATGCACCCACGGTGAACTGAATAGGACGTTTCCCTCCAAACCATGATGTTGAGTAGGATGCGTTATACGACTGGTAGTATGAACCGTTTGTCTGTGCACCGATTGAAAGCACTTCGCCGTCTCCTACGGGTAGTATTCCGCGATGTTCACGATTTTTGTTGAACAGGTTGCGCATTGAGAAGTTGTTGAGTTTCAGTCCAACGCGACCAATGACACCAGTCTGTCCCCATCCTAGAGAAAATTCAACTTGGTCATTTGACTTTTGAACAAGGTTATAATCAATGTCTACAGTACCTGTTTCATAGTTTGGTTTCACGTCCGGGTTAATCTGTTCAGGGTCAAAATGCCCCATTGAGGCAAGTTCTCGACCAGAACGTTGCAAGGCATCCTTTGAGAAAAGGTCTCCCGGTTTTGTGCGGAGTTCGCGGCGAACAACATTTTCGTAAAGCCGTGTGTTACCGTTGATTCGCACTTTGCTGATATGTGCCTGTTGGCCTTCATAGATTCTCATCTCAAGGTCTATGGAGTCTCCCACGATATTTACCTCTGTTGGCTGAAGATTATAGAATAGGTATCCATCGTTCCAGTAGTTGTTGCCCACAGCATCTTCGTCTTCGCTAAGTCGTTTGCTTAGAAGTTTCTGGTTGTAGACATCGCCTTTCTTCATGTCGAGCACACGACTCAAGTAGTCTGTTGTGAAGACAGTGTTTCCAACCCACGTGATATTGCGTATGTAGTATTTCTTTCCTTCGTCAATTTTGAGATAGACGTTCACGTGCTTTGGGTCGTTGCTCCATACACTATCTTCCACGATTTCTGCATCGCGGTATCCTAACTCGTTGTATTTTTCTATAAGGCTTTGCTTTCCTTCCTTATATCTTTCCGGAGTGTATTTCGTAGATTTCAGGAAGCTGGAAATTTTTCCTGCTTCGCGTATTTTTCCCAAGGCACCTTTTGTGAATATTCCTCCTTTTATCTTTTTAGAAGATACTTCTTTGTTGCCTACGAGGAATATGTTTCTTACTTTTATCTTCTCTTTCTTGTCTACGTCAACGTATAGAATGACTTGATTCTTGTTTGATACATCGTCGATTTGCTGTATGTTTATTTCGGCATTGTTAAAGCCCTTGTCGTTAAAGTATTTTTCTGCTAGTGTCTTTGCGCGGTCAAGCATGTTTGGGGTTATTTGGCTTCCTTTCAGCAGTCCGAGCTTTGCTTCAAGATCTTCCCTTTCCGACTTCTTAACACCGGAGTAATTTATTACCGACACACGTGGGCGTGTTGCCAAATAGAAATGCAGATAAATCTTGTCGCCGATAATGGAGTCGGCAGCAACGGTGACTTTAGAGAAGAGACCGTGTCTCCAGTATCGTTTCACGGCATCCGTTATTTCTTGTCCAGGCACAGAAATTTCCTGTCCGATGGTAAGGCCGGAAATACCAGTGAGCATATAGTCCTCATATCCTTCTACTCCCGATACCGCAATCCCGTCGATGATGCAGGTTCGGGCAGAACCGGCATACGTAATGTCTGGGTTGACAATCTTCTCTTGCGCCTTTACGCCCGTCGCAGTCAGTGCGGCGAACATGCAAATAAGCACTTTATCTATTTTTTTGTCCATCGTTGTCTTTTTCTTATGCATTTGTCTTTTGTTCCTCTTCCACTTGAGCTTCTGTCTTTCCGTAGCGCCTTTGCCTTGTCTGGTAGCTCTCTATCGCCTTGTGGAGGTCGGCTTCGTTGAAGTCTGGCCAGTATGTATCGCAAAAGTATAGTTCTGAATATGCTATTTGCCAAAGCAGGAAGTTGGATATTCTCAGCTCTCCACCTGTGCGTATCAGCAAGTCTGGATATGGAATCATGCCAGTTGACAGGTTTTGTGCTATGGTATCTTCTGTTATTTCTTCAGATTTGAGCTTTCCTTCTTCTACCTGTTGTGCAATGATTTTCGAGGCTTTAGTTATCTCCCAGCGTGCGGAATAGCTCAAGGCTACAACCATTGTCATAGCTTTGTTGCCGGCAGTGTGTGCCATTGTTTCCTGTAATTTTTCTTTCACAGCTTCAGGTAGGCGGTCTATGTCACCGATTACCAAAAAGCGCACGTTGTGTTTCATGAATATCTCGTCTTCAAGAGCAGTTAGAACAAGTCCCATCAGTGCTGCAATCTCGTCAGATGGCCTGTTCCAATTCTCTGTGGAGAAAGTGTAGAGTGTTAAGTATTTTACTCCAAGCCTTACGCATTCAGATGTAATTCTTCTCACTGTGTCCACTCCTGCTTGGTGTCCATAGCTCCGTTCCTTTCCGCGTTCGATAGCCCATCGCCCATTGCCGTCCATGATTACGGCAATGTGCTGAGGTATGTGGCCTGTTTTAATACTATTGTTGCTACTGTTATCAGTCATATTTGTCGCTGTTGCAAGTTCTACATTTCTGCATGAAGCTATATGTAAGCGTCAGTTGCAGTGCTGAATAGCAGTCGGTATTTTTGAATAGCCCACTGCTTTTTATTCTATACGGGTCTTTTACCCCGTCAAGTTCATCGCTTAAAGAAAAATGCATTGCCCATTCTATGGCAAGATTTAGGCGTTTCCCTATTTTATACTTTGCTCCTAGTCCGATGGGCATGTTTCCTGTAAATACGCTTTTGCTGTCTGTTTTTGCATAAGTTGCCCCAATGCCAAGGAATATAAACGGTGTGAGACGTTGCGCCCCGCGGTAGTCGCGTCCCGTTCCGTAAGGCCAAAAGTTATACTCGTATGTTAGAGATAGGTCTATAGTGGGATTGCTAAAATTGTATTCAGTGTCTTGATAGTCAGGATAGTATGTCTTGACATCCTTAGAACTGCCTTTCAGTGTTCCGTAAAGGAGGTTCAGCTTCATTCCCATGTAAGGGTTGAATATGCGTCTCAATACGATTGATGCGCATGGTTGTGCTCCTTTTGCTATGTTGCCGTTAAAGTCACCCTCATACGTGAGCATTCCGATTCCTGCTCCTATCTCCATTTTGTACATATCGTCTTCTTGCGCTTTTGAAGCCGTTGTCGCAAATAGAAACAACGCCACCGCAAGAACTAGACGTATGCCTGTTGCATGGCAGACTATTTTTTGGAGTTTTTTGTGAAATGTCACGGCCATTTAAACTTGTGTTACCTTATTTATATTATATATATTGTTCGATTGCGTTTCTTTTCTGTGAGATGCGCATTAAGGCATGGCGGTGTTGCTATCTTGTTGTCTTCCAGCCAAGACGGTTTATTCGCGTCTTCCAAACTTGTCGTGTGGCGGCTGAAACAATCCAAATGTTGTTAGCAGTATCCACAGTCATGTTTATAGCGTCAGCTTGGGCCGATGTGTCAAAATCTGAAGGCAGAGTAAGCGACGTTGATGTCTGCCATGACAATCCCTTATCGTTACTGCAATAAATCTTTTTGTAGGCACTTGTAGTATTGCCGTTAAGCCCTGCTCCGCCTATTGCTAGGAGACTTCCGTCATATACTACGGTAGAAAGTCCTTGCAAATCTGGTAACATTTGAGAGTTTTCTCCCTCGTATAGCGACCATTGATAACTGTTGTCGTTATCGTCAGAACTCTCCAACTTGCCCCAAACGGTTGCGTATTTTGAACCAGTTGATGAGTTTCCTGTCATTATGACGCGATAGAATCCGCTATTTGTGGTGAGAGGAAGCGCATTTATCGTAATGTTGTTTGAAGGTAATTGTGTAATAGGAGCATCAAGTGTCTCGCTATTCCATGTGATACCGTCTGTAGAGGAAGCAATGCCCGTATCTGTCAGAGCGTAAAGCTTTTTCTTGCTTGCGCCAATAAGACGTTTCATGCCAGAAGGGGCTGCATCGCAGTTCGTCCAATTCTCGCCGTCTTTAGTCTTGATTATTTTGCTCTCGTCAAGCAAGTATAGCCATTCGCCAAGCACTGCGGTGTTTTTATAGACTTCTGCCCCTAAATTCATACTTGTAGCGATATTGACATGTGTCCAAGAACCAGAAGAATTATTATTGTCTGAGGCCAATATGTAAGTATTGGTCCCGTCGCTTTCAAAAGTTAGGATACGATTGTTCAGCGCATATATGCGCGCTCCTGTTATTTGTTTGCCGCTTTCTATAGAAGGCAATGACTGGCAATGCCATACGAAAGAGTCCGGTTGTTCACGGTGTACGTTAAGTTTCACTTTATATTCTCGGCGCGCAGTGCCGTCAGTGGAGAATACATAGAAAAGTCTCGTAGAGTCTGTTGTGGCAAAGTTTAACGAATCAGAACTTGAATAGTAGTCAAGCGTGTCGCTATCTTCGCGCTTTATTGTAATTACGCCAGAATTTTTGCTTGATACGCTGCATACCACTTTGCTTATATTCACTCCTGCGGGCAGAGAGTCCGTATTGTATATCTCGCCTTTCTTGTGATTTATAGTCATAGCATAGGAGCTACAGTCAACTGTTGTCGTGCTGTCAGCTCCATCTGTGGTTTGCTTTATGGTGTCGCCGTTATTGTAAAGGTATGTTTGGTTGAGGGTACCTAATGAAAACGCCGTTATGGCAGCATCGCCATAGTATGTGATATCCGAAGAGCCGTCATCGTCGCCAAGGCACGAAGCCAGTGTTATAACGCCTGCAAGCAGGATGGTGACGGGAAGGAATTTTCTGTTCATGTTTCGTCTATTTGCGTAAATTTAGCTGCAAATGTAGTCAGAATATTCGGAAAACCGTTCTTTACAAATGCTTTATTATATTAAATAAGCCTATTATTGAGGTTTTTTAGAAAAACAAAAGATGCTTTTCCAGTGTTTTTCTTGATAAAACAGAAAAAGCTCTCGCTTTCAGAGCTTTTTATATATGCCAAATCCTCTGCAAAGGGTGTAACTTTATGTTTATACGCCTTTGTATAGGATTATGTTTTTCTGTATGTTTATGTCAGAAATTTATAGTTTGTCGCCGTAACACAGGTCGCCGCAATCACCGAATCCCGGTACGATATATTTGTGTTCGTTAAGTTCTGGATCAATAGCAGCGCACCAAACGGAAGTTTTGTCTTCGGGAAGGTGTTTCTTTACGTATTCAATACCCTGCGGTGTTGCTATAACACAAGCCACATAGATGTGTTTCGGCTGTCCTTTTGATACGAGGGCTTCGTAGCCAAGCTCCATTGAACCGCCTGTAGCAAGCATCGGGTCGGCAATGATTAGTGTCTTTCCCGTCAAGTCTGGCGTAGCGAGATATTCCACATGTATGTCAACTTGTGTATGTTCTTCGTTGGTGTATTTGCGGTATGCACTGACGAAAGCGTTGTTGGCGTGGTCAAATACATCAAGAAATCCGTTGTGAAATGGCAGTCCGGCGCGGAATATTGTGGCTATCACGATGTTGTCTGTGGGCTTGTTTACTATAGTGTCAGCAAGTGGTGTGCTTACTGTTTGTGGTTCATAATCAAAAGATTTGCTCATTTCGTAAGCCATCATCATCCCTATACGTCTGATGTTGTTGCGGAATAGCAGCCGGTTTTTCTGGTATTCCTTGTCGCGTAGCTCTGCGAGATACTGGTTAATTACTGTGTTCTGTTCGCTAAAATTTGTTATTTTCATGTGAGGATAATATGTATTTTGTTCTTTTGCAAATGGTTTATTTAGGATTACTCGTTCTTTGTAAGCACAAATCATAAAGCTGCTCCGCTGTATGCACTGGTAAACGTCCGTGCAAAAGTAAGAAAAACAGAAACATAATTGTAACTTGCAATTTGCAAAAAAATGTCGGCTACCGCGCATTTAAACAACTTTAACCTAAAAAAAAAGGACACTGTGTAATTTAGATAACTCAGACTTTGCCGAAAAATAGTTTTTTGTTACCTTTGCCACGATTTTAGGGCAATAACTTATTGCCAATGCAGCAGGTATTATGCAGATAAAAAGAGAAATATTCACACTTACTTAATACATAAATAAACAATGGCAAAGTTTGATAAGTCAGTTTTAGAGAAGTATGGAATCACAGGCACGACTGAGGTTCTTTACAACCCCTCTTATGAAGTATTGTTCAACGAAGAGACAAAAGAAGGTCTTGAAGGTTTTGAGGTAGGTCAGGAGACCGAACTCGGTGCCGTTAACGTGATGACAGGTATCTATACCGGCCGTTCACCTAAGGATAAGTTCATCGTTGATGATGAGAACTCTCACGATACCGTATGGTGGACTTCAGAGGAATATAAAAACGACAACCACCGCGCCACCAAGGAAGCTTGGTCCGCAGTGAAGGAAATCGCCAAGAAGGAACTTTCAAACAAGAAGCTTTATGTTGTTGACGGCTTCTGCGGTACTCATAAGGACACTCGCATGAAGGTTCGCTTCATCGTTGAAGTTGCATGGCAGGCACACTTCGTTACAAACATGTTCATACGTCCTCAGAACGAGGCTGAGTTCGATCAGGAGCCAGATTTCATCGTATACAACGCTTCAAAGGCAAAGGTTGAGAACTACAAGGAGCTTGGTTTGAATTCAGAAACAGCCGTAGTCTTCAACGTAACAAGCAAGGAGCAGGTTATCATCAACACATGGTATGGTGGTGAGATGAAGAAGGGTATGTTCTCAATGATGAACTACTTCCTTCCTCTCAAGGGCATGGCTTCAATGCACTGCTCTGCCAATACAGACATGAACGGTGAGAATACAGCTATTTTCTTCGGCCTTTCAGGTACAGGAAAGACAACTCTTTCAACAGACCCGAAGCGTAAGCTCATCGGCGATGACGAACACGGATGGGATGACGAGGGCGTGTTCAACTTTGAAGGTGGTTGCTATGCAAAGGTTATCAACCTTGACAAAGAGTCTGAGCCTGATATCTACAACGCAATCCGTCGCGATGCACTTCTTGAGAACGTTACTGTTGACAAGGATGGCAAGATTGATTTTGCAGACAAGAGCGTAACCGAGAATACTCGTGTTTCATATCCTATCTATCACATCAAGAACATACAGCGTCCATATTCTCAAGGTCCTGCAGCAAAGCAGGTAATCTTCCTTTCTGCAGATGCATTTGGAGTGCTTCCTCCAGTGTCTATCCTGAACGCAGAGCAGACAAAATACTATTTCCTTTCAGGATTCACAGCTAAGCTTGCAGGAACAGAGCGCGGTATCACCGAGCCAACTCCAACATTCTCTGCTTGCTTCGGCCAGGCCTTCTTGGAATTGCATCCAACTAAGTATGCTGAGGAACTTGTAAAGAAGATGGAGAAGAGCGGTGCTAAGGCATATCTTGTTAATACAGGTTGGAACGGAACTGGTAAGCGTATCTCTATCCGTGATACACGTGGTATTATTGATGCAATCCTCGATCACTCTATCGACGCAGCTCCTACAAAGGAGATTCCTTTCTTCAACTTTGTTGTTCCAACACAGCTTGAAGGTGTTGATCCTAACATTCTTGATCCTCGCGATACTTACGCTGACGCTTCAGAATGGGAAGCAAAGGCAAAGGATCTTGCAGAGCGTTTCATCAAGAACTTCAAGAAGTACGAGACAAACGAGGCAGGTAAGGCTCTTGTAGCTGCTGGTCCTCAACTCTAATCTTTGTTCAAGAAACAATAACAGGTGTTGGCATACCATTGTGGTGTACTAACCATATTGAAATAAAAATCCGCCCACGCAATAATTGTTGTGTGGGCGGATTTTTTGTATTCAATTGTTGCTTTATTTCTTATTGAACGTTTTCAGTATCTTTTCTAATTGTTTAGTCGATACTTTCACGATAGTACCGTGCTTATGTTTTATCGGAATAGAAATATCGTCTTTCATCGATGTGAACGTTTTGAAGTCGCTCGTCTTTACGGCAGTGTACTCTTGCGGGTGATACTGGTCGAAGTATATAGCCCACTCCTTGTCGTTGATTTTTACAGCGCACGGGCCTTCAGAAAAAGTGCGCGAGAACTTCTCCGTAGGGCTATGGAATGGTCCGTATGGCGAGTCGGAGAATACGCAGAAGAGATTGCTGAAACCAGGTTTACGATTGTCTTTCACTACGAGAACATAGTCTTTAGGAGCACGTTTCAGTAGATAAGCGTCAATGCTGTTAAAGCCTGGGTCATAATATCTCTTGGCAGGAGAGAATGTTTTGAAGTCGCGCGTAGTTGTATACCACAGGCGATGACAGTTGTTTTTGCCCAGTTTGTCAGCTTCGGTGTATTCTTTAGGCGAAATCATTGATGAGTATATGATTAGGAACTGTCCTTCAACGTCATCGTAGAACAGCTCAGGTGCCCATACGTTATTTGTGGGAATGTCTTTCATAACAGGTATTTCCCGTTGCTTTGACCAATGGATTAGATCCTTTGAACTGGCGTATCCGAATCCCCTGCTGCCCGACCATTGCGTTGTCCATACTAGATGGAACGTACCGTCAGGTCCCTGCACGATGGAAGGGTCGCGTAAGCATTTTTGTTCGGGGGCGAATTTCGGCCACCGTTCCTCTCCAGTGAAAGCGTCTGTATATTTGCTTGTATTTCCAATTGTTGGAGCCATTATTATTCCGGGTATGGTATCCCAGTGCATAGCATCGTAACTATAGAGATATTCCATCCCGTTGACAGATGGTTCGCTGAAAGATGTGAATATGTATGCGCTGTCGTTTTTGCAGCTTTCTGCATTATTGGGCTTGCTTGGAAGTGCGGCATGTGAGGCAGAGCAGATAGCTGCTACTGCCAATGATGCTAGGATGTGTTTCTTTTTCATGTCTTCTTGCGGTTTTGTTAGTTATTCATAATGACGCAATGCGCAATGAAACGTAACCTACGCCGCACGGTGTTGAAATTGTTCCCGCGGGTAAAAGAGAAAATCCCCGCGGTATTGTTTCCTTCTTTTTGCGGGCATCGTATGGAAACTATTGGGAATAAAAAAGCTCAAGCCATGTATAGACCTATTCTTGTCAAATACGTGGCTTGAGAATTATGATTATGCGCTATTGAGTCAGCGCAGTTTTATTGTTTATCTGTCGTTTAACAAGTAATCATTAGGGTTACTTCTTTTCTTCTTTCACTTTTGTTGCCCATACGAAATACAGAATCAGCAGGATATAGGCAACTAGAGAAAGTATTTCCGACCATGCGTTTGACCACCATTGTTCGTAGTCGAACTGTACGCCAGCAAAGCGCAACAATGCGCTGACAACGCCCATCAGTGCACCACCTGCAATGAAACCGCTTGCAATAAGTGTGCCTTTTTCTCCACGCGCCTTGTTTAGAGCTTCATCCTTTGAGCGTGATGTAACGAACCAGTTAATGAATCCTCCTATGAGTAGCGGAGTGTTGAGTTCAATAGGTATGAACATACCGAGTGCGAACGCCAGGGCCGGCACCTTCATCCATGTCAGAATGATGGCTATTACGGCTCCGATAGCATATAGCAACCATGGAGCCCCCACACCGTTCATGAGAGGGTCTATCACTGCTGCCATGGCGTTAGCTTGCGGAGCGGCAAGCTGCCCGCTGGCAAAGCCGTAAGTGTGGTTCAGCAACATCATGACTCCGCCAACCGTAGCGGCAGAAACAAGTGTGCCAAGGAATTTCCATGTTTCCTGTTTCTTCGGTGTTGTGCCCAGCCAGTATCCGATTTTCAAGTCAGTGATGAACGCTCCTGCCATAGAGAGAGCCGTACATACAACGCCGCCCATGATAAGTGCGGCCAACATGCCGCCCGTACCTTTCAAACCTACGGCAACCATAACAACAGAAGCAAGGATAAGAGTCATAAGCGTCATGCCCGACACGGGGTTGCTGCCGACTATAGCAATGGCATTGGCAGCCACTGTAGTAAAAAGAAATGCGATAACGGCAACAAGCAGTATTCCTACGACTGCAAAGAGTAGGTTGCCCTCCATAACACCGAAGAGAAAGAATCCGAATGTCAAGAGAATTGTAACCACGGAGCCGATTGCGATAATTCTGAATGAAATGTCTTTCTGTGTGCGCGGCAGATTATCTGTAGAAGAACCCTTGCCTTTCATTTCTTTTGCGGCAAGCGATACGGCACTTTTAATAATGCCCCAACTTTTTATTATACCGATTATACCAGCCATAGCAATGCCGCCAATGCCAATACTCTTTCCGTAGTATTTGAAAATAAGCTCAGGACTCATGCTTCCCACGGTCTGGCTAATTTCCGGATTCCAAGTGTTTAGCACTTGATCGTGGAAAAGTAGTGACATTCCCGGAACGAGTAGCCACCATACCGCTAGCGAACCGAGTGTGATGATGAACGCATATTTTAGTCCAACAATATATCCGAGGCCAAAAACCGCGGCGCCAGTATTGACTTTGAATACCAACTTTGCCTTATCCGCCAGCATCTCGCCGAAACCTATTACGCGTGTTGTGAAATTCTCGTTCCACCATCCGAATGTAGCCACAACAAAATCATATAGTCCGCCTACAATTCCGGCCAATAGCAACGGCTTCGCCTGACTTCCGCCTTTAGCTCCGGAAACAAGCACTTGCGTGGTAGCTGTTGCTTCTGGGAAAGGATATTTGCCATGCATGTCGCTGACGAAATATTTTCGGAATGGTATAAGGAAAAGAATGCCAATGATTCCGCCGAGCAACGAACTGAGGAAAATCTTAAAGAACGAAACACTCATGTCTGGATATTTGGCTTGCAGGATGTATATCGCAGGTAGGGTGAATATAGCCCCGGCCACTACTGCTCCGGAACAAGCTCCGATACTCTGTATTATGACGTTCTCACCGAGGGCTTTGTTGCGCTTCGTTGCAGTGGAAACTCCCACAGCGATGATGGCGATGGGGATGGCAGCTTCGAACACTTGTCCGACTTTCAGCCCCAGGTATGCGGCGGCGGCAGAAAAAAGCATTGTCATGATGATGCCCCATGACACGGACCAAAGATTAACTTCGGGATAAACCTTACCTGGACTCATTACCGGTTCATAGCTTTCCCCTTCTTTTAGTTCCCGAAAGGCGTTCTCGGGCAACTGGAGGTTTTCTTTTGTTTCTTCCATATTTTAGAGTGTTATTGATTTTCTTTGTTCAGAAGCTCTGACAATTCCTCCATTCCTGCAGATGCACCCTTCACGATTTGCTGGACGCTGCGGCGTGAACTGCTTATTGCAGGCTTGGGGTCGATAAGGTAGACAGGCGTGCCGGGCTTCACGTATTCAATGAGTCCGGCTGCGGGGTAAACAGCGAGCGAAGTGCCGATGATAATGAAAATGTCTGCTTTCTTAACCTTTTCGATTGCAGGCTCAATCATTGGCACACTTTCGCCGAAGAATACTATAAACGGACGTAGCAGAGAACCGTCGCCAGTCTTCTCGCCATGAGCCACAGAAAGGTGGTCTTTGTCCAATTCCTTTATGAAAAAGGGGTTATAGGCATCGTGTGAGGAACAAACTTTCATAAGTTCGCCATGTAGATGTATTACATTTGTGGAACCAGCCTTTTCGTGCAAGTTGTCTACGTTCTGCGTAACGACACATACTTCAAAGTGTTTTTCCAGCTCTGCCACCAACTCGTGCCCACGATTTGGCTTTGCCGCAAGAAGTTTTGCGCGAAGCATATTGTAGAAATCGTTAACATAGTTAGGGTCTTCCTCCCATGCTTCATGGGTTGCGACGCGGCTCACTGGATAATTTTCCCACAGTCCATCGGCATCGCGGAACGTGCTTAGCCCACTCTCCGCCGACATTCCGGCTCCCGTAAGTACAACAATCTTCTTCATATCTTTCCTGTTTTAAGGTTTGTTGCGTGAAATACGCTCGGCTTTGTTGCTTAGCTTCCCGTTATAAGTTATAAAATGATTTAAGAATGTTTTAAGAAAGCACAAAATTAGCGTTTTTTCTTCAATCGGGTACACTTAGTCAGATAAAAATAGTACCTTTGTGCGCTTTTGATACCCTACACGCTAACAAATATGCATGGAGGAAAAGGCAAAGAATATAAACGAACGCATTAAAAGACAGAAATGGACAAAGTAAGCTACGCCCTTGGTTTGGGCATTGGTCAGCAATTGGCTCAGATGGGCGCGACAGAACTTAACATCGATGATTTCGCAGCAGCGATAAAAGACGTAATCAACGGCAACGAACTAAAGGTATCTCACAAGGATGCGCAAGGTATAGTACAGGACTATTTCCGCCAGCAAGAAGAGCGCATCAATGCCATACGTGCCGAGCAAGGCAAGGCGGCTAAGGCTGAAGGAGAGAAATATCTGGCTGAAAATGCCAAGAAGGAAGGTGTGGTTACGCTGCCTAGCGGTTTGCAGTATACCGTGTTGAAAGAAGGCAATGGCAAGAAGCCAAAGGCAGCAGACAAGGTAAAATGCCACTACGAAGGTTTCCTTATCAACGGCCAGGTGTTTGATAGCAGTGTGCAGCGCGGCGAACCGGCAGTATTCCCACTTAATCAAGTTATAGCAGGATGGACAGAAGGTTTGCAACTGATGCAGGAAGGAGCAAAATACCGCTTCTTTATACCTTATATCTTAGCTTACGGCGAAAGCGGTGCCGGAAACTCCATACCGCCATTCGCAACTCTTATCTTTGACGTAGAGCTTATAGAGGTACTATAAACAGCAGCCAACAAACTATCAACAGAAAAGCAAATTACAACAAAATAACAGATGAAAAAGATTACAATGCTTGCTGCGGCAGCCATAATGGCCGCAGGTTTCGCATCATGCGGCAAGTCGACTCCAAAGGCCGACCTGAAGAACGACGTTGACTCCTTGAGTTATGCCATCGGTGTGGCACAGTCAAATGGCATAAAGGACTATCTCGCTGGCAACCTCGGTGTAGACACAGCCTATATAGACGAGTTTATAAAAGGCCTTAACGAAGGTGCCAATGCCGGAGATGACAAGAAAAAGGCAGCTTATTATGCCGGTATCCAGATAGGACAGCAGATATCAAACCAGATGGTGCGCGGCATCAACAACGAACTCTTTGGCAATGACTCTACACAGAGCATATCACTGAAAAACTTCATGGCAGGTTTTATCAGCGGAACAACTGGCAAAAAAGGTCTTATGACCATGGAAAAGGCGCAGGAAGTGGCTCAGCGTAAGATGCAGGAAATAAAGGCTGCATCAATGGAAAAGGAGTATGGGGCCTATAAGAAGCAGAACGAAGCGTTTGTAAAGAAGTATGCAAAGGGTGCAGACGTGAAGAAGCTAGCCAAAGGTGTATGCTATAAAGTTATAAAGGCAGGTACGGGTGCTGTTCCTACTGAAAATTCCAAGGTAAAGCTCCACTATGAAGGCAAGACAATTGACGGTAAGGTGTTCGACAGCAGTTACGAGCGTAAGGAACCAACCACATTTAACGTTAATCAGGTAATACCCGGTTTCACAGAAGCCCTTACACATATGCCCGTAGGTAGCGTGTGGGAAGTGGTGATACCACAGGAGCAAGCTTATGGCGCACGCGAAACAGGCGGAACAATAAAGCCATTCTCTACGCTTATCTTTAAGATAGAACTTCTCGGTATAGAGGCTGAAGAAGAAGCAAAGCCTGCACAGCAGCAGCTTACGCCAGAACAGCAGGCTAAGCTAGAGGCAGCAGTTAAAGCAGCTCAAGCAAAGGGACAGAAATAAAAAACATTCATAGAGCAACAACACAAGAGGATTGGGGAAACCTTCATAGGAATTTCTCCAATCCTGTTTATAAAAGCTATACACAATGATGAAAAAGATAATGATCGTTGCACTCGCTGTTATGGCGAGCAGTGTCTTCACAACGGCTACTGCCGCAAAGAAGGACAAAAAAGACAAGAAACAACAGCCAACAGAAGTACTTGCACTCCAGAGCCCCGCTGATACAATTAGCTATGCAGCGGGTATGACACGCACGGAAGGACTTATGCCCTATCTGCAGCAGAGCTTTGGCGTTACAGAGAAAGATATGCCAGAGTTCATCCGTGGGTATGAAGAAATGATGAAACGTAACTTTGACCAGGATTCTAAAGCATATGCTGCCGGACAGCAGATAGCTTTGATGGTTGGCACACGTATGTTGCCATTTGTTAAGAACGACCTCAAGACAGAAAACGATACGATAAACGACAATCTCTTCCATAAAGGCTTTCTTGCATCGCTTAAAAAAGATGTAACAGTAATGACCGACTCTGTTGCAAAGGTTAAATTCTCTGAAGCAGAGAAGGCTGCCGCCGACCGCAAGAACATGGAAACAAAGAAGAAAGGCGAGGACTTTCTTGGCAAGAATGCCAAGAAAGAAGGCGTAGTGACCCTTCCTAGTGGGCTGCAATACAAGGTGATTACAGAAGGAAAGGGCGACAAACCGAAAGAGACGGATCGCGTAGAAGTGAAATACGAGGGCAAGACAATAGATGGCAAGGTGTTCGACAGCAGCTATAAGCGCAAGCCTGATACCACGACATTCGGCGTTACACAGGTGATAAAGGGATGGACAGAAGCTTTGCAGCTGATGCCTGTAGGAAGCAAGTGGGAACTTTATATACCATATAATCTGGCATACGGAGAGCGCGGTGCAGGACGTGACATCAAACCTTATGATGCTCTCATCTTTACTGTAGAGTTGGTAAATATAGTTAATCCAGAAGCAAAGGCAGAGGATAAGGCTGTAGCCAAGACACCTGTTGCAACAAAAGCAGGAGCTAAGAAGACAGCCGTAAAGAAGGTGGCAAAAAAGAAATAACCCAACGCCAGTATCAGCAATAAAATATCTTCCAAACGAAGTAGTCGTGGAGAGATAATCATAATGTATAGCTCAGATGCGAAAGTGTCTGGGCTATTTTTGCATGTGATAAACCTTGGAAATACCAATTTGTTCGTGTATATCCATTTTTTAACATCAAATTGTTGTGTGTGTAATAAAAAACAACTAATTTTGCTTACTCTTTTAATACACAACGACTTGCCGCTGTTCTTTTTGTCAGTAGGAGGCAAAGTCGTGTGGGCATGCAGTGTTAGAGTTGTAGAAAGCAGAATAGTGTGCAACACTAAAAGGTAAAGAGAAAACGTTAGGCAAAAAGAACAGGAAAAACGATAAAACAAGATATGGAAAAAATAGACAGACTTGACAAGAAGATACTTAGCATCTTGTCGAAGAACGCACGAATGCCCTTCAAAGATGTGGCAGCAGAATGTAACGTTTCGCGCGCAGCTATTCACCAGCGTGTGCAACACTTGACAGAAGACGGGGTAATTACTGGTAGCAAATTTGACGTAAATCCAAAAAGTCTCGGCTTTTCAACGTGTACATACGTAGGCATAACACTCGAGAAGGGCAGTATGTATAAGCAAGTCGTGGAGCAATTGGAACACATACCTGAAATAGTGGAATGTCATTTCACAACAGGACCATATACGATGCTTGTAAAATTGTATGCAAAGGACAATGGTCAGTTGATGGATCTTCTAAACAATCAATTGCAGGAAATACCTGGAGTGGTGGCTACAGAAACGCTTATCTCGCTTGAACAGAGTATAAAGAGAGAAATTCCTATAGCAGCAAAAGATATAGAAGGCGCAGCTCCGAGAAGAAGAGCAAGACAGGAAGAGGAAGATATAGACTGATCTTATTGTATCGTTTACCGATAGAAGATATAAACCGCCCCATCGTCAACACGGTGGGGCGGAAAGGAATAAACCAACCAATGTGTGGCTCTGCACTAATAAGTGGGGCAGAGGAAAGAAAATATCATTAAATCTAGGAGACAAGACGTGGAACCATTTGATTTCCAGTCGCGCCTGAACGGCATATATACAAAGTATCCCGAGGCGAAGAGTAAACCGGTTATAGGTATAACCGGAAACTTTGCTGATGGCAATGCGGCTCTTGCCGAACCATATTACATGGCGGTAGTAAAAGCAGGCGGAGTGCCTGTTATTATGCCACCTGTAAACGATACCGATGTTATTATTGACACTCTTGACACGATTGACGGCTTGTTGCTCTCAGGTGGAGGCGATTTCAATCCTTTGTGGTGTGGAGAAGAGCCTGTACAGGCATTGCATGGCATAAATTCACACCGCGACCTTCCGGAATTGCTCACCGTACAATTGGCATATAACAGGCAGATACCAATGCTTGGCATCTGTCGTGGAATACAAACTCTTGCCATGGCATTGGGCGGAAAGGTAAGACAGGATATCGGAACGTGTGGCGTGGATGACAATGACCATAAAAGGACAGAACGCATCAAACACAGTCAGGATGCAGAAAGGCGTAGTGAGCCAACACATTCCGTAGAATTGGAAACGGGCTCACTGTTGCGTAAGATATATGGTAAGGAGCGCATCTATGTTAACTCCTTTCATCATCAAGCGGTGGGAAACTGCGGACGACGTTTCAATCCTTCAGCATTCGCAGCGGACGGCGTGATAGAAGCTATGGAAAGCAGCGAATATAAGTCTATACTTGGAGTGCAGTGGCATCCAGAATGGTTGGATGACGGTTTGCCGTTGTTCAAATGGCTTGTGGAAAGTGCGGTGGAATTTCGTGAAGCAAAGGAAATTCACAAAAACACTATAACGCTAGATTCTCACTGTGATACACCGATGTTCTTTCCTGAAGGCATACATTTTGAATGGAGAGACAGCCGCATACTTGTAGACCTCCACAAAATGGGGGACGGAAGGCAGGATGCCGTGACTATGGTGGCTTATCTTCCGCAGCCTAAACCAGGGCAATCATTCAAAGAAATAGCCCAGTTCCCAGTAGATACCCCTACTGAATATGCAGATCTTATATTTGACAAGATTGAAGAGATCGTTGACAGAAACAGTAAAGTAGTGTCAATAGCACGCACACCCCTTGATGTGTTCAACGATAAGCGTGCTGGGCGTAAGTCAATAATGCTCGGCATAGAAAATGGACTTGCCTTGGGTGATGATATTCTTAATGTGGAGCATTTTGCGAAAAGGGGAGTTGTATATATAACTTTATGTCATAACGGCGACAATTCCATTTGCGATAGTGCCCGACGTAGCGAGGGCACCAACGGTGGAGTGAGCGTTTGGGGGCAAAAGGTTATCAATGAGATGAACAGGCTAGGCATTATGGTAGACCTAAGCCATGCCGGGGAAAAGAGTTTCTATGATGCTCTTGAAATAAGCGAGACACCAATAGTGTGCAGTCATAGCAATTGCAAAGCGTTATGTGACGTGCCACGTAATTTAACGGATGAACAGTTGACAGCATTGGCCCGTAAGGGTGGAGTGGCACAGATAACTCTTTATAATGGATTCCTGAGAAATGATGATCAGGAGGCCTCCATTATTGATGCCATGAACCATTTGGACCATGCCGTAGACATTATGGGAATAGACTGCGTGGGGCTGGGGACTGATTTTGATGGTGACGGTGGCGTATGTGGAATAGCAGATTCGTCGGAACTTATAAACTTCACAGTTCAATTGCTGCGACGTAGGTATTCGCGTAGCGATATAGGGAAATTGTGGGGTGGAAATTGGCTTAGAGTAATGAAAAGCGTTCAGGAACATAAATATTAGACAATCGTATGCAAAAAAAAGTAACGGCAATATTTTGGGCTATAGTAGTGTTATTTTCTTTGACCTCATGTAAAAGTACAAAAAAAGTAGATATGGAACAGGCTATGCCTGTAGGACCTGAGTTCTGTGCTGACTCAGCCTATGCCTTTTGCGAAAAGCAATGTGAATTCGGCCCGCGTACGATGAATAGCGATGCCCACGAGAAATGTGCACGCTGGATTATCGACAAGTTCAAACAATACGGATGCTCCGTAACGGAACAGGATGCAGATTTGAAAGGATACGACGGTACGACACTCAAGTCAAAGAACATAATTGCAAGCTATAAGCCAGAGATTACTACACGCATATTGCTTTGCGCTCATTACGATTGCCGGCCTTGGGCAGACAACGACCCAGACAGCACGAACTGGAAAAAACCGGTGTTGGCGGCCAATGACGGCGCAAGTGGAGTAGGAGTTATGCTTGAGATTGCCAGGCTTCTTCAAAAAGCTGATTCGTTGAAGGTGGGGGTTGATTTCGTATGCTTTGACGCTGAAGACTGGGGCACTCCTAATTGGAGCGACGTTGAGGACAATGGTGACTCGTTTGCGCTAGGTGCCCAATATTGGGCCGCAAATCCTCACAAGCCAGGCTATGAGGCACGTTTTGGAATTCTACTAGATATGGTAGGAGGTGCAGGGGCACGGTTCTATCAGGAGGGTATGTCGAAGCAATATGCCCAACCGATAGTGGATAAAGTGTGGAAATCTGCGCGTGTGGCAGGCTTTGAATCCTTCTTCCCGAACGAGCAGGGAGGATTTATTACTGACGACCATATCCCTGTAAACCAAAAGGCACACATCCCGACAGTAGATATAATAGCATACTATCCCGACTGCCAGCAAAGTAGCTTCGGCCCGACTTGGCATACAGTGAGCGACACTATGGACAACATCGACCGCAATACGCTAAAAGCAGTCGGTCAGACTGTTGTGCAAGTTCTCTTCTCAGAAATATAATATCATCAATAAACAAAAAATATCATCATGGACTCACAGAAAAAAGTATTTGCTTCAAAACTCCTTAAGGTAAAGGCTATAAAATTGCAGCCGGATAATCCTTTTACATGGGCTTCTGGGTGGAAATCACCATTTTACTGCGACAACCGCAAGACTCTTTCTTATCCAGAACTAAGAAACTATGTAAAGTTAGAACTTGTGCATGCCGTGCTGGAACATTTCCCCGAGGCTGAGGCTGTAGCAGGTGTAGCAACTGGAGCAATAGCACAGGGTGCACTCGTGGCAGATGAGCTTAATTTGCCTTTTGTTTACGTGCGCAGTAAGCCAAAAGACCACGGACTTGAAAATCTTATTGAAGGCGAATTGACTCCAGGAATGAAGGTTGTAGTGATTGAAGACCTTATATCAACGGGCGGATCATCGCTTAAGGCGGTTGAGGCTATACGCAAGAACTGTTGTGAGGTTATAGGCATGGTGGCTTCATATACTTACGGTTTCGATGTTGCAAAGAACGCTTTCGATGAGGCGGGAGTGAAACTTGTTACACTCACTGACTATGAACATGTTGTGGAAGAAGCCAAGGAAATAGGATATATAAAGCCTGAACATGTGGAATTGCTACACGAGTGGCGTAAGGACCCTGCAAACTGGAACAAGTAATGAGTAAGTTTGAAAGCGGAATCAAGCATATACCCTATTCACAAAAGGCGGTTTATGCAACGCTCAGTGACTTGAGCAACATAGAAAAAGTTCGTGATAGATTGCCAGAAGACAAGGTGAAAGATCTTGCTTTTGACAGAGATAGCATAAGCATCAGCGCACCTATGGGAAGTGTTTCCATGAGAATCATGGAGCGTGAAGAACCGAAATGCATAAAGTTTGCAACCGAGAACTCACCCGTAGCCGCTAACCTTTGGATTCAAATCGTGCCCGAAGGTGATAACGCATGTAAGATGCGTCTGACTATAAAGGCTGACATTAATCCATTCATAAAGGCAATGGTGTCAAAGCCGTTGCAGGAAGGTATAGAGAAAATTGCAGATGTGCTGTCAATGATTCCTTACGGACAGATTGCAGAATGATGAATTGATACACGCATTGTCCGCTAGGTGGACTTTTGTAAAAACGTATAAGATGAACAAACTTTGGGAAAAGAACTTTGAAATAAACAAGGAGATTGAACGTTTTACTGTTGGACGTGATCGCGAGATGGACCTCTTTCTTGCTAAATACGATGTGCTCGGGTCTATGGCACATATAACCATGCTGGAAAGTATCGGGCTTTTGGAAAAAGAAGAACTGAAGTCATTACTCGCTGAACTGCGTAATATCTATCACACTTGCGAGGAAGGAAAATTTGTGATAGAGGAAGGTGTTGAAGATGTCCATTCTCAAGTGGAACTAATGCTAACCCGCAAGCTCGGCAATATGGGTAAGAAAATCCATAGTGGGCGCTCGCGTAATGATCAAGTGCTTGTTGACTTGAAATTGCGTTGCAGGCATGATATTCGACGTATAGTAGAAGGTGTGAAGGTCCTTTTCGATGAGTTGCTGCAGAAAGGTGAACAGTATAAAGATGTGCTTATGCCAGGATATACTCATCTTCAAGTGGCAATGCCTAGTTCGTTCGGACTTTGGTTCGGAGCTTATGCCGAAAGTTTGACAGACGACATCCTTATGCTTCAAGCCGCTTATCGACAGACAAATCGCAATCCGCTCGGGTCGGCTGCAGGTTATGGAAGTTCATTCCCGCTTGATCGTGAGATGACTACGCGTTTGTTGGGCTTCGAATCAATGGCTTACAATGTAGTTTATGCCCAAATGGGACGTGGAAAGATGGAACGCAACGTTGCCTTTGCACTTGCGTCAGTTGCGGGGACAATGGCAAAGATGGCCTTCGATGCATGCATGTTCAACAGTCAGAATTTCTCTTTTGTAAAGCTTCCCAAAGAGTGTACTACTGGCAGTAGTATAATGCCGCATAAGAAAAATCCCGATGTGTTTGAGCTTATACGTGCAAAATGCAACAAGATACAGGGACTTCCGCAACAGATAACTTTGATAATGAATAACCTTCCTTGTGGCTACTTCCGTGACTTGCAGATTATCAAAGAGATATTTTTGCCAGCATTCGACGAACTTGCTGATTGTCTTGCTATGGCGGCATATATTATAAATAAGATAGAGGTGAACGATAAAATACTAGATAATCCGATGTACGACCCAATATTCTCGGTAGAAGAGGTTAACAAACTAGCTGCAAGCGGTATGCCTTTCCGTGATGCGTACAAGAAAGTTGGATTGGAAATAGAAGAGGGAAAATTCGTTCCGTGCAAGGAAATTCACCATACCCATGCTGGAAGCATAGGAAACCTTTGCAACGACCGTATTGGGGCCATGATGGAGAAACTTGTCTCAGACTTTAATTTTATGCAGGCAGAGCAGGCAGAGCGTACTCTCGTGGAAGGAAAGTGATGTTTTTTTCATGTGTGTGTTTTCAAAAATCTAAAAATGGACATAGAACAGGCCCTCAATAAACCTAAAACTTGCGCCATTGCCATTGCTGTATCATTATGCTGCACGGCATTGGCGTTGCTTTTTTCATGTGCAGACTCAGAATACAGTCGTTATGCATGCCATCTTTCTATTAACAATGCTACGATGCAGAATATGACCTTAGGCAGTGCTATGACAGAAGACTCTCCGGGAATATTCGTGAGAATATCTAGAGAAGGTACAACGCGGTTTAAGTTTGAATCAAATCAAGGCACAACAACATATGGTGCAATAACGGCAATTGACCAAAAAGCGCAATGGACCATAGGAATATACAATGGTGTTATTGTTGGTTTCGGGGCTATAGATCGAAAATTCATGGCATATGACAATCAATGTCCTAATTGTTACGAGAGTTCTGGGCTTACGCGTTATGCTTTGACCATGAATACTGATGTTACTGCAACATGTCGTTATTGTCAACGAGTTTATGACTTAAATAATGGCGGAATACTTGTTAAAGGCGACAAGGGGCGTGGACTTATAAAATATCGCGCCTATACGACAGGGGCATTCGGGCTATTGCAGATAAATAATTGATTTTTGATTTAAGGAATTTATAGAACACGCCTTAAGAAAGTAAATATATTCAGAACAACAAGGCATAAAAAAAGGGGCTCCGCTGAGTCCCAATCTTTGTTAACCTTAAATCTAATACTATGAAAAACACGTTGCAAAGTTATTGCTTTTCTGTTTAAATGCAATGTTTTGCGTGGTTTTTGTGAGTTTTTCTTTACTTTTATTGATGTACGTCAATACTTCCGTGTACGGAAACACATATATTTTGCTATAAAATACAATCATCGTATCTTTGTCGCACAAAAAAACAAATTAAAAGTAAAGTATGGAGAAGACGAATCTCGTAAGAAGCAAAAGAAGAATAAGACACATTCTATTCATATGTCTTGGTAATATATGTCGTTCTCCAGCGGCAGAGGGCGTGATGAAGCAACTTATTTACGATACCCAAGAGCTTCGGGGTAATATATTTGTTGACTCTGCAGGCATAGGGGCATGGCATTCTGGTCAATTGCCGGATAGAAGAATGCGAGAAGCAGGGGAGAAACGTGGTTATTCTTTCAATAGCAGAGCTCGTCAGGTATGTGCTGATGATTTTTACCATTTTGATTACGTCTTTGCAATGGACAACGAGAATATCTCAGATCTAAAGAAAGTTGCCCCAGATGCAGAAAGTCTTGAAAAGATACGGTGCTTGGCCGACTTCATGACACGTCATCCTCAATATACGACAGTGCCTGATCCGTATTACGGCACAATGGATGATTTTCAAATAGCCCTTGAACTAATAGAAGATGCTTGCCAAAATATTGTAGAAAAACTTAAAGTCGGTGAGCTATAACCTTTGTTGTCTGATAATTTCTGTAAACTGAATATTACATACTCTAAGACTTACTTTGTGATAATGCCCTAAAAGCATATTAAAAATGATTAAAGACGCAAATTTACACATAAACGAAACGTCTCTTTAAGCAAATAAACGTATCTTTGCATGGTGTTATATTAAAGATGTATAACAGGGATAAATTATAGAAACTATATAAAATAGGTGTCTAGTCTTGCAATTGCACTACAGACATAACTTAAAATAAAAACAAACAATATGAAAATCGAAAAGATTCACGCAAGAGAAATCCTCGATTCAAGAGGTAACCCTACTGTAGAGGTTGAAGTAACACTCGAAAATGGCGTTATGGGACGTGCTGCTGTTCCTTCAGGAGCATCAACTGGCGAGAATGAAGCTCTCGAACTCCGTGACGGTGACAAAAAACGTTATGGTGGCAAGGGTGTTGAGAAGGCTGTTGCTAACGTAAACGATGTTATCGCACCTGCATTGAAGGGTGACTGCGTGTTCAACCAGCGCGCTCTTGACTATAAGATGCTTGCCCTTGATGGAACTCCAACAAAGAGCAAACTCGGCGCAAATGCTGTTCTTGGTGTATCTTTGGCTGCAGCACAGGCTGCAGCACAGGCTCTCGGTATGCCTCTATATCGTTACATTGGCGGTTGCAACGCATATACTATGCCTGTTCCGATGATGAATATTATCAATGGTGGTGCTCACTCTGATGCTCCTATCGCATTCCAGGAGTTTATGATTCGCCCCGTTGGTGCTCCTTCTGAGAAAGAAGCTATCCGTATGGGTGCTGAAGTGTTCCACGCTCTTGCAAAGTTGCTTAAGAAACGTGGCCTTTCTACAGCAGTAGGTGACGAAGGTGGTTTCGCTCCTGCACTTAATGGCATTGAAGATGCTCTTGAGAGCATTTGCCAAGCAATTAAGGATGCTGGTTATGAGCCAGGCAAGGACGTTAAGATTGCAATGGACTGTGCTGCTTCAGAGTTCGCAACATGCGAGAATGGCGAGTGGTTCTATGATTATCGTCAGCTGAAGAGTGGAATGCCTAAGGATCCTAATGGAAAGAAACTTACCGCAGCTGAACAGATTAAGTATTTGGAAGAACTCATCACCAAATATCCTATTGACTCAATCGAGGACGGTCTTGATGAGAACGACTGGGATAACTGGGTAAAACTTACTGAGGCTATCGGTGACCGTTGCCAGCTCGTTGGTGACGACTTGTTCGTAACTAATGTTAAGTTCCTTCAGAAGGGTATCACAATGGGCGCAGGTAACTCTATCCTCATTAAGGTTAACCAGATTGGTTCACTGACAGAAACACTTGATGCTATTGAGATGGCTCATCGTCATGGTTATACAACAGTAACTTCTCACCGTTCTGGAGAAACAGAAGATACAACAATTGCCGACATCGCAGTTGCAACAAACTCAGGTCAGATAAAGACTGGTTCACTCAGCCGCACAGACCGTATGGCTAAGTACAACCAACTTATCCGTATTGAGGAGGAACTTGGTGAAGTTGCTAAGTATGGTTATACAAAATTGAAATAACAATTTGTAGGTATATACCTTTAAAATGTAACTTTTCTATATATTTATGGGGAGGTATCTCTAACAGAGATGCCTCCTTTTGTTTTTCTTCTTTACATAGGGGAAAGGGCCGAAGAGGATAAAACGTGGTTTATTGGTATAATTTTTCTGCTTTATATTGATGTAAGTCAATTAAAATAGATTGCAGAATAAAAAAAACACGAAGTTGTTGTGTACGGGCACAAAAAGATATACCTTTGCAACGTGTTCGAGAGAATACATTTTTCATAGGTTAGTAGTTTGATAGATTTAAGGTAAAGATTATGTTATTAGATTTTAAAACAATGACAACGTTGACGATCGTAGCCTTCTTAACAGCGATTAGCTTTATAGGTTACTTTCACAACAGAGTACATTAAAGAATTGTTTTCAGGAGGCCGGTTTGAGTGATTCAAGTCGTCCTCTATTTTTTTTTGAAGCATTTGGTAGACTAATCCAACATGATAACTATAGTTTGCCGATGATATATAAGATGAGTTTTTAGGACTCATCTTTTTTTTGTTACATTGCTAAGTGCTGAAGCACCAAGGTAAGTTTTGCTTACTTGGTATTTCTTTGTTCAGATTTACTAATTAACAATGACTTTTCCTGTGATTTATTATTTTTTTGATGCATTGTTGTGATGAATTTACTTATGGGTGTCATAAAAAGTCATTAAATTTTGCTTTTCTTTGCAATAAATATTACTTTTGCCCTTGAAATATCAAAAAGCAAGGAACGACCAATAATTAAAATCTTTTTGTGGTAATATATACAATATAACTGAAAAAGAGAAAGACAAATATAAGTTTACATTATACCAACGTTAAAAGCAAGAAGCGTATGAGAAGATTTACTTTACTAAGCTTGGTAATGGCAACAGCTATTACCGCAAGTGCACAATGGAACACAAACAGTAATCCAGTACTTCTGTCTGGTGATGTGCAAGGAACCCACTCTCCAAAGGTGGTGCTTACCAATGACGGAAAAATGTATATAGCTTGGCGTACAGCGGCAAAGGTAGGCGGAGCACTTTGTTATGCTTTTCCACATTTGCAACTTCTAGACACAGACGGCAATGCGATGTTCGGGAAAGACGGTCTTGCCGTGTCAACTCATGTGTCACCTTCGTGGACAAGTGACTATTCTCTTGTAGCAACACCTGACGGATGTGCTATCATCAGCACTTCAGACTCTCGTTCGGAGGAGAGCGATTCCCTTGACAGATACAATACTTTTACTCCTGTTTGGTACAAGATTAGCCAAGAACAGGATTATGTATGGGGCCTTGACGGATTGGCCTTGACAGACAGAATCAGTTCACCGCTTACCAATACATATGTTGTAGGCGATGATGTGTGGATACAAGACAATGTGTCTTCATATACTGATGTCAATTATTTCAATCGCGTCTCTGCCGATGGCACTCTTGGTTTCAGTGAATCACAGAGCATATTCGGACAGGTAATTCCAAGTTTCGGCACAGATTTTATTGTTGTAAACAGCGGTTCTGATGGTCCAGAGGCCATGCGTTATACTCGCGACTGCGGTAAAGTTTGGTCAGAGCCAGTAACTTTCGCTTCAAGCAACTATGGTGGTCACAGTCTTCATCCATATTCACTTGATTCCGACGGTAAGGGCGGTTTCTATGCAACCTGGGTAAGGAACATGGGAAGTTTCTCTCACATGATATGCACGCAGCATGTTGATGCAGATGGCGACCCAACATTTGGTCTTGATGCGATGGACGTTTATTCAACAGAAGAACTTGACCACGACTATGCCACACAAGCAGTTGACACGAAAAACAACAAGGCTTTCGTTGTTTGGGCGATGCAAGTTGGTGGCGGAAGATATGATTTGCGTGCCCAGCTCTTTAATCAGGAAGGTGACCGCCTTTTTGGTGATGAAGGTAAGGTTATTGCAACAAAAGATGGCGACTATGCAGGATGGGCCTTCAACAACTACGGACTTCTTCCCGTTGGTGACGGTGAATGGCTAGCATGCTATGCTGATGTGCGCGGTTGGCAGAAGGAATATCTATATGTAGAACGTTTCGACAAAGACGGCAATAGTGTTTGGAAGAAGCAGATTGGTGAGTACGGTCGGTTTGACGATATCACTTTCCTTAAAGGCGATGACTGTTCATATGTGGTGTTCTTGACAGAAAACGAAGACGGTTACGATATATTGAAAGGTGCGCGAATCTATGACGATGGTTCATTCGAAAAAGCTAGTGACGGAATAAAAGCTCTAGATGAAGCCGCGTCAGCATCATCTTTGGCAACGATATATAGCATAGACGGTAAGCTCGTGAAGACAGTCAAGGGCGAAAGTCTTGACAATGTTTCGCTTGACCACGGAATGTACATCGTAACAATGAAAGATGCCAATGGCAAGATAAAGAGCGTTAAACTCAGCAAGTAAAAAACAATACTTTATGGAAAGAATCATAAAAGCAAGAAAATTGATAGGCAGTGTAGCCATTGCAGCTTTCATGGGATTACTTCCTTCTGATGCCATGGCTCAAAGATACCTTACCGAAGACTTCGATTATGAAGTTGGCGACCTTTATCAACAAGGACCATGGTTGAAGTATGGTGCAGGAACGAAGACAAATACTATTAATGTGGGTGAAGGCAGCCTGACATACGAAGGTTATTCAGACAAGACCAGTGGCAACTGCGTAGCTCTTGCCAATACTAAGAGCAGTTATTCACTGCAGGCAGCCATTAAGGAAACTCCGTTGACAGAAGGTAGCGTCTATATGAGTGCTCTCATCAACGTGCAGAGTGCTGGCGACAGTAAGGATTTCCTGCAGTTTGTAAGGTCTGCCAGTGGTGGAATCGTTGACAAGGGATATGGAATGGCTGGAGGAAGAATCGTTATAAAGGCAGGCGATACAGAAGGTACATTTAAAATAGGTATTTGTCGCACGCGCTTGACCGAGGCTTCATTCTCTTCTGAGGAATATGAACTCAACAAGACTTACCTCATAGTATTGAAATATCAATTTGTAGACGGTGACAATAATGATGCCATCTCCCTTTGGGTAAATCCGACAGACTTTGAGACTGAACCAGAAGCACTTGCCGGCTCTTCATCATTCTCATCGCAAGACATTCCTGATGTTGCAGGAATCGCTTTGACGCAGAACTCAATGAAAAATGGAACGTGGCATGACATGAAGGTAGATGCTATCCATGTGGCAGGAACATGGAGCGACCTTTTCAAAGAACCCTCTTCTGGAGACGAGCCGGAAGTCATGCAGCAGTTGCCAAATCGCAACATTGTCGTGATAGAGAACTTCACGAATACGGGTTGTGGCCCATGTGCAACATTTGCTCCCGTTCTCGATCAGGTTATCAACGAACGTCTTGGAGATGCAGTATGCATAAAGTGCCATGGTGTCTATCCAGACAGAACTGATCCATTCTACCTTGCCGAGCAAGCCAATCTTGACGATAGAATAGACTTCTACAGCATTAACTCTTATCCAAGTCTTATAGTTAACGGTTCGCAGACGCGCTATACGCTCAGCACTTCATTGCTGAACGCAATGATAGACGGTGCAGGCGAAACGGATCAAGACTATGACATAAGTATAACCGGCAGTGTTTCCGACCATGTACTTACTGTTTCCGGTGACGTTACTGCAAGGAAAGATGTAGCCGACGCTTCTACACTTAAGCTTACCGCAGTTGCAATAGAAGAATATTACTACTCATCTTCAGGATATTCCAACGGCGAGCACGAGATGCAGTTCGTGGCTAAGAGATATATGCCCGACGGAAAAGGTGCGGCTATTGCCGATAGTATGGAGAAAGAAAAGCCTTACCCATTCACATTCTCATGTGATCTTAGTTCATTCTATGATGAAAGTCAACTTGGTGTTGTAGCTTATGTGCAAGACACCGTGTCAAAACTCATTGTTGCTTCGGCTTATATCCCGAAGAAGGCAAAGAGTGCCGACTATGTAAACCTGCTGCGTGTTGACGATACGCCAGACTTTATCTGTACTCCAGACTTTTACGGAAACATTGTGTTCCGCAATGATGGCGAGAATGAGCTAAAGAGTGCAACAGTAAACGTAGACGTTAATGGTGTAGTGCATACCTACTCATGGACAGGCAGCGTGTCTCGTCTTGAAAAGGTAACGTTCCCCACAGGCAACATAACCGATTTCTCTTTGTCTTCCGATGGCAGCAAGAATGTTGCAAAGGTATGGATATCTGATATCAACGGCACAGAGAATGAAAGTAATGCCGTGTATGTGAACTTCAGCAACTCAATGCAGGTAACAGGAGCGGTAAGAATGAAACTTTACACCGACAAGAAACCTGAAGAAACCACTTGGAAGATCTTTAATTCGGCAGGCGATGTAGTTGTTGAGGGTGGTCCATACACAGAGGCTCGCCACAAGTATACAGAAGACTTCAACCTTACCAGCGATGATTGCTACTCTCTTGTAATCTATGATGCAGGCGGTGACGGAATCAGCAGTACGGCTTATGGTAATGGTTACTACCAGCTTTACGAACTAGGCCGCGATGAATTGGGCAGCGAGACAATGACTAAGCTTACCCAAGGCACATTTACCAATGCGGAATGTGATATTGCTTTCAATCTTAAAGACGCAGACACAACGCTTGGCATAGATGAAGTGAAGAAGATGAACGACGCAAATACAACAATCACCATTGTTGACCAGTCAGGAAAGACCCTTCTCAGCACTACTGTTGGCAAGCTCACAGAGAGCGACTTGCAGTCTCTTGGCAAGGGCCCACGCATCGTAAAGTTTGACGATGGCAAGCATACCTATGTTAACAAATACGTCTTCAACAGATAAACAAAGGTTTATATAATAAAAATCCGCAATGCTTTAATTCTTGAGACATTGCGGATTTTTAGTTTCCTCACTTATCAAGTGTTATATATATGTGCTAGTTATTCCTCTTCCGAATTGTCTGTTGGTGTCTCTGTAAGCACCAAACGTTGGTATTCAGATGGCGTCATGCCATAAACTTTCTTGAATGCTCGTATAAAGCTAGCGGCATTTTTATATCCAACCTCCTGGTATATAACCTGCATGGTGTAGTTGGCATAGTGGTCGCGGTCAGCCAGTTTATGGCATGCTTCGCGAATACGCCGTTCATTCAGTAGCGTCTTGAAATTCTTGTTGTAGTTAGCGTTAATGACATGCGAGACATACGTTGTGTTCGACTCTACTATTTCTGCCAAAGTCTGTAGATTCATGTCCGGATTGGATATTACATCCGTGTTATCTATGGCCTCATTGATACGGTTCAGCAGCTTTCGCTCGTTGTCGTCGCTTATTGTTGCTTGTGTCTTTATTTCTTGTTTCAGAATCTCTCTGTTTTGTTTCTCGCTTTCCTCCATGGCTTTTGTCTTTTCTATAAGAAGCCGTTGTGCGAGAACGAGTCTTCTGTTTTTTCTCACGATAATCAGTGTGAGAATGGAAACGAGGATAAGGAAAAGCGCTACTCCCGTGATAATATATATCTGCCATTTTATACGTTCGTTCAGCAACTCCACTTGGTTCATGTGCACTCTGTTCTCATATTCGCTGAGAGTATATCGTGCCTTATAGAATTTCTTGATGTTGTATACAGAGTCGTTGAGACTAAAATACAAGTTTCGGTAGTGTTGTGCCGAATCATAGTTGTTAGTCTGTGCATAAGTATCTGCCAGCATCTTGTAGGCATTCACCAATAGTTCACCGCTTTTTATCTTGCGTGCCATTGCCACGCAGCTATCGCCAAGTGCGAGCGCTTCGCGGTTGCGGCCGCATCTTACATAAATGTTGCCAATCTCGCTCATTTGGAACAAGACGTACAGCGAGTCCATGTTGTTTTTTATAGCATATTGCATGGCACGCCGGTGCTCCTTTATGGCTTCCTCATGCCGCTGTTCAGTGTTCAATACTCGTGCGCGGCAATAAATAGCATAGTAGTCATGTTTTACCAAGTCAGCTGTAACCTTCAGATTTTCGTATTCCTTAAGGTATTTTCTTGCCATTGCGGCATCGTTCATTCTAGTATGGCAAAATATCAAGTTGCAGATAAACGACGATAGCAACAGATTGTTGCCAATTTTATGTGCAGCGTTGTAGCCTTTGGTATAATAGTAGAGGCTTGAATTGTTATCGCCGAAGGTATCATACACGTTGCCTATGTATCCCGTGCAGGCAATGTAGTTCTTTTTGTTGTTTTCCTTCTCTGCCATTGCCATAGCCTTTATGTAAAGTTCAAGAGCCTCAGGATACTGCTCGCTGTAGTATTTCTTGTCGGCCATATCTCTCATTGTAACGGAGTTCATCTCTCCCTTTCCAAAGGCAAAAGGAGCATTGAAGAACATGAAAATAAAAGAAATGGCAAATATATATATGTATTTCATCTTGTGCTTCTTTCTTCTGCAAAGATAATATTATTCAACTGAAACAGCCCTTGAATGTAGAAAAATGAAAGAAAAACGTTCATATTTTATAAAATGTAAATGCATTGCGGCATATATATAGCACCCCTTACATACGTTTGGCTTACCTTTGCAACAGTTCGAAGATGAACGTCAATTCAATATTCTAAAATTTTCTGCTTATGAAAAAGATTTCTACTCTCTTTGTAGCGTTAGCCTTTATGGCAATTCCGGCTTCAGCTCAGTGGCAACCTAGCGACACAGACTATAAAATAGTAGCACAGGACAGCCTTTATGATCAAGGCGGACTGAAGACCGTGCGTACATCCGATGGCAAAACCGTGTTGACATGGTACAAACACTCCGTAGGTTTGAAGAGCACCCACCCAGCCAGTGGCTACCATCTTTACATGCAGACATATGATGCCGCAGGCAATGCTCTCTGCGGAAAGGAAGGAAAGGAAATTTCCGGTCACCGCACACGTACATGGCTTACAGACTATAGCACTAAGCTTTCAGATGATGGCAAGGTCTATATCTCCTATTCCGATGCGAGAAACGACTCGCTTAAGGAAAATGTTGAGAACTTCATTTATTGTTATACTCCCGAAGGCACGCCATTATGGAGTGCAGACGGCGTGAAAATAAGCAGTGTAACGAAAAACGCTCAAAGTGTTGTGGAAGATGTCCAACCACTTCTTTGTCTTAGTGGTTCCAACATATACTCTAAGTTGGCTCATACAGAAACATATAACGTAAAGGCCGACTCTACAAACTGGACACCTAGTCCTTGGTTCCCCGATGATGAAATGCCAGACTCAGTGAGTGTAAGCGACTATAACTATCAGATTATGCGCTACAACGCCGACGGAACAGAAGCATGGGCAGCGCCTCTTGTCGTAGACTACGAATCGGCATGGTTCTATCCCGCACCCAACGGAAATTTCTATCTTATTTATGTAAATAGCGGCTCAGGCTTCAGTGCTCGTCTCATTGACGCTGACGGCAAGGACGTATGGGAAAATCCTGTAGTCGTTGAGAAAGAGTGCATCAGCGGTGGTCTGTACACAAGCGAACCGACCGTGGTAAGCGATGGCAATGGTGGGCTTTATATGGCATATCGTACTTTGCTTTCTTGGACAGGCTATTGTGCAGTGAATCGTCTTACACCTGACGGCAAGGTCTATTCAGAGGGATTCCTGCCCAACGGAACGACGGACGGAAACACAGACTCTTCTGCAGAGGTGGCTGTAAATGGCGACAAGACCTTTGTGGCGTGGGGATACGTTGACACAACCAGTGCACACACACTCTGGGTTAACCAGCTTGACATAAACGGCGACTACACTTGGGAGGGTGACAGCTTGCTTGGCTACGCATACGACCAGAATGAGATGTGGGGATGTACGGCAGTAAAAATTATTCCCCAGTCTGACGGATGGGTTCTGCTTTACGCAAATTCTCAGAGCTACAGCGCTGCAAACTTCTACGCATGTAAAATAGGTACTGACGGAAAGACTATTTGGAAGCGTCAGCTAGCTCAAGACGGATTTAAGCTGAATTCATACACTGTTGACTACGACGACAAATATGCATACTTCTTCTATACTTGTTCAAAGGACAAGGACGAGAACTACAAAGAGATACCTGGACCAGGCGGTCTGCGCGTGATGTGCATCGACATAACAGGCGGTGATGCAACAGGCATCAACAAGTCTAATATCGTTGACAACAACGCAACCAAGGAAATATTTAATGCTCAGGGTATGCGTGTGACAGATATGAATGCCAGTGGTCTCTACATAATAAAGGAGAACGGCAAGACGCATAAAGTTTTCTCAAAATAATCAATTCGTTATTGCGAAGCGTATGGAATGTAGCGACGTTCCGTGCGCTTCTTTTTATTACTTGCTTAAATAATCATGAAAAGACTATTCCTTGACATACTTATGCTATTTGCGGTATGCTCCGTAGCGCCAGCACACACCATCGGAGTAGGTAACGTGAATAGGCAACCGGGCGAGCAGACAGAACTTCAAGCCACGGGAAAGACAAACTGCAGTGCTGCCGTAAGGCTAGATGCATCTAAATTTGTGCGTTATGCTGGAAACAGCATTAAGACGGTGCGCGTTTCGTTGCCGGCAACCAAGCTTTTTGTCGATTCGTTAGTGGTGTGGGTGCGCTCGTCTCTTGATGGCAATAATCTGTCGCAAGGAAAAATTACTCGCTTTGCCGACGATTATCCAAATCTGTCGGAGGGCTGGAACGAAGTGTCGCTTGAAAGTCCTGTAGAGCTGACCGAAGCAACAGGAGAACTCTATGTGGGCTACACATACTATCAGCGCACGAAAGTCTGTGCAACCCGGTGGGCAAAGCGTGAAGACGCCGCGGGCTCTTATGTAAAACTAGGCGGCGATGCAGCTTGGGAGGAGAAGAAAGGCTATGACCTAGCTATTGAAGCCGGCATTGACGGCAGTGCCATGCCTGCCAACGACGTGTGGCTCATGGGAGCGCGCGGGCTTATCTCGGATGACGGAACACGCCGCATAGAGGCACGCCTCTATAACCGTGGACAGCAGCAGGCCACAAGTCTGCGTTTCAAGATGGAAGGATCGCAGTATAGTAACTCCACACTTCAGTATGCTGACATTGCTCCCGACTGTCTTGACACAATAGTTTTCGATATTAAGGGCGCAGAGGCATTGGCCGTTAACTCAAAGTTGAATTTGGAACTGGATGAAGTGAACGGCAAAGCCGATGCCTATCCTGACGACAATAAGGCAATTTGCCTGTTCAACTACTTGCGTATCGTGCTCATTGAGGAGTTTACCACGGAGCAATGCCCCAATTGTCCGCGTGTGGCAGAGTATTTGCACGAGCTTCTTGAAAGCTCTGATGTGATGATGAATATGGCTGTGGTATGCCATCATTCGGGCTATCACACCGATTCCTTTACTACGCAAGCAGATTTGGACTACGAGTGGTTCTATAATGCCGATGGTGCTACATACGCTCCCGCGCTGATGTATAACCGTATGTCGCTGGGCAAATCTCCCGTGACGGGGGCTTACAGTAAAGATGTCGTAGAACAGTATATAAAGGCTATTGCAAACCAAGAGTCTTCTCTTGCTTTGGTTGCTGAGGCTGCCGTTTCTGAAGACAACGCCACGATTACCGTTACCGTAACGGGCAAGCGTCTGCAAGCATATGGGAACACAGAGCAGCGGATAACCGTGTTCTTGACTGAAGACAATGTGCTTTCTGTCGATGGTCAGGCAGGTAGCGGCACCGACACCTACTATCATCAGCACGTGATGCGCCGTGTAAATTCCACTTGGGGCGAACCTCTTACTTGGAATGGCGATGATTTCCAATATACATGTACTTTCAGCGTTGATCCTACATGGAAACCATCTGACTTGAAGGTCGTGGCATCGGTAGGCGATTATGACAGCACTTCGCCAAATAACTGCCAGATAGAGAATAATGCCGTTGCCATTCCCGAGGGTTGGACTGACGGTATTCACAGAACTTCCACAGACAAAGGTGTGGCAAAGCCTGTGGCTTACTTCACAATGGACGGACAATTGCTGAAACAACCTGCCCGTGGGGTAACGCTTGTGAAGATGAGCGACGGAACTGTAAGGAAGGTGAAAATGTAGGGTACAAGAAGAAATAACAGTCTAATTGAATAACCAAAGCTTCAGCTATTGCAGTAACTTGCGGCAAAGGCTGAAGCTTTTTTGTGCTTATACCATTAGACATCAAGTGTCTCAATGGCATTTTTAATGGCAAACGATGCATAATGCCCGGCTTGCAGTCGGCGACTCTCGCGCAAGACGTTTGCCTTCATGCGTGAAAACTCCTCAATGGTCATGTTTTTCATTATGCCGTCAAGTTCTTCAAGGCTATTGATGCAAATGCCAATGCCGTGGGACGAGACGAAGTTGGCCAAGGCAGCTTGCTTCCATATAATGACGGGCAGCCCGCTACGCAGATAGAATGAAGTCTTGTGTGGGTTGTTTAGCTTAAGATATTCTCCGAAATTGCCCTCGCATGAGGAAACGGAAGAACCATCCCACACCAGTCCGAAATCGCCTTTTACGTTGCTTATGAAGTCATCGCTTTGTGCAAAGCCGTAATAATGGAAATGTTCTTTTCCCTTAACCGCGTTCATGTCAAAGTTACTTCCATAAAGTGCCACGTCATACGACTTGATATATGCGCCCCATTCATACAGGAACGCATTTTTGCGCTGCGTCAGAGCTCCAGCATACACCACGGTGAAACTTTCGCCTTTTCCTTTTGTTGAGGCTTCGCCCGCGGGTAGCGGTGCGGAAGAGAGGTAGTCAAAGATGCTAAGTTCTGAGAGAATGGCTTTGCAGCCATGGGAATGTAGCCATTCCCGCATCTTTTCGTTGTGGGCTATCACTATGTCCGAGTGGTTCAGGCGGTCTATCTCTTGCTCAATAGTGAGAGCCTTGCGCCGAAAACTGCCGAGGTCATGGATTATGGTTATTATTTTCGCACCGCGGAGGTGTGCCATGTTACATACAAATGTGTAGTATTTCTTCAGCGGATACTGAAGTATCAAGACATCTCCTTTGTGTAATGCAAACGGAGCTTTTATCACTCCGGCAAGGTTGCGCAGGAAATGTACAACCGTGTTGCGGCTTGTGGAAAACGGTAAGCCGATGTTCTTGCAGTGAACCTCTTTCTCGGCAATTTTCTCAATGTCGCTCTTAGCCTTGTTGCCGGCGCTGTTCAAGCCTTTGTAATTGCGTGAGATGTAGTAATACATGGTAGATATGTTTGGAACTTTCTGTTTATGGGATGTTCTTGTTGTCGCGGTATGGGCAGTCAAGGTCAAGGAAATGGAAGTTATGCTGCCGTTGTTGCGAATGTTTGGGTATGGTCATATAGTCGCCGTATTTCCTTGTCAGATAGGTGTCGTAGTTTTCCACTCCGAGTAATGTTGTGCCTTCGAAATCATACGGCGTAGGATTGCCCAATATTTCCTTTCCCATTGTGCCGTGCGAGCCGTCGTCATAGTCTGCCACAAGCTGGCAGGAGTCAAAGTCGTAGTTGGTCAGCAGTTCGCGAATGCGGCGTTGCACGCCTTGCATGGTGTAGAGTCTGCGGCAGAGCAGCGGAATCCATGAACTAGGCCCATGCCCATGCTTGAAAGGGTCGCGGTGTATGAGATACAACAGGCGCTTATAGTATTCGTATCGGGCGAAATGTAGCTTGCGTAAGACAAAGTTGTTTGGCACACCATCGATGGGAAAAACGTCTATATATATGCCTCCCACGTATTTCAAGTGCATTCTTTCAACAAGAGTCGTTGAGGCATCCTGTATCTTGCCGAACGGCAACGGATATGTATTGTCGTCTTCTGCGCATACGAACTCGAACTGTGTGGGCAACCATTCGTGGGCGTGTGCTACGAGAGCATTATAGTCTGCTCGCGGCATGGCTATGTCGAGATCGTCGTCCCAGGGGATGAAACCTTTGTGGCGTACTGCGCCAATCATTGTTCCCGCCCAGATGAAGTATCTGAGTCCATGTTCTGCGCATGCTGTGTCTACAGCTTTTACTATGCGCAGTATGCGCTTGTGCAGTTCGTCGATATCATAGCTTGCCATAATTCAGAGGGATGATGTTTACGTTGTTAGAATATATTTTCTGGTATGAGCCGCTTTGCCTGGTTGAAGTCCTCCACTGTGTCGAGCTCAATGGAAAAGATATCGGTTGTGTCAACCACCTTGAACGTATGTCCTTGCGGTATAAGTCGTTCAAAGGCGCGCTCGTAGAATATGTCCACGAGCTTTTCTTTCTCTATCATCACTTCCAGTTCATTGAACAGTGCGGCACTGTATGGTGCAAGCATCTTTTCTATGCCTACAGACTCCCCGATGGCATGCTCTATGCTGCACACTTTGCTTATTTCAACTACGCGGTTTTCTTCGTCGGTTATAACCTTTATCTCCTCTTCCCCAAGTTTGTGGCGGTTTACGGCCAGGCAGGTTCCGTCAGCGTCAAGCAGGTGGCGAATTATAGCCCCGTCGAAGAGTATGTCGCTGTCAAGCAGCAGAAAATCGCGTCCTGCCACTTCGTGGCGTGCAAGCCAAAGGGAGTAGATGTTGTTCGTGGTCTGATAATCTTCGTTGTCTATGAAGGTGACCTTCATGTCAGCGTAGTTCTTGTTGACGAAGTCGCGTATCATGTTGCCACGGTAGCCAGTAACGACAACGAGCTCGTTGATACCAGCAGCCTTAATGCTGTCGATAGTACGCTGAAGCAGGCAGCGTGTTCCTACTGTAAGCAGACATTTGGGGAGGCTGTCGGTAAGTGGGCGCAGGCGTGAGGCCATTCCTGCGGCAAGAATCAGTGCTATCATAGGTCGAACTGTTTTGCCGTGTTGAGTATCACATCGCAAACGAGACGGTTTTGCTCGCGTCTGCCAAGTGTTATGCGCATGTGGGTGTTGATATCCGGCTCGTTCATGAACTTAACCTTGTAGCTTTGTTTTGCAAACTTTTTTTGTAGGGCTTCCTTCATCTCGATGGGATATTTGATAAGTATGAAGTTTGCGATGGATTTGTATACCTTGAAGCCAGGAAGAGCACCTATTTCTGCAGTATACATCTGCCGCGCTTCTTCCATAACGTTGGCAATTTGGCGGTAGTGGGCATCAGACTTTATTGCGGCAATGGCAACTTCTTCAGACAGACGGTCGTAGCCTAGATATTTGTTGGCGTAGCGGCTGAAACGCTGCATCGTGTCGCTGTTTCCTATATAGCCAAATCCCCAGCGCAATCCTGGCAGTCCGTAGAATTTTGACAACGTGCGGCAGAAAATGATGTTGGGGTATTTGCTTATCATCTCTTTTATATACGATATGTCTGATGTGACGTAAGATGCATAAGCCTCGTCTACGAGCATTACGGATGTCTCGGGAATCATCTTCACGAGGCGTTCAAGTTCATCGGGTGTAAGCCCGTTGCCTGTTGGGTTGTTGGGCGAAGCTACGAGAAGAATCTTTGGGTTTTCTTTCTCAATCATCTCCTTCAGTCCGTCGAAATCGTAGGCAAAGGAGTTTTCCGTTTCGTAGACAGGGTATTGATGTGTTCTTCCGTTTACTTCATCGGCGATAGATTTGTAGTACCACCATGAGAATTTAGGTATGAAC
Organism: bacterium; assembly: GCA_963661195.1. Taxonomy (GTDB): domain Bacteria; phylum Bacteroidota; class Bacteroidia; order Bacteroidales; family Bacteroidaceae; genus Prevotella. The sequence goes on from CAVLBD010000007.1 coordinate 65,631, forward strand.
ATCGTCTTGTTTCCGTCTTCCTGCGTAAGGAAGAAGTGTACTGCCATCTTGAGAAGATCCTCTGCGCCATAGCCCAATATAATCTGTTTCTCGTCGATGCCGTACTTTTCTGCCATGAATTCAGAAAAGATACTTTTCTTTCCTTGGTCGTATATGCGGGTATAGAAAGCCAGTTTCTTCGCATCGAAGTTCTTTAAGGCGTCCATAACCTCTTGTGAAGGGCTGAAATTGAATTCATTCCTGTCAAGATAATTTAAGATTGTTTGCATTTCTTTCGTTGTATTTTAGTTGCAAAGTTAATATAAAAAACTGAGTAAGGCAGTGAGTGCCAATGTATATTGTTGTTGTTATGCCGTGAATTGCGCTTTGCAAAGGTTGCGGGGCTTATTTCTTCAGCTTTTTTACCAGCCGGCTGAAGGCAGAGCGGCGATAATCTTTCCTTACCTTTGGCAGCAGCTCGCGGTAGGAATGGTTGGTGTCGAAGATGAGTGTTCCGTGGTAGTTCTTCTCTTTTACCGGTGTCATGTAGTTGTCGCCATATTGAGTTCTCAGGAATAAAGCGTATTCCTTAGGCACAGGCACCTTGATGTTCTCAAAGTCAATCCATACTGTGTGCTCGAAGATATGTTTCGGAAACATAATGTCATCGCCGCTAAACGATAGCTCTGCCCAACATTCGGCTTCTTCGTCTTTTGTGCTTCTTAGCAGTTCTTCGCTTTTTCTGTATATGTCGGCCCAGCCTTTTCTCCACACTTCATATTTGCAATGGTATTTGCGGAAAATCAGTCCCAGTCTTCCCGAGGCAAGAATGGCAGTGTTTTTTGCCTTCAGGAAACGTTGGGTGTGGCGTGTGCGACGAATGATGTCACGTCGTCGCTGCGGGTCGGTTGGCGCGTTGTCAAGGACGAAGATGTCGATGAATATGCCTTGGTTGAATGGTTGGAAAGAGTCGGAGGGACGTATTGCCGCGGTGTCGCTGCGCCGCAGTTGTGCATGTCCGCGGAAATAGTCTTTGTCGTTGTATGCAGTCTGCATGAAATATGGTTCATGGAAATGTGCGGGTGCGAGCTGAATCATACGGTCGTAGTCAGCGCGTGGCATCATAACATCCACGTCATCGTCCCACGGAATGAACCCTTTGTGGCGCACTGCTCCGAGCATAGTGCCACCGTCAACCCAACAACGCAGATTGTTTTCAATGCAGAAATCGATGAAATGCGACAGGAGGTCTATTTCTATAGCCCATACTTGTTTCAGCTTGTGCGTAACGATAGTGCCGTCTCTTTCTTCTTCTCTTGTGTTGAATGATTTGTTGCCATGGCCTATTGGCGTATGCAATTCATTTGAAGGTACTCCTTTAGTCATTTCGTAAGCATTGGTTTTTAAGCGTGTCATATAATGAATGCCACGCAGGTTGTAGTAAATTCTCTTGACTTTATGTCTTGGTCTGTTCCTTTTGTTCCTTTGTTGTCTGTTGGTTCCGCTCTCGTCTTTGCGGTTAAAGGTTGGTATCGTTCCTTTTTATTTGCTTTTCTTCTTTGCCTTTTGTTGCAGTTCGTGCTACTGTTGTTTCTTCAGGGCGAACTGTGCTGTTTGTATCATTGAGAAGACGTATGTCTTCAGCGGTGCGAAACGTTTTGTCATACGGGCTTCGCGTTGTGTCCCGTCGGGGCGTATGTCATAGCAGAATTCTTTGCCTGTTTTCGGATTGAACACATACATCTTTTCCTTGTCCCGGGCTATTATCTGATTGTCAGCGGAATAAAATGTCGTTTCTCTTTCATGGGAGAGCAAATCCAGTCCGAAGCCTTCGTAATCGTAGCTCATGTTGAGCAATGCCAGCAGGGTTGGCATGAGGTCTACTTGCGTTGCAAGCGAATCGTAGCGCATGACTGGTATGCTTGGCCCGAAAATAAGCATTGGTATATGGTTGTATGATTCGGGAACTTCCGTGGTTGGAGTGCCTATCAGCTTGCCGTGGTCGGCAAGAATAACGAAGACAGTGTTTTCGAACCAAGGTTCTTTCTTTGCTTTCTTTAGGAAATTGCCAATCGCCCAGTCTGCATATTCAACAATCTGTGTTTCCGGCTCATTTGTCTTTGGTTTGAAATATGGTGGAATGACGTAGGGTGGGTGGTTGCTTATGGTGAGTAGCGTGGCAAAAAACGGTTTCTTGTCAGCGGCACGCTGTGAAATGGTATTTAGAGCGTAGTCGAAAAGGAAATAGTCTGACACGCCGAAGCTGTTGACAATTTCCGAAGCGGGATAGTTTTCTTGTGAGAAGATCTCGTCGTATCCGTTTGTCGTGAAAAATGCTTTCATGTTGTCGTATTGCGCCTCGTGGGTCATGAAGAACATGTTGCGGTATCCCTGTTGCTTAAGGACGGTTGGTATTCCCGTGCGGTGCGGCGTTACTGTACCTTTCATAAGGTTGCGGAACATTAGTGCGGGGAAAGAGTAAAGCGATGCCGTCATTCCATGGTTGGTATGTATGCCGGCACTATAGCAATGGGTGAAGGCAAGCGAATGGTTATAAAGCGAATCAAGCGTTGGAGTCAGGCCTTCTTTGTTTCCGAAGGTGGAGAGAAGATTTGCTGACATTGATTCCATAAGAATAACCACCACGTTGCGCTTGATGGCTTCTCCTGGTGCAGTGATATGACGCAGAAGCACATGACTACTGTCGGCCGCTACATTGCCTGTGATGCCGAGGTTGCGGCGTGATAAGGTTATCGCCTCGTTGTCGGGCATAAGGTGAAGGTCGCGGTTCTCCTTTCGCATGTCGTCAAGAGCACTCGTGAGCAAGTTGAATGCAGGACTGATGCCGAGCTGGTTGAGAAACGGGTCGTTGCAATAATAAGCTTGGCTGATTTTTATAGGATTATACCCTCTGCGTCCGCGAATGCCGAAGAGACAGAGACCAACAAGGATTGCGGTAAATGCACCTCTCAACGTGTATCTGCCCACAGCGGAGTGCCAGGTAGAAGGTCTCCCGGATGCTTTTCCCTCTTTTTCAATGCGCTTGTCTATATATTGCGTGAACTTGACAGTGCAGAATATGTAGATAGCAGTGAATATGAAATAGATGGCAATGTAGAGCAGGTATGACTTTTCTTGAAACACCATGCCCGCCGTTGTGGTGGCATAGCCGAACCATTCGAAAATGGAAGAGTTTATGTTCTTGAAGAAGTACTGAAAATATGGGGTGTTTGCTGCAGATACCATAAAAACTATGGCATAAAATATGCAGAACCACCATATTGCTGCAGTTCGCAGCCAGCGGCAAGTATAGCCGACCACGGCAGAAAGAAGCAAAATGGCAAGCGGAACTATCATAATGTAGCATGCAACGACATTGTCAAACCATACTCCTATGGTAAAAGCCTTCAGAATGCTTGCGTCATGGTCTGTTATCATGCAGTGAAGGCTTGCAAATTCTGTTAAGCGAAATAGTGACATTACTGTCAGCGACATGGCGTGTATGCCTAGTAACCATCCTGTTGTGAGGAGGAAACGCTTGTCTGATTTCATCTCTAAGGGGCAGTAAAAAATGTATTGTCGTTAAATATGATATGGCACAAAGCAGCGTATGGCTTGCCATGTGTGTGTCATGGATGTCTTAATTATTGCAAAGATAGTACAAATTATAGAGAAAGAATGTATATTTCTCCGATTTTAACCCAGTTAAATAAAAAGACTGCATATCTTTGCACAATACAAAGCCCATCTTGGGGCGCGACGAGACCTTTGATTTATGTCTTGACTAAAATGAAACAGAATCTCCTTTATATATTTTCTCTATTCATACTATTGTCTGTTTCCTCTTATAGGGCAGATGCTCAGAACGCAGTTTTTGGCAATGGAACGAAGCCGGAGGAACGTGAGGTTGATATGGACAACCCTACTTTCGTGCCGATGGTGAAAGTGGGGAAGGTGCTTCACGGTAGCGATAGCATACAGTATGTCATGCTGAACAACGTGTATGTCTATCCGCCACAAAACTTTAAAAGTGCAAAGCAGCGGCAGAGTTACAACAGGCTTGTTTATAACGTAAAGAAAGTATTGCCCATTGCCAAGGAAGTTAACCAGATTATAATTGAAACCTACGAATATCTGCAGACTTTGCCCAACAAGAAGGCGAAAGATCGCCACATGAAACTGGTTGAAGAGTCTATTAAGCGTGAATATACTCCGCGTATGAAGAAGCTTACGTTCACACAGGGAAAGTTGCTAATCAAGCTTGTCTATCGTGAGTGTAGCTCGTCGTCTTATCAGTTGATAAAGGCTTTTCTTGGACCAATACGAGCTGGTTTCTATCAGGCTTTTGCATGGACTTTTGGGGCTAGTCTTACCAAAAAGTATGACCCGGAAGGTGATGATAAGGAGACGGAACGCATTGTACGTTTGGTGGAGAGTGGGCAATTATAAGCCCACTCTCCGCTAAAAGATTTGGGCTTAAGCTAAACTATTGAAATGAATGTTTGCGGTCTTTAGTCTGCCAACGAAAAGTCAAGTTGTTTCTTCTCCATGTTTGCGCGTGCAACTTTAATGCGAATAGGGTCGCCGAGTTGGTATTTGTTGTGATTGCGTCGGCCTACAAGGCAATAGTTGCGCTCGTCAAAATCGTAATAGTCACCGCTGAGGTCGCGTAGCGGCACCATGCCCTCGCAGTGGTTTTCGTCAATTTCGCAGTATATCCCGTAGGAGGTTAGGCCACTTATGTGCGCATCGTATACGTTGCCAATCTTGTCGGACATAAATTCAACCATCTTGTATTTTATGCTGTCGCGTTCTGCACTTTGAGCAATCTGCTCCATTTGGCTTGAATGTTCGCACAGTTCCTCGTAGTGTTCCTTGTTGGCACTGCGCCCTCCGTTCTGGTATCGTGTAAGAAGGCGGTGCACCATTGTGTCTGGATAGCGGCGGATTGGACTTGTAAAATGTGTGTAGTATTCGAATGCCAGTCCGTAGTGTCCGATGTTATGGATGCTGTATTTCGCCTTCATCATTGCGCGTAGTGCAACGGTTTCGATAACTTTCTGCTCCTTCTTGCCAGAACAGTCGTCAAGCAGGGTGTTGAGACTGCGTGAGATGGCTCCCTTTGTTCCCTCCGTTTTCACTTTATAGCCGAATTTTACAACAAACTGGCGTAGTGTTTCCAGCTTTGTCGGGTCTGGCTGGTCGTGGATACGATAAGGCAAAGTCTTCGGTTGCTTGCCTTTGGGGACTTTGGCTACGCTTTCTGCCACTGTGCGGTTTGCCAGCAGCATGAACTCTTCTACAAGTTTGTTTGCATCCTTTGATTTCTTGAAGTAACAGCGCACAGGCTTGCCTTTCTCGTCAATGTCAAAGCGAAGTTCCTCGCGTTCAAATTTTACGGAGCCGTGGCTGAAGCGTGCGGCACGGAGCTTTTTTGCCAAGCTGTCAAGCATGACAAGTTCTGTGGCATATTCTCCAACGTATTCCTTTCCTTTCGTTGGGACAGGGGCTGGCTCGCCAGTTCCGTCAATAACACCATTCTTTTCCAGTATCTCCTGCACTTCTTCATAAACAAACCGTCTGTTGCTCTTTATTACGCAGTGTCTGAGTCTCCATCGCAACACTTCTCCTTCCTCATTCATGTCGAAAATAACACTGTATGTCAGCTTTTCTTCATTGGGGCGTAGCGAACAGATAAAGTTGCAAAGGCGTTCTGGCAGCATTGGTATGGTGCGATCTACGAGATAGATGCTTGTGGCGCGTTTCACGGCTTCCTTATCTATTATGGAACCTTCTGTCACGTAGTGCGATACGTCTGCGATGTGCACACCAACTTCCCATAACCCTTTTGAAAGTTGGCGTATGGATAGTGCATCGTCAAAGTCTTTAGCATCATGTGGGTCTATGGTGAAGGTTGTAATGTCGCGGAAATCTTCGCGTTCCTTCAAGTCTTCTTCCGTAATCTCTGCAGAAATCTTTTCTGCTGCCTCCTCAACGTTTTTAGGATACTTATATGGCAGTCCGTATTGCACAAGAATAGTATTCATTTCTGCATCGTTGTCGCCAGTCTGCCCCAGTACGTCTACGACCTCTCCAATCATGCTCTTGTTGTCTTTCGACGGCCATTGTGTTATGCGCACCACTGCCTTGTCGCCGGTTTTGCCGCCTTTCAGCTTGCGTTTAGGGATGATTATGTCTTGCGCAAATATGCTTCCGTCGGAAACGAGAAAGGCAAAATCTTTGTCAACGCGCAGCTTTCCAACGAAGGTGTCTTTTGCTCGTTCAAGGATGTTGGTAACCATGGCTTCGCGTATGTGGTTCTTGCGGCGGGCCATGAACGTGAATTGAACGTGGTCGCCGGTTAGGGCGAACATGGAATTACGTTCTGCCACGAATATCGGTGCGGCTCCGTCATCGGGAACTACGGTGTTTTTTCCGTTTGGCTTACGCTGGAAGATGCCTTGCTGCACTTGGCCGTTCATATTCAGCTGATATGCGCTTTCGCCCTTGCGGACAAGGAAATCGTCCCATGCCATTTCTTCCATCACATCTACAGCCAGCATTTTTGCCGGATGGGTGTCAAGGTGAAGAGCCCGGAATATTTCCTTGAAACTATGTTGCTTGTCGGGGTTACCAACGAAGAAGTCTTGCAGCTTTTCTGCCATTTGCTTCTTGTTTATCCGTCTGTTCTTTTTTCCGCCTTTTGCCATAATAATATACTTTTATTGCATGCCGCTGATTTTTCATGTCTTTGTTATTCTGTTTGCTAAGGGGAATAATTGTTTTTCTTTAGTTTCCTCAGTATACTTCTTTGTATATTCCTCCCTTATATATAGATTTTTCAGGCTCTTTTTGAATTTTAAAAAATCGTTGGAATGCAGTTCTTATTCTTTTCTTTGCGAAATAATTATTTTCGTTTAAGGGAAATGTGTTTTTTTCTTTGTGCGAAGATACGAAAAAAAACGTTTATATCTCTAGCCTTGTTCGCTTTATTAAAACTTTGTGGAAAAAATAACCATAACGTGAAGCGTTCTGTTTGTTATTTAATACAAAAGCGGCGAACGAATCTGTTTCGCTCGCCGCTTCCGTTGTCCCAGGCGGATTCGAACCACCACTGACAGAACCAAAAACTGTAGTGCTACCATTACACCATAGGACAAACATGTATTATTTGCAAGGGCCACCGCCCTTGTTACATAATTCGTCTGCAAAGATAATGCTTTTTTGTTCCATATCCAAATTTTCCTTTTCCTTTTTTGAATTTATGGGATGAAACTGCATTTCTTTAGCGTCTTAAGTTGCTGTGCCAGCAATTTTGCGCTATTTTACTGTGAGGAGGAAATAATTTTTCTTTCCTCGTTGCACGAGAAGATATTTTTCGTCGATAAGATCTTCTGAGTTTATCGTACGGTCGAACTCTGCAAGCTTTTCCTTGTTGAGGGAAACACCGCCACCTTGAACCAATTTGCGCATTTCTCCCTTGCTGGCGAAAACGGGAGCGGCTTGTGTTAGGATTTCAACAGCTGGTTGACCTAATGCCTCTCTGCTGACCTCAAATTGTGGTACGCCTTCAAAAATGTCGAGGAATGTTTGCTCGTCTAGCTTAAGCAACGAATCTTTCGTTGATTTGCCAAAGAGTATGCTTGATGCCTCTATTGCTGCATCAAGAGCCTCGCGTGAATGTACCATTATGGTTGTTTCCTCTGCCAAACGTTTCTGCAGTATACGTCGCCCTGGATCTTGCTTGTGTTCCTCTACTAGGGCGTCGATCGTCTGCTTGTCGAGACTGGTGAAAATCTTGATATAGCGTTCTGCGTCATCATCGCTTACGTTGAGCCAGAATTGATAGAACTTATAGGGTGACGTACGCTTAGGGTCTAGCCATATATTTCCGCTTTCCGTCTTGCCGAATTTCTTTCCGTCGGCTTTTGTTATAAGTGGGCATGTCAGTGCATATGTCTCTACGTCGTTGCCTAATGTGCGGCGTATAAGTTCCGTTCCTGTTGTCATGTTTCCCCATTGGTCGTTTCCGCCAAGTTGCATCTTGCAGTTGTAATGCTGATACAGGTAGAGAAAATCGTAGCCTTGCAACAGTTGGTATGTGAATTCCGTGAATGAGAGACCGTCGCGGGCCGTTCCGTTAAGACGTTGTTGCACGCTCTCCTTCGCCATCATGTAGTTTACGGTTATGTGCTTGCCAACTTCTCGTGCGAAATCGAGGAAGGTGAAACCTTTCATCCAGTCGTAGTTGTTCACCATTTCTGCTTTGTTCGGTTCGTTGCCGTCAAAGTCAAGGAATTTACTTACCTGTTTTTTTATGGCTTCTTGGTTGTGGTATAGGGTTTTGTCGTCGAGTAGGTTGCGTTCTTGGCTTTTTCCTGATGGGTCGCCAATCATTCCTGTTGCACCGCCCACAAGAATAATAGGTTTATGCCCGCAGCGTTGAAGATGGCGGAGCATCATTATTCCGCAAAGGTGCCCGATGTGCAGGGAGTCGGCCGTAGGGTCTGTGCCCAAATATGCGGTAACCATTTCCTTCTGCAGCAGTTCCTCGGCGCCAGGCATCATCTGTGCCAACATTCCGCGCCATCTCAGTTCTTCAACAAAGTTCTGTTTCATATCTTTTATTCTGTATTTTGTTCGGTCTATCTTATGATTTTTCTCAGGTATTCTCTATAAGAAATGTACTAAGGTTAGCAATGTCCGTTGAAATTTTAAGTTATCTTATTCATTTCTGAATGTGGTTATGGTACGGGATCGTATCCGCTTCCTCCCCAAGGGTGGCATCGTAGCAATCGTTTTACGGCAAGATACATTCCTTTCAGCGGTCCGTGTTTCATTATGGCTTGTTTGGCGTATTCCGAACATGTCGGTGTAAACCGGCATGAGGGTGGGGTGAATGGGGATATGCAACGCTGGTAGAATATTATAGGTATGCATAGCAACCATACGAAAAAGTGCCGTGCCGTTTTCATGCCAACGGAGTTATGGATTTCCTTTTTATCTTTTCTGTCAGCCGCTGGAGCAGTTTTCCCATCCTGTCTTCTACTGTTGAGGTAGGTTGCAGCTCGTCGGCGAGCCAAATGAACGCCACTGATAATGTTTTGCCGTCAAGACGTGTCACGACTTCTTCCAGTTCGTGTTTGCGTGTGCGGTAGGCTTCGCGTATTTGCCGCTTCACGCGGTTGCGTTTCACGGCACGCTTGAAGTGCTTCTTTGAAACGCTTACGAGAATTCTAACTGGAGTATTCCGTTCTGTGCTTTCCTCTTTTTCTGTCAGAACATATACAATCCTAAGCGGATAGGCCACAAATGAGCGGCTGTCCGTGTTTCCAAAGAGTCTTTCTATTGCATCGCGACCATAGATGCGCTCTTCTTTTGGGAGATTGTTTCTTTGCTCTGAGGGCATGGGGAAACGATGTGGTTAGTCTTCTTCTTGGTCAATGAGGTATCGGCGCAGTGCGCTTGTCATTGACGGGTACTTTTCTGTCGGTGCTGCAACCTGTACATCAAGGTCAGCTTCGCGTGCTGCTTTTTCTGTCGCAGGGCCGAAAGTGGCAACTTTTATTGCTGTTTCTCCTTCTGTAGGGAATGCTTTTTTGTATGCGGCTACGCCTGAGGGGCTGAAGAATACGCACATGTCGTAGTCGAAATCTTTTATTTCTTCTTCGCTGAGATCGTTGCATACGGTGCGGTACATTACGCACTCAGAGTGCTGAAGCCCCTTGGCATCGAGCATTTTCTTTATACTATCGTCATGTACGTCGCTAAGTGGAACGAGGTATTTTTCTGACTTGTGCTTTGTCATCAGTGGCACAAGGTCGTCAATCTTTCCTGTATTCCCAAAGAAAACTTTGCGTTTGCGGTATTGCACATACTTCTGTATATAGAGCGAAATTGTTTCGGTAACGCAGAAATACTTCATCGTATCAGGTATCTCAAAGCGCATTTCCTTTGCTATTTTGAAGAAATTGTCTATTGCATGACGCGATGTGAACACAACGGCAGTGAAGCTTGTTATGCTTATCTTCTGTTGGCGGAATTCTTTTGAGGACAATCCTTCAACCTTTATAAAAGGTCTGAACACGAATTCCACCCCAAAGTCTTCTGCAATAGTGTAGTAGGGTGATTTGTCGCTTGTGGGTTTGGGCTGTGAAACTAATATCTTCTTGATCATTGATGACTTAAAAATTTACGTTCAAATAATTTATCAGTATAGACAAAACACCGCACAAAGCTAACAGCGGCATTATTTCAAGGGCGCAAAAGTACAAAATAATTTGCAGATAAACGCCCTTCTGCCGGAAAAAGATTAAAAAGCACTTGTATAATGACAGTAAACGCGACAAGATGATGACTATTGCGACGTAAATTATTGTGTTTTTGAGCGATAACCCAAAATAAGCCTGTGATACGACCACGGGGAACATTACTACTCCTTCTACCGATGATGTGAAAAGAAACGATTTCATCCATTGGGAATTCTGCCTATTGCTGAAGAATATCCAGTTTACGATGGTGTAAAGCAGAGTCTTGAGTAGTAAGTATCCTACAAAGACACCGAAAAACATGGCGATTAGCTGATACTGCGACGAGACGAGGAATGTATCTGAGTTGCATTCTTGTGCAAAGAAGAAAGTGACAAGTGAGAGCAACAGGCACGTCTGTGCTGTAAGGAAGAACTGAAATCTGAATTCATTGGTTGTCTCCGTCATTTCTGTTGTTCCGCTTCTCTGTACACGGAAGAATTGCTTAGCTTGCCGTAGGATAAAATTTTTGGACTTCGAGAATGCTACCAGTGCGAGGATGAAACAACTAAGAAGCAGTGCGGTGATGGTGCTGTCGCCAGATATGGTGTAGGGTACGGGGTCTCCGGCAACCCCATATCGTCCTCCATTTAATTCGGGATGCCACATGGAGTCTGCCGAGAAGAAATTCTGCTTGTAATACTGTGGAAGCTCCACTTTTTCAAGTGTACTTACTGCCTTTTCACGGTTAAGTACGCTTGCAGTGTCAAGCGGAGTGCCTGGCTGCTTGGCTGCGGAGTTGCTGTAGACTGCCTGTAAAACGGAGTCTTGTTGTGCAGGAGTGGCATCCCGTGGCAGTTCTTTGAGAGCCTGATACGGATGGCGTGGCAGCTCGTCGTGCTGTTCGTCTATTATCGGAATGTTATGTTGCTGCTGGTGTCTTACTTCTGTCGAATCGGTCTGTAACATGGCTTCTTCCTGTTCTCTTTGTTTTTTCTGCTGGGATATTCCGTTTTCCCTGCGGCGTTTTATGGCTTTGCCCGTTGAAAATTGCCGGAGACCCTGCGGGGTTCTCCGGCAATCATAGTGTATGCACTTTCCCAACCTTGGAGTGTATGGTTCGGAATGTGTGTCTTTAGAGGTTAAATTCTTTCTTTATGCTGTCCACCAAATCAAGTTTTTCCCAAGTGAACAACTCTACATCGATGACTTTTGTCTCGTGGTAGCGGCTAGTGAAAGTCTTTTTCACTGTTTCTGCCTTGCGCCCCATGTGTCCGTAGGATGCCGTTTCAAGATACATGGGCTGGCGGAGTTTCAGGTTTTCTTCTATCGCTTTGGGGCGTAGGTCAAACATCTGTTTAACTTTCATGGCTATTTCGCCGTCAGTCATGCGGACGTTGCTGCGTCCGTAGGTGTTTACGTATACGCTTACCGGCTGTGCCACTCCGATGGCATAGCTAATTTGAAGCAACATCTCGTCGGCTACTCCTGCTGCCACCATATTTTTTGCTATGTGGCGTGCGGCATAAGCTGCTGAACGGTCTACTTTAGAGGGATCTTTGCCAGAGAAGGCTCCGCCGCCGTGCGCCCCCTTTCCTCCGTATGTATCAACGATAATCTTTCGGCCGGTTAGACCCGTATCGCCATGAGGGCCGCCGATGACGAATTTCCCTGTAGGATTAACGAAATATTTGATGTCGTTGCTGAAAAGTGCCAGTACCTTCTCGCCCAACTGTGCCTTTACGCGTGGGATAAGTATGTTTATCACGTCTTCACGTATCTGCTTTAGCATTGCTTCGTCGTCGTCAGACCCATCGGCTTTCTTTGCGAAATTGTCGTGTTGCGTTGATACTACAATTGTGTCAATGCGCTGTGGGATGTTGTCATCAGAATATTCTACAGTGACTTGGCTCTTGGAGTCAGGGCGCAGATATGTCATTTGCTTTCCTTCCTTGCGGATGTCTGCGAGTGTATGCATGATAAGTTGTGCCAAGTCAAGTGATACAGGCATGTAGTTGTCTGTTTCGTTCGTGGCATATCCGAACATCATTCCTTGGTCGCCTGCTCCTTGGTCGATGTCCTGTTCGCGGCTTACGCCTCTGTCGATGTCGTCGCTCTGCTCATGTATGGCCGTGAGCACTCCGCAGGAGTCTCCGTCGAACTGGTATTCCGACTTGGTGTATCCAATCTTTTTTATTGTCTTGCGGGCTATTGTTTGCAGGTCAACGTATTCGTTTGAACTGACTTCGCCCATGATAACCACCTGTCCGGTGGTACAGAATGTCTCTATCGCGCAATGCGCTTTGGGGTCGTATGCGAGGAACTGGTCGAGAAGTGCGTCTGAAATCTGGTCAGACACTTTGTCAGGATGCCCCTCAGAAACTGATTCGGATGTGAATAGATATGACATAATGGTTTGTTTGGATAAAATATGTATGTTCTGTCGCCGTCAATAGGCTGCCGGCGTGTTTAAGCGTGCAAAGTTAATACTTATCTGACTAAGTTGCAATGTTTTGCCGAAAAAACCCTTTTCTCTATTCGAAATATTGTTTCATCTGTGCAGCCTGTGCTACTAGTTCCCCTATATCCCCATTTCCGTATCGTCGCCATACTTGCTGGCAAGGCTTCAGTAGTGGTGTTATCATTATCTCATCGCGGTTAAGATAGGGGTCAAGAATTTGGTAAACGTCCATTACTTTTAAGATATCGGTAGCTTTTATCCTCATTGTCCGTGCAAGTTCTTGAAGTTCAGGTGTGTTCTCGTTCATTGTTGCTGGCACGAGGCGGAAATAAAGATCAAGAATAAGTATCAGCATTACAGGCATAATGTTTCCGCATTTTTGTATCGGGCGGAAATCTTTCTCGAATGTTTCAATAATGGTGACTCCTTCATAGAAAGTGCTTTCTTTTGAGAAACCAGCCATGCTTCTCACCCGTGCGGCATCGCGCTTGAGTTTGGCGGGTTTTTCGCCGTAATGTTCCCATAGTTTCTTAAGCCGTGCGGAGGCGGCATTGCGTAGCTCGAACATCTTTTCGTAGACGAACTGCGGAGTAAGATGCAGCTCAATGCACAGTTCCACCATCTGCCGGCTATATAGTGGCTTTAGTCCCATTGGCCTGCGCATGTATAGCTGCATGAGCAGAATCCAATAGTCTTCCTGCCATAATGAATTGTTTGCCATAGCGTAGACTTTCGTTTCTGCAAACTTACATGTTTTTCCGCAAACATCAAAGCCAAGTGTTTACTTATTTCAACAGTTCTCCCAAGCAGTATTCATATAAGGCGTGTTCTATAAATTCCACGCTTTGTTAATTTTTTATTTTATGCAGATTGCTTTTGGGGCCTTTTTGCTTTTATCTGGCAGATTTCCCTTCCTTCTTCAGTTGCATGGCCCGCTATGCTTATTCAGGCAAAAGTGAAATCTGCTCGGTTAAAATTCAAAAAATCCATCAAAGGCTATTTATAGATCCCGTCATAAAGGTTTTAGAATGGAAACTTTCAGGTGCGGGGCAACACTTGAAAATCCCCCTATTGGAAATAAAAACGGGAGAAGGTGGGATTTAAAGTGGAATATTTTATGTAACTTTGTGCCCAAGAGCTCAAAGCTTCTACTACTTGAACAAGTTAATTTAAATCTTATAAAAAGCTGATATGGATACATTTTCTAAGAAATTCTCCCTTGAAGGCAAGGTAGCCCTTGTTACGGGAGCAGCCTATGGCATAGGCTTTGCCATTGCTGAGGCATACGCTCAGGCTGGTGCTAAAATAGCTTTCAACTGTCGTTCGCAGCACCACATGGATCAGGCCTTGGCCGACTACAAGGCAAAGGGCATTGATACCAAAGGCTATATTTGTGATGTCACTAAGGAAGACGAGGTGAAAAAGATGGTTGCTGACATAGAAAACGAGCTTGGCACAATTGACATTCTTGTTAACAACGCCGGAATCATTAAGCGTATTCCTATGACAGAGATGTCTGTTGAGGATTTCCGTCAAGTCGTTGACATAGACTTGAACGCTCCTTTTATCGTGTCGAAAGCAGTGTTGCCGGGAATGATTAAAAAGGGTCACGGAAAGATTATCAACGTATGCTCGATGATGAGCGAGCTTGGCCGCGAGACAGTTTCTGCCTATGCTGCAGCAAAAGGTGGCTTGAAGATGCTTACGCGTAACATTTGTTCAGAGTTTGGCGAGCACAATATTCAGTGTAACGGTATAGGTCCTGGCTATATAGCAACACCGCAGACAGCTCCGTTGCGTGAACGTCAGCCAGACGGTAGCCGTCATCCTTTCGACAGCTTTATTGTTAGCAAGACTCCGGCTGCTCGTTGGGGTACGCCAGAAGACCTTATGGGGCCTGCTGTATTCTTGGCTTCCGATGCGAGTGATTTCGTAAACGGACATGTGCTTTATGTCGATGGCGGTATTCTTGCTTATATAGGCAAGCAGCCCTGATGGAAAGAAATTGAATAAAGGAAAATGAAATAACAAGAAAAGGAAAGTCACCAGTTGAGACTTTCCTTTTCTTGTTATATGTTATAATTTGCGTATCAGCGTAAGACCGTCGCGTAGGGGCAAGATAACACGTTCCACGCGAGTATCAGTTGCCACGAAATCGTTGAAGTGGCATATACCTTGCGTTTGGCGATCGTGAGAATAGTTCCCGTCAATAACGTGCCCGTCCCACAACGTGTTGTCGGCAAGGATGAACCCTCCGGGGCGCAGAACCGACAGTGCCGTTTCGTAAGCTTCAATGTACGTGCGCTTGTCACCGTCGATGAATACCATGTCAAACACCACGCCAAGTTTCGGAGCCTCCTTCACGGCATCTCCTATCATGAAGCGAATCTTGTCAGCCACATGCGAGTTCTCAATCCATGGGCGAGTGAAATCCTCTTGTTCGTCGTTGATTTCGTAAGTATAGAGCATGCCGCCCTCGTCAAGTCCTTCGGCAAGGCATATTGCACTGTAGCCGCTGAATGTTCCAATCTCCAAAATGTTCTTCGGGCATACCATTCTTACAAGCATTTTCAGCACCCGTCCCTGTAGGTGTCCGCTTGCCATGCGACCGTGAAGCAAGTGGATGTTCGTTGCGCGATAGAGCCGATAAAGATAGTCGCCCTCTGCGTCAATATGCGAGAGAACATAATTTTCGAGTTCTTCTGTCATTGTGTGCTGTGTGTTAGGCGTTTCTTTTTTCTTCGCTCCGTACAAACGCTTCCACAGCAAGGCGGTATGAATCGAGACCGAATCCGCAGATGACACCCTTGCAGGCCGCAGAAATAAACGAGTGGTGGCGGAATTCCTCGCGCTGATGGACGTTGGATATATGAACTTCTATTACGGGGCTTTTAATTGCACGTATGCAGTCGTGGAGCGCAACGCTCGTATGCGTGTATGCTCCCGCATTGAGAACTATGCCGTCGGCAGAGAATCCAACCTCTTGAATCTTGTTGATAAGTTCTCCTTCCACATTGCTTTGGTAATATTCTATTTCCACGTCGGGATACAGAGCTTTCAGCTTAGGCAGGTAACTTTCAAAGGAATCGTTACCGTATATGCCCGGTTCGCGTATGCCAAGCAGATTCAGATTCGGACCATTTACTATTTGTATCTTCATAAATTCTTTTCTTTGATGGTTTCTTCGTAATTTTGCGATAGTCTTCCGTGCGGTAAAAACTACGTTTCGCATGGGCAAAATTACTAATTTATGGGCAATAAACCAATTTTTGATGTGCAAACGAAACATGTTGGCAACCAGACTGTGAATGCAGGACTGATTAAAAAATATTGCCGCTATATGAAACTGGCAAAGAACTTCTCGGAAAACACACTGAAGGCGTATACTGATGATTTGCAAAAGCTATCAGATTTCGCAGCTTCTGAGAATATCCCGCTTACGGAAATACACCTTGACAATCTGCAACATTTCGCAGCACAACTAATAGAGCTCGGCATCAGTCCGCGTTCTCTTGGACGTATACTTAGTGGTATAAGGGCGTTTTATAAGTTCCTGCTTATTGACGGATATATTGCCGATGACCCGACAGAACTTCTTGAATGGCCAAAGATAGGAGAGCATCTGCCAGATGTTCTTTCAGTCAAGGAGGTTGATATGTTGGAGGATGCCATAGATCTTACGAAATGGGAGGGACAACGCAATAAGGCAATAATTGAAGTACTCTTTTCCTGTGGGCTGAGGGTAAGCGAACTAGTGAACATGCAAATATCAAACCTTTACAAAAACGAAAAGTTTATACGCATTACGGGAAAAGGCGACAAGGAAAGACTCGTTCCCATATCCGATAGTGCTTTGAAAGAACTTGATTACTGGTTCGTTGACCGTAACCACATGAAGATAAAGCCAGGAGAAGAAGATTACGTCTTTCTTAACCGTCGTGGAGCACGTTTGACAAGAGCCATGATTTTCACTATAGTAAAGAGACTTGCTGCCGAGGCAGGGATACGCAAGACCATAAGTCCACATACCTTGCGCCACTCTTTTGCAACATCGCTGTTGGAGGGCGGTGCCAACCTGCGCGCTATACAGGAAATGCTAGGCCATGAGAGCATCGGCACGACACAGATATATACGCACATAGATATGCACACTTTACGTGAGGAAATATTGGAACACCATCCTAGAAACATGGAAACCCCACAATAAATGCAGGGCTTCCGTAAAGATTTTGTGCAATAAAATGATGACGAGGATGTGCAGTACTCAGAAAATACTCAATATTTGAAAGAACTTCCGCCGAGAAATTCGCGCAAGAGAGACGTGGGTGGCACTTGGCGATTAGGTATCGCCTTGATGTATTTAAGGAATTTCAGCAAGCGATATGCCTCGCTATATTCAGGAGCGTTCTCAGGTACTGTTTCAAGTAGAGGTTCGGCCTGTGACTTTATAACGGCAAGTTCAAATAGCATCGCGGTGTTGAACATTGCATCGGCATTTTCTTGATAGGGAAATATCCATTTGTTTTCTCCTGCCCTGACGGAGGCCCATCGCCTGATAGTCTCCTGTGCACTTACCCCACGATATTTGTAGTCGCGGATGATACGGCGTAGCAGTCTGTTGTCTGTCGTGGGTACATAATTGTGGCTATCAAGTAAAATGGTGGTGAAAGCGGAGGCATAGACGCGGAAGATCTGCTCCTCGGGAATCTGTGCCGTAAGCTCTGGATTAAGTGCATGTATTCCTTCCACAACAAGAATGTCGTTGCTACCCATTTTCAGCCGTTTCCCGCTAAGTTCGCTGTGTCCAGTTTGAAAATTGTATTTGGGCAGCTGAACCTCTTTGCCGCAGAAAAGATTATTCATTTGCTCGTTAAGCAATGGAATGTTCAGAGCGTAAAGACTCTCGTAGTCATAGTCTCCAGTCTCGTCTTTGGGCGTCTTTTCTCTGTCAACAAAATAGTCGTCAAGCGATATGGGTATAGGTTTGATTCCATTTGTTAGTAATTGTATTGAGAGACGCTTGCACGTTGTCGTCTTTCCGCTTGAGGACGGACCAGCTATAAGCACCATCTTTACACCTTTTCTTGACGCAATCTCGTCAGCGATGCGCGAAATTTTCTTTTCTTGTAAAGCTTCCGAAAGGTTTATAAGGTCGGAGGCAAAGCCTTTGTCTACAGCGTCGTTAAGGTCACCTATTGTGCGGAGACCGAGAATTTCCTGCCACCTGTGATGTTCGCGGAAAATGTCGAACATCTTGTCCTGACGTATCAATTCTCCAAGTTTTGATGGATCTTTCAGTGAAGGGATGCGCAGCAACAGACCGTCATAATATTTTTCCAAACCGAATAGCTGCAGCTTGCCAGTGCTGGTTAGTAGGGAACCATAGTAATAGTCAACATAGTCGTCAATACTGTAATACGTGGTGTAAAGCTTTCCCGTGCTGCGGAGCAACTTCACTTTGGATGTCGTTCCTAGAGAGGCGAAGCGCTCGATAGCTTCCTCTGTGGTGCATTCATGTCGGCGAATGGGTATGTCTTCACTAATGATCTCGTTCATGCGTTGCCGTATGTGGCTTGCTATTTCTTCAGTTATCGGCTTGCCGATGTTCATGTCGCAATAGTAGCCGTTTGAAACAGGTATGTCTATTGTAACACTGCCTTGTGGATACAGATCATGCACAGCTTTGCAAAGCACTAAAAATAAGCTTCTCGTGTAGGTTCTTTGTCCCGAAGGCGAAGTGAGATCCAGAAATTCCACATCTTTGTTGTGGTAAACACGATAATTTAAACCTTCCACTTTGTTGTTGACTTTAGCGCTCACAGGGCCATATTTCATGTCAATACCAGCGGCTAAAAAAATATCAGAAAGTGAACTGCCAATAGCTATATTTATGACTTTTTTATTATTTTTGCAACGAATTTGTATTACTTGTTTCATTGGTCTTACGAATTTAGGGGTTCATAGCGTAAAGATACTCCCTTTCTCCGACATCCTTGCAAAATTGCATCATAAAATTCATTAAAATATGTCGATTGAATTCTTTTTCAAGATCATTGGGTCGTTGGCCCTGCTTATCTACGGAATGAAAGTGATGAGCGAGGCTCTTCAAAAAATGGCAGGCTCGCAGCTGCGCCATGTGTTGGGAACAATGACCAAGAACCGTTTTACCGGATTGTTGACCGGTATGTTCGTAACCGCTTCAGTGCAGTCGTCAACGGCTACGACAGTCATGACAGTCTCGTTTGTCAATGCTGGACTGCTTTCACTGGCTCAGGCAATCTCTGTGATAATGGGAGCTAATATCGGTACAACTCTCACGGCGTGGATCATGAGCCTTGGAGTATCGATAAATCTTGAGACAGTGGTGTTTCCGGCTTTCATGGTTGCCATTCTTCTTATTTATACGCGAAGGCATCGTTATATTGGCGATTTTTTATTTGGTATAGCCTTTATGTTCTTTTCGCTTACCATTTTGAGTAAGACAGGCAATGACATGCATCTCAACGAAAACCAAGATTTGATAGCCTTTTTCAAATCTTTTGATGTAAACAGTTATCTCACTATTCTCGTTTTCTTATTCATCGGCACGATACTTACGTGCATCCTGCAGTCGTCTGCAGCGCTGATGGCAATTACAATGCTTCTATGTTCAAGTGGGGTGCTGCCAATATATCTTGGTATCGCTCTTGTCATGGGAGAAAATATTGGAACGACATTAACGGCAAATCTTGCTGCTCTAGGAGCTAATGTGCAGGCAAGAAGAGCGGCAATGGGGCATTTGGTATTCAATGTATTCGGAGTTATATGGGTGCTTCTATTGTTCTATCCATTTATTAATATGGTTTGCTCACTCGTTGGCTACGACCCTGACACTTCAGGAATAAGCACCGCAAAGTTGTCGGTGGTGCTAGCTGCTTTCCACACGGCATTCAACGTATGCAATACGTTTATACTTATATGGTTTATCCCGCAGATGGAAAAGGTTGTCTGCTGGATTATCAAGCCGCGTGCTAACAACGAAGATGAGGAATTCCGCCTGAAGTACATTGGAGGAAACTCTATTATGGCTACGCCAGAACTGTCTGTGCTTGAGGCAAGAAAGGAGATACAGTCTTTTGCTGACCGCATACAACGCATGTTCTCCATGGTGCGCGAGTTGCTGGGTACGAAGAACGATACTGATTTCAACAAACTATTCACAAGAATAGAAAAGTATGAGGGAATTTCTGACAGCATGGAAATCGAAATTGCCAAGTATCTTGATAAGGTAAGCGATGCTCATTTAAGTGATGAAACAAAAGCAAAGATACGTGCCATGCTTCGTGAAATATCTGAAATAGAAAGTATTGGTGACAGTTGCTACAATATCGCACGCACAATTAACCGTAAGGTTAGAGGAAAGGAAGATTTTACAGAGCAACAATATGAGCATCTGCACCAGATGTTTGAGCTTACCGATGATAGTCTTACGCAGATGAATGTGATGCTCTCAGGCAGGCGTGACGATCTTGATGTGAATCGTTCGTTTAATATAGAGAACGAGATAAACAATTACCGTACTCAGCTTAAGAGCCAGAACATTAACGATGTAAACAACCATGAATATACCTATGCCATTGGCACAATGTATATGGATATTGTCAGTGAATGTGAAAAGCTTGGCGACTATGTGATTAACGTCGTAGAGGCGCGTATGGGAACGAAACAGCGCGAGGCTTAAGCCAATATACGTTTCAAAGAGAAAATAAACAAATCCCCAGTCAATTAAATGGCTGGGGATTTGTTTTAATATACAGTAAGCAATAGTATTAAGATACTACGCAATATAATAATATGTGTAGGGTGGAAA
>CAVLBD010000008.1:0-78407 GCA_963661195.1 bacterium
TAGCAATAAACAAAAGTAACTAAATGGGCTGAATTCCAAGCGAGGAATCCAGCCCAATCTTTTTCATGCTCAAAAAAGTTTTAGCGGACAGCAATACTTTTTTATGCAAAATAAGCGTAAAAAGAAGAATGGTAGGATAAGAACTAATCTACTTGTTGTGCCTTTTTATTAACTTTGCAAGCATTAAGAAATGAAGAGGAAAGGTAAAGAATGAATGATATACTGAAAGGAATAAAAAACATAGTGTTCGACTTTGGATGTGTTATCGTAGACTTGGACAAGCACAAATGTATTGATGCGTTGAACAATATCGGTGCGCAGCGAATATCAAACTATGTTGATGAATGTCGGCAAACCGACATGTTTCTTGCCCTTGAGCTTGGTACGCTTGATGTGGAAGGCTTCTGCCGTAAGGTGCGCTCGTGTGCCCCGGAATGTACTGGCACGGATAGCGAAATTGCCGAGGCTTGGGGAGAACTGCTTACAGGCATACCATTGGAGCGGCTCCACCGCATTGAAAATCTGCATGAGCGCTATAACATATATCTTCTTAGCAATAGTAATCCAGTACACTGGGGAAAATCAGTGGAACGCTTCTTTCCCATGAGTGGTCATGCGCCAGAATATTATTTCGATAAGATGTTTATCTCATACAAGCTTGGCATGGTGAAGCCCGATCCGCAGATCTTCACAACATTACTAGAAGGGACAGCAGCAGTTCCCGCTGAGACTCTTTTTGTAGATGATTCCTTGGCAAACTGCCAGACGGCTGAAAAATTCGGAATCCGCACGCTGCATGTATCTCATGGCGACGAGTGGCTTGATATTTTGAAATAAGTTGTGTATAAAATAATGAAGAACGAAGAATCAAGCGTTGCTACGATAGGTTTTTTTGATGGCGTGCATCGGGGCCACCGTTATTTAATTGACCAAGTGAAGGCTTTGGCGAGCGAGGCAGACATGGCGTCGGCTGTTGTAACATTCTCGCAGCATCCGCGTGTTGTGCTAGCATCCGACTATCAGCCGAAGATGCTCACTACGATAGAGGAGAAGATAAAATTACTTAGTGATACGGGCATTGACCGTTGTCACATATTACCTTTCACAAAGGATATGGCTGCGCTTACGGCGCGTGATTTCATGCAAACAGTGTTGCACGACCGGCTTCATGTGCGCCGTTTGGTTATAGGCTACGACAATCGTTTCGGGCATAATCGTGAGGAAGGCTTTGATGACTATGTTGAATATGGCCGTCAGATGGGGATTGATGTCGTTCAGGCTAAGGCCTTTGTCCTCAATGGCGTTAACGTAAGCTCGTCTGTTGTGCGCTCTTTTTTAGCTGAGGGTGAGGTTGAGATGGCAGCAATGTGTCTAGGATACCGCTATTCTTTGACGGGAACAGTGGTCGGTGGCGTAAAGAAAGGTCGGGAATTAGGTTTTCCTACGGCAAATATCGATCCACAGAGTATCGGCAAAATGGTTCCAGCCAATGGCGTGTATGCTGTTGAGGCTCGTCTTGACAATGGCTTAGTGTTGCCTGCCATGCTAAATATCGGAAAGCGTCCGACATTTGACGGTTGCAATACTACGCTAGAGACAAACATTTTGGGCTTTAACGGCGACCTATATGGAAAGAAACTCACTGTTTCTTTCGTTAAGCGCTTGCGTGGTGAACGTCGGTTCCCATCTGAGAAAGCTCTTGCAGAGCAGCTCGGGGCAGACCGCAAAGCGGTAGAAAATATATTTATGGAAGCAAAATAGCAATAAATTTTATGAAGAAAGAAAATGCAGACACGGCAAAGAGCGTGTTTTATTATTTCCTTACTTTTATAGTGGTAATGGCTACGGCAAGCTTTATCGTGGCCCCTCTATACAAACTCTTTACAGGCATCGATGGTGGAGCCGACGTTATGATTCTGACGTCTACCGTTTATAGTGTAGTCCTTTTCATTCTGTTCTACCGTTTGGGCTGGTGTCCAATTACAAAAGACTATCTCCGTGGCAATCATTGGGCGGTTTTGGGATGGACAGTGTTGTTTTCTTTGGGTATGATAATACCGGCAATGTTCGCTCAAGAACATCTTCCCGCAATGAAAGACATTGCCGCAGAACAGCTTTCTGAGCTTCTGAAAAGTGATTTTGGCTTTGTTACATTATGTATCTTTGCCCCTTTCGTTGAAGAGATGGTGTTTCGCGGTGCTATTTTGCGCAAGCTTCTGACTACAGCTAATAGACCTTGGGTCGCAATTGTTGTGTCTGCGTTGTTGTTCGCGCTGATTCATTTAAACCCTGCCCAAATGCCATATGCTTTTGTCGCCGGAATTTTCCTTGGATGGCTGTATTGGCGTACGGAAAGCATTGCGCCAGGAGTAGTATACCATTGTGTGAACAATTCTGTTGTTTTCTTTGCCAGCCGTCTTTTGCCCGTGCTTAATGAGGATGACGGCCTGTTGCAACTTTTCGGAGGCGACAGCAGACGCGAAACTTTGGCTGTGATATTTTCCCTGTTTATCGTTCTGCCGTCGCTATATCAACTGGTCATACGCACACGTAAGCGGAGAGAATCACTTGTCTAGAAAAGCGTTGGCTCCATGATGTTGCCGCTATAAGGGTTGCGGCCGAAGTGTTGGTATGCGAGTTCCGTTACCATGCGTCCGCGTGGCGTGCGCTTTATGAAACCTTCCATAATGAGGTAAGGTTCATAGACCTCTTCCACTGTTCCGCTATCTTCGCCTATGGCCGTGGCTATTGTCGTCACTCCTACGGGACCACCCTTGAACTTGTCGATAATTGTTAGGAGGATTTTGTTGTCAATCTCATCCAATCCATATTGGTCAATGTTAAGTGCAGTAAGAGCAACGTGCGATATCTTCGTATCAATTCTTCCTGTTCCGCGAACCTGTGCGAAGTCCCTTACACGGCGTAGCAACGCATTTGCTATACGTGGCGTGCCGCGTGAGCGACGTGCTATCTCCATTGCAGCATCGTCATCAATGGGTACTTTTAGTATGCTTGCCGAGCGTTTCAGTATCCGCTGGAGCGTTTCAGGGTCGTAGTACTCCAAATGTAGGTTTATGCCAAAGCGGGCTCTTAAGGGAGCAGTGAGCAGTCCGCTGCGTGTCGTTGCCCCAACAAGAGTGAAAGGGTTAAGGTCAATCTGTATGGAGCGTGCCGACGGTCCTTTGTCTATCATGATGTCAATGCGGTAGTCTTCCATAGCAGAATACAGATATTCTTCGACAACGGGCGACAGTCGGTGTATCTCGTCAATAAACAACACATCATTGGTTTCTAACGATGTGAGAATGCCAGCAAGATCTCCGGGCTTGTCGAGCACGGGTCCGCTTGTAATCTTGAATCCCACGCCAAGTTCATTTGCTATGATGTTGCTTAGTGTTGTTTTTCCCAGTCCAGGAGGACCATGTAGCAATGTATGGTCGAGTGGCTCGCCACGATATTTTGCAGCTTCCACGAAGACTTCAAGGTTTTCCACAACCTTCTGTTGCCCGCTGAAGTCTCCGAAGCGCAAAGGGCGCAATGCGTTTTCAAAATCTTTTTCAGCAGAAAACGTACCCTCTTGCCTTATGTCGAAATCTGTATCCATTGTATATGTCTTTTTCTTTCCGTTGCCCTCTTTTGCGACAAACGTAATGCAAAAATATCAAAAAAAGGGCTTATAAGCAAGATGTTGCCTCATTTCTATGTAATGCCAACTTGATAAGGCGGTAAAAACATATTGCATATAATGTTTTTTTTGCATCAAACAGATGAAAGTGTTACTTTTGCAATATGAGAACAGGAATATTCGTTGGCAGTTTCGACCCATTTACCATTGGTCACGACTCCATTGTCAGACGCGTCTTGCCGCTCTTCGATAAAGTTGTCATAGGGGTGGGGCATAATGAGCGGAAGAAATATATGACTCCGACGGCGGAACGCGTAGAACAGATCTGCCGCATATATAGCAATGAGCCTAGTGTTGAGGTGAAGCAATACGATGATCTCACGATAGACTTTGCACGCCGTATGGGAGCACACTATATAATAAAAGGTGTGCGCAGCGTGAAAGACTTTGAATATGAACGTGAACAAGCTGACATCAACCGCCGTCTTACTGGTATAGAAACGGTGCTCCTTTATGCGGAGCCGGGAATGGAGAGCATAAGCTCAAGTCTGGTAAGAGAACTCATACATTTCGGTAAGGATGTTTCCCAGTTCCTTCCCTAACAGGCCTCTGTAAGCGACGTGGATGTCCTTGCTTGGGAGTGGTTTACAAATATAAATAATGTAGAAAACATCAAGTGTTATGATAACATACAACAATGAAGGCATAAAGATGCCCAAAATAAAGAAACGTGAAACAACGGCATGGATAAAGGCTGTCTGCGCTAGCTATGGGCGCAAGGTGGGCGATATCGGTTACATGTTTGTTGATGACGAGAAAATACTTGAGGTTAACCGCGAGTATCTAGGCCACGATTACTACACCGACGTGATAACTTTTGATTACGACGAAGATGATATCGTTAACGGAGATATAGTTATATCTCTTGACACCGTGCGCTCCAATGCGGAACTCTTTGGCAAAAGCTACGATGACGAGCTTCGCCGTGTCATAATCCACGGCATCTTGCACCTTTGTGGCATAAACGACAAGGGACCCGGTGAGCGTGAGATAATGGAGGCCGCCGAGAATAAAGCTCTTGCGATACATCCTTAAAACAGCATCCACGTTTATCCAGTGGGCATGATATTGATTCTTTCGCTATCGTTCATGGGAGAATTGGTTTAATTGACAAATTGTCAGCAAATACTTTTAAATAGTTAATTGTTTTAAGTTTTGCTGACGATTTGTCTTTTCTTTTGGCTTTGTTTTGCAATTTCTGTCAGTTTGTAGCATAAGCAAGTGGCTTGGCACAACAGTTGCACAAGCATAAGTGAACGCCTGAATGACGTGAGGCGATGAAGCTTAAAACTTCAAGCCAAAGCCTGAGGGCGGAAAACCAAAGATAAACAAAGAACAAAAGAATAAAATGGAGGTATTGACTATGTTACCAGTAATGAACAGAAACCTTTGGATGCCGGAAGTATTTAACGATTTCTTTGACACGGACTTCATGCCACGCGTTAACGCCACAGCACCGGCGATAAATGTGAAGGAAAGCGAAAAGGACTATACTGTTGAACTTGCAGCCCCAGGTCTTACTAAAGACGATTTCAATGTGAACATCGACGACGACGGTAACCTTCACGTAAAGATTGAAAATAAGAGTCAGAAGAAAGAAGAGGACAAAAAGAGCCATTATTTGCGCCGTGAGTTCTCATATAGCAAGTATGAGCAGACGCTTCTTTTGCCTGACGACGTAGACAAGGCAAAGATTGCTGCCAGCGTTAACAATGGTGTGCTTACCGTAGACTTGCCGAAAGTTGAGCAGACTGTTGTTAAGAATGCTCGCCAGATTGCAGTAAACTAATGGCTTTGTCTTTTCTTCAAGGATTGATGAAGAATGAATGAATCATAAATAGGTGTTAGTTTTGGTTAAGTGTAAGGGCTGTGACGCAATATAAAAACTTGCGGCACAGCCCTTTTTCATGTATATTCTTTTTTGTTTCTGTCTTATTCCCTCTTCTGAAGGTTCTTTTATTCTTCTGCAACTTTTTCGCAAATAAACAAAATCTTCTGTCCGTCGGCGAGTGTTGTTGCGAAGATGTAAGTCTTTCCACCATCGGAAAGTTTAAGCTTTTTCCGTAATTCCGCAACCGAAAGGGGAAAATTCCTTACTGCCACGTTTGCCTTTGCTATGTTGGCAAGGGTATGTTTCAGTTCTTTTTTGTTCAGTCCAGTAGCAGCCTTAACAACGAATTCCCTGCCTGGAAATCCATCAAGTCGGGTAGGTGAGAGGTAGAGATGACTGTTGTGTGCAACTTGCCGTGCGCCGTAACGTATCGCAAGCTCGTCGAAGTATCCCGATTTCATTACTGCAGCGTTAGGCTCGTATAGGAACATTCCTGTGAAGCCCTGCGTTTCATTTGATTTAGCGTCTTGTATATTCTCTGAGCCGTAAACTTGCCACTTGTCAGCCTTTGAGTTAAATGCGTTTTCTTCGTTACTTGTGTTGAAGACAATGGTGTTAAACGTAGTATCTCCCGAAGCATCGGTTGAGCAGTCTACACAATATACTTTAGGCTCTGCCATGTTGTCGGGCGTGCCATGCCCGAGGACAAGCAGCAACTCCTTGCATTCATTTTTCACAGCCACAATGTGTACTTCGTTAACCCCTCGCATATCTGTGGCAGCCTTATGCCAGTCGAGCATGGGCGAAAGCTTGAGCACTACATGTTCCGCATGTTCCAGCAGTTTCTCGCGCAGCAAAGCCACGTTTGGCGTGCAGTCGCTGATGGCGAAAGTGCGCTCACCCTTTCCGTCTCGCCTTGCTGGGTCAAGGAAGATAACTTGTACGTGTGGCATGGTTTCGAGGAAGGATGTTCCGTCAGCGCATACAATCTTGGCGTTTTCAAGGCCAAGGCGTGGAAAGTTGTGTCGCGCTATTTCGCAAAGTCTTTCTTGGCGTTCCACGTATGTGGCTTGTTTGAACCCTTGCGCCATGTACGAGAAATCCACTCCAAATCCTCCCGTAAGGTCAGCGATGCTCTCCGTATGCCCGTTCGTTAGCCTTAGTGCAAGGCTGCGTTTGTAGATAGCTGTTGGTTCTGACGAGCACTGTTCCATTGACAGATGAAGGGGGAATACAATTCCTTCTGTTGCAGCCCATGTTGGTAGCTTGCGGCTTGCGGCTTGCCATCCGGCAATCTGTTCTACGGCATAGCCCATGTCAATGCCTTCGGGCCGCGCCTTTAGTGCCAGTTGGCATATGTCGTCGTTACGGTGGATGCGTATGAACTCTTCCTGTGTCATGCGTGCGTGTGGTTTGTTAGTAAGCAAAAAGGCCCGGTTGTGTTCCTTGCGGAGCGTAACCGGGCCGTTATAGAGTTATGTTATAGTTGCAATTACTTCTTGACAACCTTCACAGTCTTGCCGTTGGCAGTCTTTACCATGTATACGTTTCCGCTGGTCATGCGGCTAACCTGCTGTCCGCTGAGCGTGTAGAACTTCTGTGCTGAAGCGTTAAGGTCAGCAGAAGTCTTTACAGAGCTGATGCCGTCAGCTACAGGTTCGCTGAAGACAAGAGTATAACGGTTCACGGTCTTGCAGTCTCCAGAAACGACAGTCACAGTAACAGTAGCTTTGCCAGGTGTCTTCTCGTTACGTGAGATGCTCTTTGAAACGCTTGCTCCCACGCCGTCCTTTACTACTTCTATGTCGTCAAGCTCAACCTCCTTGTCGGAATTCAGACCATCGTAGTAGTATTTGTCTGTTGAGAAGCCTTCCAATTCTTTGCCTCCTACTTTAATAGATGAGAGCTTAGCGTTGTAAACCAGTTCCACGTCATCTACATAGAGCTTGTCGTCAGCACTACCCTTGCCTGGAGTGGCATTTGTAGATATTGTAACGAAGATAGCCTTTGCGTCAACGCCGTATGAAGTGTAAGAGTCATAGTCAAAAGGAATAGTTAGTTCCTGCCATTCGTCCTTGCTTTCTATCTGAGCGTTCTGTGCTCTTGCTGCCACGTTCTTCACTTCGGTGCCTTCTTTCACAGGCTCTTGATAGCGCGTTCCGTCTGTTAGTGCTGCGCTGACTGTAGCGTAGGGATAACCTACCGCAAGCTCGCCAGAGCCTTGTTGGAACTTAACCCACAGTTTCAGCGCGTCTGGCTTAGCGTCAACCGTTGCATAGAATGGGTCGCCGTTGGCATCAAGCGATTCGTTGCTGAAGTCAAGGAATGCGTTATTATCGGATTCTGCAGCTTTCAATGCACCAGCGTTCATCTGTCCGGTCGTGATTGTTCCGTTAGGAATTTGGCCTATGATAGCTTCGTTTGCAGTTACAAGCACGCTCTTTGAACCTGTTGAGTTGGGGCGCACGTCATTACTCTCTGCTGTATGTATTGTTTGGTTTACGAATGCTGCGAATAAACCAGTGGAAGACATGAAAGAGTGCCATGCATCAGGCTCCTGGCTTGAAGTACTGCTTACAGTTACAGTATGGAAGTTTTCGAATCCAGAGTTGGGAATCTGTCCGATAGTATACGTTCCGTCGCCGAGTGTAATTTTCAGGGTGCGCTTGATGGCAGGATATGTGTCGAGCAACAGGTTGCCGTAGAGCTTGCCACCGCGTATTTCTGCGCTGAAATATGCCGGAACGGCTCCGCCGCAGAGTGCGCTATAGCCAGGACCTTGCCAGCTGATGCTCTCATCGTCGCCAGCCTGGATGTCTATTCCCGTTACAGAGCCGAGCAGGTTGTATATGCCGGCCTGCTTGAAATCAACATCGTTTATAACGATTGTTCCTACGGGCATCTCCTGAGTATAGTATTTATATGATACGTTTTTAATCGTAACCTTGCACTTGCCGTTTCCCGTTTCGTCGATGCTGACTACGGTGTTTGGGTATTCTGATGTTCCAGCCCCAGCGTTAACGCTGAGTGCAGTGGTGTAGTCTGTGGCTGATGCCGCTATAGCTGCAGCTGCGAGGAACATTGTTGAAAGAATCTTTTTCATTGTTTGAATGTATTTTGATTAGTATTTGTTCACGGTCTTCACGGTCTTTCCGCTCTTCATCTTTATGATGTTCACGCCTCTGGCCGGGGTGTTTACTCGCTGTCCGCCTAGGGTGTATATGGCAGCCACCTTGTCACCTTCTGTTATCGTGTTCTTGCTTATTCCGTCCTCTGTGCTGAAATTGTTGTCACCGAATGTGGCGTTTATATCTCCGAAGCCACTTACGGTAAGGCTAATCAGCGCGTAGAACTTGTCGCCCTTGCAGCGTGTGCCGTCTTTTACGCTTACGTTAACTTTTCCGCCCAGCATCTCCATAAGGTCAGCACCATTTGTTATGGTAGCTTCCTGTGTTGTGCTGAAATTGGTGAAGCCTTCGGCATCGGTTGTTCCCGTAACGTCTGTCATTGTTACGTCGCCCACGAGCATACCCATGAATGAGAATTGGTTGAGCTGAATCGTGTATTTGTCTGCTTCAGTCTGCTTCGTTATAGTTATAGAAGCCTGACTGTCGTTTGTCATTCCAGCCACTGTAACCGAGAGATTATCGGTGTATGTCTTAGAGTCTTGTGCCATTGCGCTTACGGCCATTACAGCCATAGCGATAAGAGTAAAAATTTTCTTCATTTGCTTTTTTGTTTTTGTTGATTTTCCTTTTTTATGTAGATTTTTTGCCGTTTTCTTGTAGCGGCATTTCTAGTTACATGCTGTAAGAAAGTCCCACGGTACCGTAGATAGGATACATGGTCTGTTCTATAGTGTTGAAGCTTTTTTTGAAGATTCCTGTGAATCCCCACGACAATTCCACGAAAGCTCCCCATTGTTGGTGAAAGCGCCAGTCTACGCCTGCCATCATTCCCCATTGCAACTTGCGCATATCGGATGAGAAATCGTATGTTCCGCGGTCGCCATCAGCCGTTCCGAGTTCAACTTTCTCTCCTGTTGGATCTCCCACACGCAGGTATCCGTCGTATGCAGAGCCCTTAAATTGTCGTGTGTTCACGTATGAGAAATACGGTCCGGCCTTTATTCTCCATTTTCCGCTGAACACGTATGTTGCTTGCAGCGGCAGAGTGAGCATCCATTGTGCCGCCTCGGAATGGTTCTTTCCTGTGAACATACCTTCAAGTTCCTGCCCGCCGCGCACAATTTTCATGTGGTAGTTTTTTACCGTGGCATCGATATCCATGCCTTTGTTTTCGAATCTCAAGCCAGTTGTCAGCCCCCAGTGTTCCGTTAGCGGCTTGTATACACCCAGTCCTATCATGATGCTTGGCGTGAGCCTGTAGGCATCGAGGGAACGTATAGAGGCGGGCATTCCCATCGGGGCGGTGCCACCGATGTTGTATCCTGCGCGCAAGTCGTAGTGCAGGCCGTCGAGTATGCCTGCCGCACTTGAGTTTATTGTTGCCATTGCGGTCAGCGCAACGGCAATGTTCTTTATTTTAGTCATGCTTGCTTCTGATATCTCGTCGTAATATTATTCGTCTCCCTCGCAAACCAGTCGCAGTTCGTCTACGCAGAGCGTGCTTCCTACAGCTCCCTGGAAGCTTGCTCCTTCATTGCTGGATGTGCAGACTATGGTAATACTGTAGCCGTTGGAGTTTAATGTTTTTGAGTCAGGTTCAGTGGAGTAGACGAATGGGATGTCAAATTCTTTCCATTCGCGTGCGTTTTCTACGTTTCCCAGTTCTGCCATGCCGATGATGTATTCGCTTGTCTTCACGTTGTTTCCGTCAAGAACGAGGGCATTGCCTTCGTTGTCATGGTTTCGGTAGAACACGGCATAGATATCTCCTTGATCAACCTTACCTTTTATGTCATTACCGTCTTTGTCTTGGAATGTTTCGCCCGGCGTATATTTATAGAAACCCTTAAGGCGCAATGGTTTTCGGTCGAAGGGTAGCCCGAAGCGTGTCGTTGCCAGTGTGTTTGTAAGTGCCGGTTTCACGTCGAAAACTCCTAGGAATAGGTTTCCGGCCGCGATGCGTCTGTTTGCCATTACTCCGAACATTCCCGTAGAGCGCGTTATGAGCTTCACTCCGTAGCCGCTCTTTCCCTCAGGATCCGGCACGGTTGGATATTCGTCGGGGCGCGCGTTTATCATAGAGAGCTTGAATCCTGCATTTCCCGTAGCCCAACAACGGTATTGCTTCGTTTGACTTCCGCGGCTATAGTCAATCCATTGGCAATATCTCATGACGTTTTGGCCCTGAGTCTTGTCGTATTCGTAGAGAGTGTCAAACTGTTCGAAATGGTATTCCGTGGGCAGAATTTTTGCTCCGAAGGCAACGTAATAGTTGCGGTGCCATGCACCGTCTTCGCTTGTCACGGTGTATAGGCGGCGCGTGTTTCCAGAGAAGTCTTGCTCCGTGCCACTTTCGGGCGAAATCGTTGCTCCGTCGGTCAGCTTGAAGCGTGGTGACATTTTTGAGACGTCGGCTCCGTCTTTCACGTCAAACGACACAATGCTGTCGCTTGACATGATTTCCACTTTCATGTCGCTCTGGTTGTTGAATATTTCTTCCCATCCTTCCATTTCCACAAAGGCTTGCTGGATGTCACATTCAGAGTTCGGTGCTTCGTCCTTGAAGCATGATGCAAGAAGTCCCGACGCGGCGGCTGCCACGAGCACAGGTGTAAAATAATTCATCAGTGTAATTATAATAATGTGGCTGCAAAGTTAAGACAAATGGCTTAAAGTTGCAAGAAACTCGTGGATAATAGACACTATTACCGCAAAAAGGAAGTATTTTTTTCAATGCCTGTGCATTTTTATTTTGTTAACATATAACTTACATCAGAGTGTTAAAATCATTGCCTTCTTGCGGTGAAAAATGGCTTCCTTGAAAATTTCTTGTCGCTCGGCCGTAAATTTGCCGTTTATCGCGGTTTCTATGTAATTGTTTGTGTTCTAGGATAATAGAAGAGAAGAGCGCATTTAGATGTGTTTTGTCTTAGGGAAATATCCGCTATTTAAACGGCTTTTGTTATCTAAACGTGCGGGGTTAGTTGTCTAAACGTGCGGCTTTAATGTGATATAGACGTATGTTTGTGTATGTTTAGAACGGTTATATGGTGTTTTTGGCGGTAGTTTTATTGCGTATTTAGTGTGGTAAAGGTCGTGAAAGGCGTGAAAATGATGTTTTTTTATTGAGAATAATCATTATTTATGTGTTAAATTTATGTGTCTCAAGTATTAACTAATGTTATATAATTGTAAGCTTTTCTATTGGTTATGCTGTGGCGTAACTAGGTGCGGCGTGGCGGAGCTCATGCCGTTTGGCGAAGTTTTGAATATTGCGATATACCTCTTTTATATAAAATTATCATTGCTTAGGGGCCGGAAAAGCTTTAAAAGCAGTATATTTGCAAATTGATATGCGCTGTCGCAACAACGTTATACGGGTGATAAAGGCGCACAGACAGAGAAATTAAATATAAACAAAAAATACGTATTCTGTTATGAAAATAGCATTGATAGGCTACGGCAAGATGGGCAAGATGATAGAACAGATTGCCCTAGACCGCGGCCATGAAATTGTGAGCATCATAGATGTTGACAATCAGCAAGACTTCGACAGTGAGGCTTTCCGCAGCGCTGATGTGGCTATAGAGTTCACTTCTCCAACGGCTGCCTATGGAAACTACTTGCGTGCCTTCAGCCATAACGTGAAGGTAGTGTCGGGTTCCACCGGTTGGATGAAAGACCATGGCGATGAAGTGCGCCGCATGTGTTCTCCCGAGGGTGGGCAAACACTTTTCTGGGCTTCCAACTTCTCTATCGGTGTGGCGGTCTTCTCAGCAGTAAACCGCTACCTGGCAAAGATAATGGACGGCTTTCCACAGTATGACGTGCGCATGGAGGAGACACATCACGTACACAAACTTGATGCCCCGAGCGGTACAGCGATAACCCTGGCAGAGGATATCATCGGTGAACTAGGGCGCAAGACCTCGTGGGTGAAGGGCGTTCAGCGTCTTGCCGACGGCACAGTGGAAGGTTCAAACGCTTGTGCTCCAAACGAGATCGCAATAGAAAGTGTGCGTCGCGATGAGGTGCCAGGCATACACACCGTGACTTATGACAGCGAGGCGGACAGCATAACAATTACCCACGACGCACATTCGCGTCGAGGCTTCGCACTGGGAGCAGTGCTTGCGGCAGAGTTTACAAAGGAACACAGCGGACTGCTGACAATCAGCGACATGTTCAAGTTCTGAAAGAAACGCCGCTGGCAACACTCCACAGTGGGAACCGTTGCTGGCGGAACAAAAATAGAAGGCTAAAAGAAAAATGGCAACAAAGCAAAAAAACACATTAAACATGAAGAAGCAGTGGGCAAAGTTCATCATTGTGCTCGTGCTTTATCTGCTTTTCCTCGTATGGCTGAAAAGTTGGCTCGGGCTCGTGGTCGTGCCCTTCATCTACGACGTTTATATCTCAAAGAAAATAAAGTGGCAATGGTGGAAAGATGCCGAAGGGCCCACGCGTTTCATAATGTCATGGGTAGATGCCTTAGTCTTTGCCCTCGTGGCCGTATATTTCATCAACCAGTTCTTCTTCCAGAACTACGTCATTCCATCGTCATCTCTCGAGAAATCGCTCCTCACGGGCGACTACCTCTTCGTTTCGAAAGTGAGCTATGGACCACGCATTCCTGAAACACCGCTCACCATGCCCCTCACTCAGCATACGTTGCCCGTGATTGATGCAAACTCATATATAGAGTGGCCGCATTGGGACTACCGCCGCGTGAAAGGACTGGGCAAGGTTAAGCTCAATGATATCGTGGTGTTCAACTATCCTGCAGGCGACACTATCGTGAAAAACTACCAAAACGCCGACTTCTATCGCGACATTTGCTATGCTACGGGCTACCAGTTGCTGGCAAACGAGCCGGTGGACTTCACCACAATGACGCCACAACAAAGGTATGACTACTTTGCCCGCGTCTACCAAACGGGGCGGACATATGTTGAGCAGACACCCCAGCAGTTCGGAAAAATAATGTCGCGTCCAACCGATCGCCGCGAGAATTACGTAAAACGCTGTGTTGGTCTGCCCGGACAGACGCTGCAGATAAAGAACCGCATCGTTTACCTTGACGGAAAACCCAATAAGGAGCCAGACAACGTGCAGTACGCATACCATGTGGAACTCAGCCAACCGCTGACAGACGACGTTACAAAGGAACTCGGAATAAGCATGGAAGACCTTACAAGCTTGAACCAAAACGGATATATGCCGCTGACACGCCGCGCGGCAAAGGCGCTGGCGGCAAATCCTCAGCTCGCAAAGAAAGTTGAACTCGCACCAGAGGTGAAGAACGACCTGCTTTATCCGCTTAATGCCATTACGGGCTGGACACGCGACAACTACGGTCCCGTATGGATACCGAAGAAGGGGGCAACCGTTAAACTTGACATGAACAACATCGCTCTCTATGAACGTCCGATACGTTCCTACGAGCATAACACGCTTGAGGTGAAGGGCGGAAAGATTTACATTAACGGAAAGCAGACAGACCGCTACACTTTCAAGATGGATTACTATTGGATGATGGGAGACAACCGCCACAACTCGGCTGATTCCCGCTACTGGGGATTCGTTCCCGAAGACCATATCGTGGGTAAGCCCATATTCATATGGTGGTCAAGCGACCCTGACCGTCATGGCTTCTCAGGCATACGCTGGAGCCGACTGTTCAGAATTGTAGATAACATCAAGTAATAAACGAAACACAATCCCACAATCTGTATCACTCGGGATGCGCAGTCTCATTAAGTTCATAGTCGCCTTGGCAGCCTCCGTGCTGCTCATGCTGCTCTTCCGCAGCGTGGCGTTCACCATATACACCGTGCCGCAGTCAGGCATAAAGCCCTGGCTCGTGGGCGGTGACAGGGTGCTTGTGAATAGGTGGAACTACGGATTGCGCACGGGGGGCTACGGACGTTTTGCCTATATCCGCTGGTTCGCTAAACCTGTAGGCAAAGGAGAACTTGTGGCATTCAACTATCCACTTGACACGCTCCACGCCATTGGCCGCCGACCCGTGTGCGCAGCATTCTGTGCAGCCGGCCCGGGCGACACCGCTTTCGTGGGCAGACTGCCCGTGATACCGCCACGAAAATGCCGAATGGTGGAGGTAAAGCCGTGGAACATAAAGCTCCTGTGCAATACATACCGCATACACGAACATCGTCAAGCCGACATACGCAATGGAAAACTGTATGTTGACGGAAAGGAAACCCACTATGCCTACTTCTCGCAGAACTACTATTGGATGACTGCCGCCAGTGGTGATACCGTGGCAGACTCGCGCTTCTATGGCTTCGTGCCCGAGAGTCATATTATAGGTCGCGTCGTAATGGTAGTTTATTCAAAGGGAAACAGCACATCATTTCTAGGCAGTTTCAGAAGCAAACGCTGGTTCTTGCCACTCTAAAGGCGAATGCCAATGGCGGAAAAATGCAAATTTGGCATCAAGAAACATATCAAAATAATGACAGCATTACTGGCAACAACATACTTTGGCCCCGTGCAGTGGTATCAGAAACTGAACCGCTACGGTACGGTTTTTATAGAAAATCATGAGAACTTTCAGAAACAGACATACCGTAGTCGATGCGTAATAGCAACCGCAAACGGGGCGCAGACACTGAGCGTGCCCGTAACCCCAAAAGAAACCGAGGATGGCAGAACGGAAGCTATGGTGAGCGACCACGGCAACTGGCGCCATGTTCATTGGAACGCACTGAAGAGCGCATACGGAGAGTCGCCCTTCTTTGAATACTATGCCGATGATATATATCCATTCTTCCGTGACAAATGGGAAAGGCTCTTCGATTTCAATATGGCAATATGCCGCAAGATGTGCGAACTGCTGGACATAGAGCCAGATATAAGGCTGACCGACAATTTTCTTACGCGGGAAGAAGCACGTCAAGCCGGCATTGATGACTTCCGACAGGCTATAAATCCAAAAAATCCAGTCAGGGACACAGACTTCACCCTACGCCAATATTATCAGGTGTATGCTGGGAGAAACGGATTTCTGCCAAATATGAGTGTGCTCGATCTCCTCTTCAATATGGGAAACGAAAGTGTTTTGTGGTTATAACAAACAACGACGATGAATTATATTTTTGAAACAAGAATGACAGTGCGCGACTATGAGTGCGACATTGAAGGGATAGTAAATAACGCCAACTACCTGCACTACGCAGAGCACACGCGCCATCTCTTTCTCAAACAATGCGGGCTAAGTTTCGCTGAAATGCACCGTCGGGGCGTGGACGCCGTGGTTGCAAGGATGAATCTGCAGTATAAGACACCTTTGCGCTGCGATGATGAATTCCTCTCAAAGCTAAATCTCAGTAAAGAAGGGCTGAAATACGTGTTTCGTCAAGATATTTATCGTGCATCAGACAACAAGATCTGTTTCCGAGGCGTGATAGATCTAGTGTGCATAGTTGACGAAAAACTCGCCAATAGTCCTGAATACGATGAAGCATTCAGTAAATATATCAACAACTAAACAGAGCGGAAACAATACAATACGTCAGCTAATGGCAACCCAATCAAAGGAAATCCTCAACGCACTCGTGCTCTCGCGAATCAGCTACTACTCGCTGCCTGCCATGCATCGGCTGGTGAGAGAAGCAGGATCTTTCACGGCCGTAATGGAAAACCGCAGCAACATACGCGACATAGTTCCCGACTGCTCGTTGAAACTCGCCAATATGTTGAACAATACCGCCGCTGTGGAGGAAAGGGCATGCCGCGAAATGGAATACGCAAGGCTGCACGACATACAAGTCATTGTCATTGGTGACCCACGCTATCCTGCAAGACTTGCAGAATGTGACGATGCACCGCTAGTTCTCTTCTTTAAAGGAACGGCTGATCTGAATGCCCATCGCGTGATAAACATCGTGGGAACACGCCATGCAACAATATATGCTGACGACTGCATACGCCGCTTCGTTGAGGACATAAAGTCCATGTGTCCGCACCTGCTTATAGTAAGTGGACTGGCTTATGGTGTGGACATAATGGCTCACCGCCGCTCATTGGAGAATGGGATACCCACGGTTGGCGTGCTAGCTCACGGGCTTGACACGCTATATCCGCCTCGGCATCGTGAAACGGCTGAGAGAATGACGGAAAACGGCGGATTGCTCACAGAGCATTTCACGCAGACAAATGCTGACAAGGTGAACTTCGTGAGGAGAAACCGCATAGTTGCAGGAATGTCCGACGCCACTATAATCGTGGAGAGTGCGGAACATGGTGGCGGACTCATTACTTGTCGTATGGCACAGGGCTACAATCGTGACGTATTTGCCTTTCCTGGAAGAATAAACGACAAGTATTCGCAAGGATGTAACAATCTTATACGCGACAAAAAGGCAGATCTCATTACTTGTGCAGAGGATTTTATGGCGGCAATGATGTGGCAGACGGACGAAAAGCTGGCCATAGCACACAAACAGGGCATAGAGCGCAGCTTGTTTCCGCAGGTTGACGGTGATGCCCAGACGGTGGCAGAATATCTTTCGAAAGAAAATGACCAGCAATTGAATAGTATTGCCGCAAGTTTGAGCATGCCTGTGAATAAAGTGTCGGCGGCTTTGTTTGAACTCGAAATGAAAGGAGTTGTAAAGGCTCTGCCTGGTGGAGTCTTTCACTTGATAAAATAAGGCATAGTCCGCAGTGTTAATTATAAGCAAGCCTGCAAGCGGACAAGACAAAAAGAAGTTTACATGAAGATAGGAAACATACAGTTCGGTGAACATCCGCTATTTCTCGCACCGATGGAAGACGTTACCGACATCGGCTTCCGCATGCTCTGCAAACGATACGGGGCATCAATGGTATATACCGAGTTTGTAAGCGCTGAAGCTCTTGTGAGGGCGGTGAAGAGTACCGTCAGCAAACTTACCATAAGCGCCGAGGAACGTCCTGTGGGCATACAGATTTACGGGCGTGACGTGGAGTCAATGGTTGAAGCAGCCAAAATAGTGGAAGACCAAGCCCACCCAAATGTTATAGACATCAACTTCGGATGCCCTGTGAAAAAAGTGGCGGGGAAAGGAGCCGGAGCGGGAATGTTGCAGAATATCCCATTGTTGCTGGACATAACACGCAACGTTGTGAAAGCAGTTAATACTCCCGTAACCGTAAAGACGCGGTTGGGCTGGAATAGCGAAAGCCTTGTTATAACAGACCTCGCGGAGCAGCTACAAGATTGCGGCATACAAGCACTCACAATCCACGGCAGAACGCGTGCACAGATGTACACAGGCTCCGCAGACTGGACACTAATTGGGGCTGTGAAGCGCAATCCGAGGATAAAGATCCCCATAATAGGCAACGGAGACATAACGTCGCCCGAGGAAACGCGCCGGGCGTTCAACGAATATGGCGTAGATGCAGTGATGATAGGGCGGGCCACGTTTGGAAGACCTTGGATATTCAAGGAAATACGCGACGACTTGGAGGGACGAACTCCCGCTCCGGCGATGGATTTCAACTGGAAACTGGATGTCCTTGAGGAGCAACTGCGAATAAACGTGGAGCGCATTGATGAATATCGCGGAATACTGCACACGAGAAGGCATCTGGCTGCAAGTCCAATCTTTAAGGGAGTGCCTAATTTCCGCCAAACACGCATCGCCATGCTAAGGGCCGATACAATGGAAGAGCTCATGCGCATACTCGAAGAGCAGCGCAAATAAGTGGCTAGCACCGGCAGACAAGGTTACACAGGGCGGCTTCTCACGTCTGTATCTTGGAAGACTATTCCACCTATATATTTAATACACGACGAGAAAAACCGCAATATTATGAAAACATCCATGAAAGAATGGATAGCAAACGTTATCCGTGACAACAAGATTGTTGCAGTGCCAGTAATGACCCATCCAGGGATTGAACTTATAGGCCACAGCGTAAGAGAAGCATGCTGCGACGGGCAGATACACTATGAAGCGATAAAAGCCTTGGCTGGGAAATATCCAACTGCTGCAGCAACAGTGATTATGGATCTTACCGTTGAGGCCGAAGCCTTCGGGGCGGAGATACATTTCACAGCAGAGGCTGTGCCTGCCGTTGTTGGACACCTGCTGAACAATGCCGATGACATAAGAGCTCTCGAAGTGCCGTCGCTGAGAAAAGGTCGTGTGCCCGCTTATCTCAAGGCAAATCTCCTCTCTGCAAGGAACATTACCGACCGTCCTGTCCTAGGCGGATGCATAGGGCCGTTTTCGCTTGCCGGAAGACTTTACGACATGTCGGAAATTATGGTGCTTATATATTCCGACCCGGAGGCTGCACATTGCCTGTTGAGCAAGTGTACAAAGTTCATTCTTAAATATTGCCAAGCCCTGAAGATGACGGGCGTGCAGGGCGTGGTCATGGCAGAACCTGCAGCGGGACTAATGTCTGACGACGACTGCAAGCGTTTCTCTTCTGACTATGTGAAGTATATCGTTGACATGGTTCAAGATGATAATTTCAGCGTTGTGCTTCACAACTGCGGCAACACAGGGCATTGCACCAAGGCGATGGTGGCCACTGGATCTGCGGCATATCACTTCGGAAACAAGTGCGACATGCGCGAGGTTATAAAGGATGTACCATCAACAGCGCTTGCCATGGGAAACGTAGACCCGGTATCAATGTTCAAGGAGGGCACACCGGAGAAGATGTACGAATACACAAGTCACCTGATTGCCGATATGAAGGAGTATCCAAACTTCGTGCTTTCAAGTGGATGCGACACGCCTCCGCACACGCCAATGGCTAACATTGATGCTTTCTTCAAGGCTCTTGATGACAGCAATAGTCAGAGTTGAAATGTTAAAAAGCTGGTGAGGTTTGGAAAGACGTGCGGATAGCATTAATTTTGTTGCTTGAATAATGTATTAGGAAGGACAAAAAAGCTACAATAGACTATATGACAGAATTCAAAGACATAAAGATAGCAGTGGCCGGAACGGGCTACGTGGGACTAAGTATCGCAACTTTACTTGCCCAACACCATCATGTTGCAGCCGTTGACGTAGTGCCAGAGAAGGTTGAAAAGCTGAACAGACGCGAATCACCGATACAAGATGAATACATCGAGAAGTATCTTACAGAGAAAGAACTGGACTTAACCGCTACACTCAACGGGCGAGAGGCTTATGCAGATGCAGATTTCGTGGTGATTGCAGCCCCGACCAACTACGACCCCGTAAAGAACTATTTTGACACGTCGCACGTAGAGGAGGTGATAGACCTCGTTCTTGAGGTAAACCCTAAGGCTGTGATGGTAATAAAAAGCACTATCCCCGTGGGATACACACGGAGTTTGTATCTTAAGTATGCGCGTAAGGGAGTAAAAGAGCTGAATTTGCTCTTCTCTCCTGAGTTTTTGCGCGAGAGTAAAGCGTTGTATGACAACCTTTATCCCAGCCGCATTATCGTAGGCTACCCGAAAATAATCGATAATCCAGAGTTTGCCGAAGAAAACGACGCTATAAACAGCGTTACAGACGTGAGTCGTATGAAAGAGGCTGCTGCCACTTTTGCCAAACTGCTTCAAGAAGGAGCGTTGAAGGAGAATATTGACATTCTATTCATGGGGATGAAAGAAGCTGAGGCTGTTAAACTCTTTGCAAATACGTATCTTGCGCTGCGCGTGAGCTACTTCAACGAACTTGATACCTATGCGGAAGTGAAGGGGCTAGACACGCGGGCCATAATCGAGGGCGTAGGGCTTGACCCACGTATAGGAACGCATTACAACAATCCTTCCTTTGGCTATGGGGGATATTGTCTGCCAAAAGACACTAAGCAGCTCTTGGCAAACTACAAGGACGTGCCGGAGAATCTTATAGAAGCAATCGTGGAGAGTAACCGCACGCGTAAGGATTATATTGCAGATGCCGTGCTGCGCAAGGCTGGTTACTATAGCTATGCCGAGTCAAACAGCTTTTCTTCTGCAAAGGAACACTGCTGCATTATAGGCGTGTACCGCCTTACTATGAAATCCAACTCTGACAATTTCCGCCAATCCGCCATTCAGGGAATAATGAAACGCATAAAGGCAAAGGGTGCAGAGGTTGTGATATATGAACCAACACTTGCCGACGGAACGACTTTCTTCGGCTCGCTTGTAGTCAACGACCTTGACAAGTTCAAGGAACAAAGCCACGCCATTATTGCAAACCGCTATGACGCATGTCTTGAGGACGTGCAGGATAAAGTTTATACTAGAGATATTTTCAGAAGAGATTAGGCTATATCGTCTTGCTATGCCCTTTGGTATGGCAGGATATGCAAGCTTAGGCAATAATATTCTTGCGTCTTTGCAGAGACATAGCAGTGTAGTAATGCTGTCGTATGCCCGCAGAGACGCATTCTTTTTGATGCGGGAACATCTTCTTTTGGGTGCGGGAATGTATTCTTATGCCCGCACGCTATTGAACTTAATGCGGCAGGATTGTTTTTCTTCGGCAATAAAACAAAAAAGTCCTAAGCCGAAACTTAGGACTTTATGCGCTTCAAGATGGGCTTGAACCAACGACCCCCTGATTAACAGTCAGGTGCTCTAACCAACTGAGCTATTGAAGCATTGCAGAAGCTTTATTGCTTAATTGCGGTTGCAAAGGTAGGATGTTTCTGCTAAACCTCCAAACTTTTTTGAAACATTTTTTGTTTTTTGTGCGCATTTTCTTTTTTTTGGATGTAGGAGAGGCCTTTTAACGTATATTCCACCTATTTTAATATAGTAGCGCGTAGGATAACAACATCTTCTAGTGGGCGATCGTTATCATCTTTGTTTGTTGGTACGTTTTGTATTGCGTCTACCACATCCAGCCCCTCGGTTACTTCACCAAAAATTGTATATCCGTTGTCAAGATGGGGCACGCCTCCATATTTTATGTACCCTAGATAGACTTCTCCCTCGGGGATTGCGTATGCAGTGCCGCGCTGTCGCAGCTTTTCCGTGTAGTATTCCATTTGGTTTTCGGTAAAGTTGCGTCCCCATGTAATGTAGAAATCAGTAGAACCAGAAGCCTTTTCAGGATTAACGTCATCGCCCATGCGTGCGGCGCATAGCTGCCCACGTTTATGGAAGTGTGCGGGATAACGTATTTCGGCAGGTATAGTGTAGTTCAAGTCAAAGTGTTCTTCTTTTCCGTTGGCAGGCTTGCGGTAATGCTCATCGCCGGCTTGGATCATGAAATTCTTTATAACTCGTTGGAATATGCAGCCGTTATAGTAGCCGCAGCTTACGAGTTTTAGAAAATTGTCGCGGTGGAGCGGTGTGTCATTGTATAGAGCCACACGTATGTTGCCCTTGTTCGTTTCAATAAGCACCTCGCGCAGAGAGTCTTGCGCATGGGCTATAGCGCAAATGGAAAGCGCCCCTAGAAAAATTAGTATATTTCTTACAGACATGATTCTTGTAGGTTTTCGTTAAAACATGTATGGACGGGATTTTGAACCGAACGGTATCCCTTTGGCAAAGGTACGTAAAAAACAGAGGCGACTTTGCATTTATGCATTCAAAAGTCGGTAAAATCGAAACTTTTATGTAAGTTTGCAGATTGGAAATTGTTTGCAGACGCTTTGTCTGCGGGTAGAGAACAGACAAAAAAGAATAGTTAAATGAAAAGAATATTGCTGGCGGCTGTTGCCGTTTTGGTTATAATGGCGGTAACAGTAAACGCTCAAGACGACAAAGACCACAACTTTAAGGTGTCAAAGAACATAGAAGTGTTCAATGATATATATCGTTATCTTGACATGATCTACGTTGATACGCTGGATGCTGACGAGGTTATTGGAAATGGAATAAAGGGAATGTTGAGATCTCTCGACCCGTATACGGAATATTACCCAGAGACTGAGGTCAATAGGCTTAAGAAAATGCTCACGGGGAAATATGTAGGTATAGGTGCAATGATACGTTATAATATGCAACTTAAGCGCGTTGTCATAGACGAACCGTATGAAGGCAGCCCTGCGGCTGAGGCGGGACTTCAGAAAGGCGACATAATACTGAGCATTGACGACAGTGTAATGACAGACAAGAATACGGCTTATGTCAGCTCACACTTGCGCGGCGACCCAGGAACTACGTTCGTTCTGAAAATAAAGCGCCCTTCAACGGGAAAAAAGATGCAGATGCGTATAACACGACGGGCAATAACACTGCCGTATTTGCCTTATTATGGGATGTTGACAGACAGCATAGGCATAATCTATCTCAATAGTTTTACTGACGGATGTGCCAAAGATGTGCGTCGGGCGTTTATTGATCTTAAGCATAAGGGCATGAAATCGCTTGTGTTTGACCTTAGGGGTAACGGCGGAGGCTCGGTGAAAGAAGCCGTGGACATAGTGAATATGTTTGTGCCGAAGGATATAACATTGGTGAGAACGCGCGGAAAGATGGAGCGTATGAACCACGACTACAAGACAACCGTTGAGCCAATAGACACGGTGATGCCGATTATTGTGATGGTTAACGGTGAAACAGCTTCGGCAAGCGAGATAACTTCAGGTGGTTTGCAAGACCTTGACAGAGCAGTGATACTGGGTACGCGGACGTATGGAAAGGGGCTTGTGCAGGCTCCTGTGGATCTTCCGTATAACAGTCAGCTGAAACTTACGACAGGAAAATACTATATTCCAAGTGATCGCTGCATCCAAGCAATAAATTACAAACATGCTCACGGTGGGTATACCGAGCATGTGCCAGATAGTCTCACAAAGACTTTCTACACCCGCAACGGGCGTGAAGTACGTGATGGAGGAGGTATAAAGCCTGATGTAGAGGTTGTGCCAGATTCAATGCCAAACATAGCCTATTATCTTAGTGTTTCTGGTATGGATTCCACAGAGGTAATGCTTAATTATGAGCTTGACT
The DNA here is from genome assembly GCA_963661195.1 of bacterium. Classification (GTDB taxonomy): domain Bacteria; phylum Bacteroidota; class Bacteroidia; order Bacteroidales; family Bacteroidaceae; genus Prevotella. Next base: position 23,547 of record CAVLBD010000008.1, read on the forward strand.
ACATAACTAACCATCCGTCAATAGCACCAGCAGGAAGTTTCGAAATAACAGACGAAGACTTTGCCGACTTCAAGAAGCGTGTTGTGGAGAGCGGTTTTAAATACGATGCAGAGAGTGGCAAGGTGCTTGACCAGCTTAAAAAAACGGCACAATTTGAAGGCTATTACGAAGAAGCCAAACCAGAATTTGAGGCTCTTGAGAAAAAGCTGAAGCATAATCTTGCCACAGACCTTGAACGTAACAAAGTTCTTCTCAAGCAGTTGCTCGCTGCCGACATCGTGGCTCATTACTATTATCAGGCGGGAGCGATAGAGAATAATATGAAATATGACAAACAAGTGAAAGAGGCTTGCCGCCTACTTGGTTCGCGCGAAGAATATAAGTCGCTGTTGGCTCCGAACACTACGGCCGAACGTGACGGGAAGAAAAAGTAAATGATTTTCCGATTTACGGAAAACTTTATTAACTTTGCAGCATAGGCGAAAGAGACGCTTGAAGCAAGAACGTCGTTCAAAAACTCGCCTTAAACATGAAATAAAAACGGAGATAACATTTCTGTCTCCGCGCCAAAACATACGATTATGCAGACAAACAGCCATTTGTCAGTCTTGGTTCACGACCAGGCAAAGAAGTATGCCGACCGAGAAGCCTTGATATACAAGGATTTCGGTGGCGATACATGGAAAACATACTCTTGGAACGAATTCTCGTACAAGGTGAAGCAGGTATCAAACGCGCTGCTTAATTTCGGTGTAAAGCCACAGGAAAATATCGGAATCTTCTCGCAAAATTGCGTTCAATATCTGTTTAGCGACTTCGGAGCCTGGGGTATAAGAGCTGTAACCATACCTTTTTATGCCACAAGCAGCGAGCAGCAAATTCAGTTTATGATGAACGACGCTAAAGTGCGCTACCTTTTTGTTGGAGAGCAAGAACAGTATGACAAGGCTCACCGCGTATTGTCGCTATGCCCTACACTGGAACGTATCATAATCTTTGACAAAAATGTTAAGATGGATGGGCAAGACCATAACGCATTGTACTTCGATGATTTCCTTAAGCTTGGTGAAAATCTGCCGCGCCAGACGGAAGTGGAACAGTTATATAAGGAAGCGAGCATGGATGATTTGGCCAATATCCTTTATACAAGCGGAACAACAGGCGACAGTAAGGGCGTTATGTTGAGCCACATGCAGTATACGTCGGCTCTTGAAGCCAATGATCGTGCTGTCAGTGTGACGGAAAACGACCGAATAATGAACTTTCTTCCCTATGCCCATATTTTTGAAAAAGGTTGGACGCTGCTTTGCCTCTCAGAAGGTGCCACTCTTATCGTAAACACCGACCCACGCGAAGTGCAGAAATCCATGCGCGAAACGCATCCCACGAGCATGTGCTCTGTTCCCCGCTTTTGGGAAAAAGTTTATACTGGCGTCCAAGAGAAAATAGACAATGCCGGACCTGTGCAACGCAAGATGTTCTTGTATGCCCTTGCGGTGGGACGTAAGCATAACATAGAATATCTGAGCCGCGGCAAGCGCCCACCATTGGCTTTGCACTTGGAATACAAGATGTTTAACAAGACACTTTTTAGTCTTGTGCGCAGTCAAATAGGTCTTGAGAACCCAAATATCTTTCCAACGGCAGGGGCAACAGTATCGGCTCATGTGGAAGAATTCGTGCATGCTATAGGAATAAATATGGTGGTTGGCTATGGCTTGACAGAGAGCCTTGCCACCGTGAGTTGCGACCGCGTGGGAGTGCAGCCTTATAGCATAGGTTCTGTAGGACGTCCCATCCATAACATAGATATAAAAATAAGTGATGATGGTGAAATCCGGCTCAAAGGACCGACCATAACCAAGGGTTACTATAATCGCCCCGACATTACAGCGCAGTCATTTGACGAAGAAGGATATTTTAAGACAGGAGATTCTGGTTATCTGAAAGGGGGAGAACTTTATCTGAAAGATAGAATAAAGGATCTTTTCAAGACTTCTAACGGCAAATACATAGCGCCGCAGATGATAGAGGCCAAACTTCTTGTAGATAAGTATATTGATCAGATAGCAATTATCGCAGACAGGCGAAAATTTGTTTCGGCTCTCATTATTCCATCCTATGGTCTCCTTGAAGAATATGCTAAGATTCATGCCATAAGCTATGCAAATCGTGCTGAACTCTGCCGCAATTCAGAGATAAACGCCATGATAAAGGAGCGCATAGATACAATACAGCAGCAGCTTGCACACTATGAACAGATAAAACGCTTCACCCTATTGCCAGAAACGTTCAGCATGGAGAAAGGAGAACTAACCAATACCCTCAAGATGAAGCGGCGGGTGATAAATGAAAACTATAGGAAGGAAATAGAGAAGATGTATGCTGAGTAACGGCAAGAAACATCTTGTTTATGAAGATTGTGAGGCTTCTGTATTTACTACGCAGTGGATGCCTGCAAAGAAATAATAGGTGTGGGGTATAATCCCCGTGCATTGTAGAAAGAAAAACGATGATAACTCAGGAACAGCTAAAGGATGTGGTAGAGCGCGTAGCCGCCCTTCACCGCTATTTGGATATAGATAAGAAGAAGGTGGAGTTTGAGGAAGAACAGCTCCGCACGCAAGCTCCAGACTTTTGGGACGACCCCAAAAGGGCACAGGAGCAGATGAAAAAAGTGAAAGGCATAGAGAAATGGATTGTTGGCTATAAGGAAGTCAGCGTATTGGCGGAAGAATTGGAGCTTGCCTTTGACTTTTATCATGACGATATGGTGACAGAAGAAGAAGTTGACGAAGACTACGCAAAAGCAATAAAGGCCATAGAGGATCTAGAACTAAAGAACATGCTGCGTCAGAAAGAGGATCCTATGGACTGTGTCCTGAAGATAAACAGCGGTGCTGGCGGCACAGAGAGTCAAGATTGGGCTCAGATGCTTATGCGAATGTATATGCGATGGGCTGAAGCCCATGGCCATAAAGTTACTGTTAGTGACCTTCAAGAAGGCGATGAGGCAGGAATAAAGAGCGTTACGATGGAGATTGAAGGTGGAGAGTACGCCTATGGATATCTCAAGAGCGAGAACGGAGTACACCGTCTTGTGCGTGTCTCACCATTTAATGCGCAGGGGAAACGCATGACAAGTTTTGCGAGCGTATTCGTTTCGCCGCTCGTAGACGATACCATCGAAGTGTTTGTTGACCCATCGAAAGTAAGTTGGGATCTTTTCCGCAGCGGTGGCGCAGGAGGGCAGAATGTCAATAAGGTAGAAACGGGAGTTCGTTTGCGTTATCAGTATGTAGATCCTGATACCGGTGAGGAAGAGGAAATTCTCATTGAGAACACGGAAAGCCGCAAGCAGCTGGAGAATCGCAACAATGCCATGCGTCTGCTCAAGTCGCAACTGTATGATCGGGCAATGAAGAAGCGCCTTGAGGCACAAGCCAAGATAGAGGCTGGAAAGAAAAAGATAGAGTGGGGCAGTCAGATACGCAGTTATGTATTTGACGATCGCCGCGTGAAAGACCACCGTACCAACTACCAGACCTCAGACGTTGATGCCGTTATGGACGGAAAGATAGACGGGTTCATAAAGGCCTACTTGATGGAATTCCCTGTAAACGACGAAGAATAGTAGGAAAAAGCCTATGATATAACTTTAAAAACATAATACTATGAGTCAAAAAGGAAAAGTACGCCGCGAACGTTACCAGGAACGTCAGGCACAAAAGGGAACGAAAATATTCAATTGGCTGTTGGTAGCCCTTGGCTTGGGAGCTATGGCTCTTCTCATATTCTATGCTTTTTTGGTGTCATGATGCAATGAATGCAGAATGCGTCTTATGTGATCCAATATAAAAGAAGCGGAAATGAGTGGATTAGAGATAGAAAGGAAATTCCTTGTTCACAAGCGTGACGGCGAATACCGGAAACTCGCTTTTTCATCGTCGCGGATAATGCAGGGGTATATCTGTAGTGCGCATGGACGGACAGTGCGTGTGCGTATCCGCGACGGTAAAGGTTACCTCACGATAAAGGGGCCTTCTGACGAAGGCGGCATGACGCGTTATGAGTTTGAAAAGGAGATAACGCTTGATGAGGCCGAGCATCTGTTTAAGCTCTGCGAACCTGGCGTTATTGACAAAACGCGTTATTTGGTGAAAAGCGGCAATCATATCTTTGAGGTTGATGAGTTTTATGGCTATAACGAAGGACTTGTCATGGCAGAGGTTGAGCTTGCCAGTGAAGACGAGCCTTATGAAAAGCCTGAATTTATTGCGGATGAAGTGACAGGCGACCGCCGCTTTTATAACTCTTACCTGCGTCAGAAGCCATTTGTCACATGGAAACATCAGTTACCTGAAGAGTTTCAGTAGTTAAAAAGCTGTTTTAAGATGAATTGGGGCGATTTCTTCTATTTCCACAAGAGCGACCGTATTGCGATGATTGCAATAGGTATTGTGGTATTGGTGCTTGTTGTCGTCTTCTTTTCTCCTAATAATAGCGGAAACACCGCTTTCTTTACGTTGCCCGTTACAGATTCTCTTTCACACTCAGCTGGTGGAGCAGAAAAGCGTCCGTCAGAATATTATTATGTGGAAGGGAAAAAGGTTATTTTGTCACCATTTGATCCCAATACCGCCGACAGTACTCAACTGCTCAGCCTAGGACTTCAGCCGTGGATGGTAAGGAATATCTACCGATACCGTGCGGCAGGAGGTATTTATCGGTGTGCTGAGGATTTTTCGCGTCTTTACGGATTGACAAAGAAACAGTATGAAATGCTGCGACCTTACATCCGAATAAGCGACGATTACCGTGCAGCTTCCGATTTTTATGGCGATGCTTCCGTATCGCAAGGGCACGCATCATCGTATAATGAAGAGGCCAAGCCACCTCGCGACACGGTGAAATATCCACGAAAGCTCCTTCCTGGCGAAAAGATTTCTCTCAATTCTTCAGATACTTCCGAGCTAAAGAAGGTGCCAGGTATAGGTAGCGCCTATGCTTTGGCAATAGTTAGGCGCAGAGACAGGCTCGGCGGCTTTTATTCCGAGCGGCAATTACTTGAGATAGACGGCCTCCCAGAACAGGTGTTGTCCTTTTTCTTAGTAGATGGTCATGTGAAAAGATTGAACATAAACAGACTTACCTATTCGCAACTGCGCCAACATCCTTATTTCAATTATTATCAAGCTCGCGACATAGTTGACTTCCGCCGTCTGCACGGACCATTAAAATCCTTATCGCAGCTTAAACTCCTGAAGTCGTTCACGGCAGAAGATTTGGAACGCCTGCAACATTACGTAGAGTTCTAAGGGGGCATTTTTGCCTTTTAAGGTTGACGGGTTCAAGAATAAGCGTTACCTTTGCAACTTTGTAAGGGATATATAATATAAGGTAAAGGAATAAGATATGGTATTGAACTATATATGGGTGGCTTTCTTTTTAGTCGCTTTTGTCATGGCATTGGGAAAACTTGTTTTTACAGGCGATTTTGAAGTCTTCCCCGCGATGATGAATTCAACATTCGATTCGTCAAAGACCGCTTTCGAGATATCCCTAGGCTTGACCGGCGTGCTGTCTTTATGGTTAGGCATAATGAAAATAGGCGAGAAGGGCGGGATGGTAAATGCTTTGGCTCGTCTGCTCTCCCCAGTATTCTGCAAGCTCTTTCCTGATATACCGAAAGGTCATCCCGTAACAGGCTCTATTTTCATGAATATTGCCGCTAATATGCTCGGACTAGACAATGCGGCAACCCCACTTGGCCTGAAGGCAATGGAACAGTTGCAGCAGCTTAACCCTAAGAAGGACACGGCAACCAATCCAATGATAATGTTTCTCGTTCTCAACACCAGTGGGCTCACTCTCATTCCTGTAAGCATCATGGTGTATAGGGCGCAGCTCGGTGCAGCGCAGCCGACAGATATTTTTATCCCCATTCTGCTTGCCACTTTCTTTTCCACTTTTGCCGGAATTGTTGTTACAAGTCTTTATCAGCGAATAAACCTTGTAAACAAAGTTATGCTGTGCACTCTTGGTGGAGTGAGCCTAGTTGTTGCAGCAATAATCTGGGGATTTGGTCAGCTGGACAAAGATCAGATGAACATAGTAAGCACTACCGTGGCAAACATCCTACTCATGCTAATCATAGTGGGCTTCATTCTTGCTGGCCTAAGGAAGAAAGTTAATGTGTATGACGCCTTCATAGAGGGTGCGAAAGAAGGTTTTCATACAGCCGTAAGGATAATTCCTTATTTGGTGGCCATACTCGTAGGCATAGGAGTGTTCCGCGCTTCAGGTGCGATGGACGTGCTTATCGGTGCGGTGAAATGGCTTGTTGATGCTCTTGGCGGCAATACCGATTTCGTCGGAGCCTTGCCCACTGCGCTGATGAAGCCGCTTTCAGGAAGCGGAGCACGCGGAATGATGGTGGATGCCATGACCACATATGGGGCAGACTCCTTCGTAGGACGTCTTAGCTGTATCTTTCAAGGGTCTACCGACACCACTTTCTATATTCTTGCCGTATATTTCGGCAGCGTAGGCGTACGCTATACTCGCCATGCCGTGGCTTGTGGACTACTTGCCGACTTGGCAGGCGTGCTGGCAGCCATAGCAATATGCTACATGTTCTTCTGAAAAACGATAAAAAACAATAGATATGGCATCACTGAAAAGTTTGGCAAAGGACACTGCTATATATGGAATGAGCAGTATCATTGGCCGCTTCCTCAATTATCTCCTTGTGCCGCTCTATACGGCAAAGCTTTCTGCTGCAAGCGGAGGCTACGGCGTTATAACCAACGTCTATGCCTATACAGCATTGCTTATGGTGATTTTGACCTATGGAATGGAAACAACCTTTTTCCGTTTCGCCAATAAAGAAGGCGAAAACCCGCAGACGGTATATACGACGACGCTTGCCAGTGTTGGTTTCACGTCGCTGCTGTTCATAATATTCGTTCTGCTTTTCATCTCTCCTATAGCTTCCTTTATGGGTTATGCCGACCATCCGTCGTATATCTGGGTGATGGCGATAACGGTAGCCATCGACGCTTTCCAGTGTATCCCCTTCGCTTATCTGCGTTACAAGAAGCGTCCGTTAAAATTTGCCGCACTCAAACTGTTGAATATCTTCATGGCAATAGTGCTGAACGTGACGTTCTTTGCTATACTTCCAGCCATTTACGACAGCACAGGCGGCACAGGTTTCATAGCCTCCGTATACGACCCTACAGTTGGCGCGGGCTATGCCTTTTATCTTAATCTTTTCTGTTCAGCATTCCTTACACTCTTCTTTTGGAAGGAGCTGGTTTGCCAGAAATATTCTTTCGAAGGCAAGCTTCTGCGCCGCATGTTCCGCTACAGTTGGCCTATTCTTGTGCTTGGCATTGCGGGAATACTAAACCAGACGGCAGACAAGATACTTTTTCCCTATGTCTACAAAGGGGCAGATGCCCATTCCCAACTGGGAATCTACGGGGCTGCCAGTAAGATAGCCATGATAATGGCAATGATAACCCAAGCCTTTCGTTATGCCTATGAGCCATTTGTATTCGGAAAGTCCAAAGACAAAGACAATCGTGAGACGTATGCAAAGGCAATGAAGTATTTCATTATCTTCACTCTTCTTGCTTTTCTTGTAGTCGTCGGCTATATGGACGTGCTTAGGCACATCATTGGGCGCGACTATTGGGAGGGTTTGCGTGTTGTGCCAATAGTTATGGCGGCGGAGATAATGATGGGAGTTTATTTCAACTTGTCGTTTTGGTATAAACTCATAGACAAAACGATATGGGGGGCATATTTCTCAGGTATAGGATGTGTGGTTCTTATTGCCGTTAACGTGGTGTTCGTTCCAAAATATGGTTATATCGCCTGTGCTTGGGCAGGATTTGCCGGTTATGCCACCGCCATGACGCTTTCTTATATAGTGGGGCAGAAAAAATATCCCATAGACTATCCTGTCAAAGACATTGCCGTTTACGTCATGATTACCGCTGTGCTCTATTTCTGCATGTCGGCAGCCAACAGTAATTTGCCCGTGGCAGTGGCAGTAGCAGTCAACACGCTGTTAGGTCTGCTTTTTGTCGGTTACATCGTTAAAAAGGATTTCCCATTGGCTGGTTTACCGTTGATAGGCAAGTATTTCAGAAGAACAAACCAAAGACAATGATATGAGAATAAACAAGAAAACTTCAGTTCTCTTAGCAGGCATGATGGCATTTTGCGGACAGCAAGCCTCGGCCGACGAGGGAATGTGGACCCTCTACAACCTGCCTCAGGCAGTGTTTGAGCAGATGCAGAGCTATGGTTTTAGCCTGCCTTATGACGGACTTTATAGTGGCGACAATGCCATAATGAAGTCGGTAGTGAACTTTTCCGGCTACTGTTCCGGTGTGGTTGTTTCGCCCGATGGCCTAGTCTTTACTAACCACCACTGCGGATTTGAAGCCATACGCAGCCATTCCACCGTTGAACACGACTATATGCTGAACGGTTTCTATGCAAAGAGCTATGAGGAAGAGCTGCCTAACGAGGATATGTTCGTCAGTTTCATGGTTGAACAGAAAGACATTACCGACGAACTCACCGCTAAGGGCCTCTATAATCTGCCAATCAACGAACAGTCGGCTTTCATAGATTCGCTAGAGAACGCCATGTCCAAGGATGTCAAGGCCAAAGATTCAACGCTACGCCTTGAGATAAAACCATATTACGAAGGAAATAAATTCTATGCTACCACTTACCGCGACTTTACCGACCTTCGTTTAGTCTTTACCGTGCCAAAGTCAATGGGAAAGTTTGGTGGAGAGACCGACAACTGGATGTGGCCGCGCCAGACATGCGACTATTCCGTGTTCAGAATCTACGCCGATCCTAAGACAAACGGGCCGGCAGCTTACTCTAAAGACAATGTTCCTTATCATCCAGAGCATTGGACCCAAGTGTCGCTCGACGGATATAAGGAAGGAGACTTTGCCATGACGGTGGGATATCCCGGTTCAACAAGCCGCTATCTCTCTTCTTACGGTATAAAGGAGCGCCACGATGCACAAAACGCGCCGCGGGCACAGGTGCGCGGCGTGAAGCAAGAGATAATGCTCCGCCACATGCGTGCTGATGAAGCCGTGCGCATTAAATACGACTCCAAGTATGCAACAAGCTCAAACTACTGGAAAAATTCCATTGGAATGAACAAATGTATTGATTCCATCGGACTTATCAGACAGAAACAAGAGTTTGAATATCGTATCAAGGCATATCAAGACAGCACAGGCTACCTTAAAGGAAAGCTAGACTTCGGCAAGTTGGAAAAACTTTATGCGCAACGCCTTGAACTCTCTTACGTTCTCACAAACTGGACGGAAGCCTTCCGCCGTACAAGTGAGTTCAACACCCGTGCGTTGAAGGTGCTCAACGGTATGGAGGTGAAAGGCCCGAAGAACTCCCCCGCAAAGCAATATGTTGAATTTGCCGATAACAGTAAAGACTGGGACGAGGCTCTCGACAAGGATGTCATGGCAGCTTTGCTGAAAAACTACCGCGCGCATGTCGATGCAAAATACTTGCCGTCTTTCTATGCCGAGATAGACAAACGCTTCTCTGGCGATTATGCCGCATATGTAGACTGGCTCTATTCAAAATCGCTGCTGATGAAGAGCGGAAAAAAGATATTTTTCAACAAGAAGGCATATAAAAACGACCCGGGAGTATGCTATGGAATGGATCTTAAAGACATCTACGACCAGCTTCGCGAGCAGTATGACAGTCTGTCGCCGCAAATAGCCCAGCAGGAACGTTATCTTTGCGATGCCAAACTGCGCATGGAATGCGACTTGCCCCACTACAGTGACGCAAACTTCACAATGAGATTGAGCTACGGTCAGGTAAAGAACGTAAACGTTGGCGGCCAGCCTGCCGGATATTATACAACGGCAGAAAGTATCGTGAAGAAGATGAATGTTGGCGACAGGGTTGTTGATTATTATGCAGAGCCCGTGATGAAAGACCTTATGACCGTGTCTGATTTCGGACATTATGCCGACAAGACATCCGGCAAGATGCAGCTTTGTTTCATAACAAACAACGACATTACAGGCGGTAACTCTGGTTCACCTATGTTCGACGGCAAGGGTCGCCTCATAGGATTGGCATTCGACGGAAACTGGGACTCGCTTGCAAGCGATATCAATTTCGACCGTGTGCTTGCCCGTTGCATTGGCGTTGATATACGTTATGTCATATATCTTATGGATAAATGGGGGCACGCCGACAGACTTCTTAAGGAACTAGGACTATAAAAAAGAGCGGTTTCACCGCAATAAAAGAGATTGTGGCGGCAGCTCCTCGCGCTTGAGGGGTTGCCGCCACGTATGTAGTGTTTTCAATGTTGGCAAAAACAATATTATTCCTTCATTGCTCTTCTGCAGCGTAGGACAGCCGAAACAAACCATCCAAGCAGCAAGACACGCATTACGATGCTTATTTCGGCAGGGATAATGGCCATAATAAATGCAGCCTGTGCCTCAAGCAGCCGCCATGTCTTTTTTATTGTGATATTTTCTTCCAGACATTCAGCGTAGAAGTCCCGTAGTATGGCAATTGGCTCCTTTGCCCATTTGCCCAAACGCTTGAACAACTCTGACATATCCAAAGCATTTTCTTCTTTAGCCTCCGTTCCGTATGCAATGTTCTTTTCCATATCATTGATAATTTGTCGGTTCAACTTCTTTCTTTATGTTCTCAGTTTAGAAAGGAATTCCGTTTCCTTTCTGATGCAAAGATACTGGCTGTTTTTGCACAATAAGTTCAAACATACAACTGTTTCTGTTAAATAATATGAATACACTACGGGCTTTTATGAATAACCCCGCGGGGTTGTCTTCATAATCGTGCGGGTTTTTATTCAAGTTCAAGCGGTCATCAAAAGAAAATATTGTGAATTTGTAAAAATAAAGTTGGTTACTTTTACATTTTATAGGCGTCTTTTATACAACCAAAACTAAAGATTATGAAAAAGACAAGAAGAGAAATAATCTTTCTTCTTTCCGCTTTGCCTTTGCTTGGCAATGCTCAAAAGATAGATTTCAACATGACAGGACGTCAGGAAGCAGAGGTTACAGAGGCAGGTTGGACGCCTTGGGCAGTGAATATGTCTCAGTCGGAAACCATTATCTTGGACAATAAGGCCATAACCGTTGCCGCAACGGGCAATTCCACGCGCCTTCGTGCGCAGTGGAGCAAGGGAGACCTTAAGTCAGGCAAGCCCAACATGCAGTTGCTTGGCGATGCTGTAGTTCCCTTTATTGCCGATGAAGACAACAATACGCCCAATCAGACAAGTGTGCCCATGTCCATATCATTGACATTGTCAGGACTTTCGGCAGGAACGCACTCTCTACAGGCTTATCACAATGGCATAAACGGCTATAAGAACCTTGCTCCTATTGACGTTTATGTTGACGGCACTCTTGTTTCAGACGACATAATCCAGTCGGAAAACGCCCTTTCCATCGACAAAGCCGGCGTTTCATATACGCAATTCAGCGTAGAACAGGGGAAAGACGTTACTATTACATTTGTTTCTGACCCGAAGGCCGAAAAAGAATATGGCTCTACTCTTGTATACCTTAATGGAATAATCATTGACGCGGCGAGCACAATGCTTCAGGCAAGCTGCCCTTATCCAGAAACAGGCGACTTTCATGCTGCAACAGACGGAGGGCAGGTCGTCTTGCAGTGGCTTGCAGCTCAGAAGGCCACTGCGCATTACCTTTATTTTGGCACTTCTCCCGACAAACTTGACAAATTAGCTTCTCTAACCGATACTTGCTACACCGTTTCAGACCTTAGCAATCTGCAGACATACTATTGGCGCGTTGATGAATGCAATGCCGATGGCACGGTTTCTCAGGGCGAAGTATGGAACTTCCGCCCGCGTCATCTTGCTTTCCCCGGGGCAGAAGGATACGGGAAATACGCAATTGGAGGACGTGGGGGAACGGTATACCACGTAACGACTCTAGAGGATAACGGTGATGACGCTAACCCTGTTGAAGGTTCCTTCCGCTACGGAATAAAGAAAGTAAGCGGTCCGCGAACCATTGTCTTTGATGTTTCGGGCATTATCCATCTGAAAAGTCGTTTGACTTGCTCCGACAAATACGTAACCATTGCCGGCCAAACAGCTCCAGGCAACGGCATAATGCTACGAACCAGTCCGTTCGGAATGGCAACCGACGGTATAACGCGATTCATGCGCATGGGCTTGGGCCACAAGAAACTTGTAAACGGTGTTATCCCCAACAAGGATAAAAACGGATATAGCTACGGTGAAGAAGCAGGAACGACAGACGAGACAATACTTTCAGGCAACGACGGAATGGGAATGGCAGGCAATACCAATGCAATCATGGACCATTGCTCTATTTCCTGGACTATCGACGAAGCTTTTTCCAGCCGCAATGCACAAAGTGTAACGCTGCAACGCACGCTCATCTCGGAAGCTCTCAATCAGGCGGGCCACCCGAACTACAGTGCTGGCAAGCGTCACGGTTTTGCCGCTACTATAGGTGGCGGTGAAATGTCGGCGAAACTTACTTGCGGTTCCTACCATCATAATTTGCTAGCCCACAATGAAGGGCGCAACTGGAGCATTTCCGGCGGTCTTGACGGCAGCGGAGCTTATGACGGGCACCACTATGTTTCAAACAATGTCGTGTATAATTGGGGAGGACGCGCCACCGATGGTGGAACGCATCAAATGAACTTCGTGGGCAATTTCTATAAGATGGGCGCATCAACAACGCAGTCTGTGCCTTTCATCCTTCAGCTAGAGGGAACAGGAACGGGAACTCAGAGCGCATATGTCAGCGGCAATGTGCGCCAAGCCAAGAACAATGGCGCGCTGACAGAGGATGAATACAAGACAACCTATACATATACTGCAACAAACGGGCAGGTCGTTGACTGGGAACCATTCGTAGCAGAGCAATTCTTCGAACCTCTTGCAACAGTTGAAACGGCAAGAGCGGCATACAAGAACGTGCTTAGCGATGTGGGAGCGAACCAACCATTCTTTACTGCCCATGACAAAAGAATGGTGAACGAAACTCTTTCTGGCACAACTTCAACAAAAGGCAGCCGAAGCGGTAAGGCTGGGCTTATAGACTCAGAGGAGGACGAAGGATGCGAAGGCTTTGACGGACTGAGATTGACTGAGAAACATCGCCCTGACAACTGGGATACAGACGGCGACGGCATGCCTGACTGGTGGGAAGAAGCAGCCGGAGTGGATAATTCCAATGCAGACTGGAACAACGATGGCTATACCAATCTTGAAGATTACCTCAACTGGCTGGCATATCCGCACTACACAATAGAAAAAGGCGACGTTTCAATAGACCTAACTCAGCTCTTTGCGGGGTACAACAACAAGCCTTCATTCTCTATAGTTGAGAATAGCGGAAATATGGCTGCATCAATAAATGGACCAATACTTACTGTTGGTGCAGGACAAAGTTCCAGTCCATTGGCTTCCTTGCTCATTAAGGCAACAGATGCCGACAATTGGGGCGAGTTGACAAGGCAACTAAACTTCCATATAGCAGGTACAACGGGAATAAATGACCTTAAAAATAGCAAGCAGGCAGTAACTCGCTACGAAATATATACTGTTGACGGAAAGAAAGTGCGGTTGGCAAAGAACACTTCAGCCCTTTTGCCCGGTGTCTATGTGGTAAAGGCATTTGCCGGAGGCAGGGTTGTTGAAACAACCAAGAGGATTGTAGACTGATGTTTTTCTGAATCCGAAAAAAAGCGTATCTTTGCCCTTGTCGGGGAAAACGGCATGTAAGGTGTCAGCCCCCGTTGTTTTATAAGGTAAAGATATGCTTTTTTCACACTATTATAATGATCTCGTTGAGGCTGGCTGCGACGAGGCAGGGCGGGGGTGTCTTGCAGGCAGTGTGTTTGCCGCTGCTGTTATATTGCCACCAAACTATGAAAACGGAGAACTCAACGACTCAAAGAAACTTACTGACCGCCGACGTAAGATGTTGCGCCAAACTATTGAGCATGACGCCGTGGCGTGGGCTGTGGGCATAGTTACTCCAGAGGAGATAGACCGCATCAATATTCTCAATGCTAGTATACTTGCCATGCACCGCGCCCTGGATAAGCTTGAAGTACGCCCGGAGGCTGTAATAGTTGACGGCAACCGCTTCAAGCCTTACCGCGACCTTCCATGCCAAACAATAGTGAAGGGAGACGGTAAATACCTGTCGATTGCAGCCGCCAGCATATTGGCAAAGACATATCGTGACGACTATATGGACAAGCTTGCAGAAGAGTATCCCGCCTACGACTGGTTGAGCAATAAAGGATACCCCACAAAGAAGCACCGTGATGCCATACGGCGTGAAGGGATAACCCCCTACCATAGGCGTACGTTCAATCTGCTAGGCGGAGGTGAAGGGTGGCTTGACTTCAAGGATTGACCACATCCTTGAGAAAATGTCTAAAGCACAAATTTAATAGTAGTGCGTGGCATTTATAGAACACGCCTTATACTATAGGTAAGCTAATGCCGTTAATTTTCTGGTAAACATCCAAGGCATAAACATCAGTCATGCCGCTGATATAATCGACGACAGCCATGATGCGCGTCTCAAGATCAGAACTTGCAATGTCGTATTGGCTCGATACGCGGCTCATCAGCTGGCGCGAGTAGAAGCGGTCGGGGTGAACGGCTGCTTCGGTCATTATTTCCATCAGCGTTTCCATAATCTTAAAACCGCTCAGCTCCACGTCAAGAACAGGTTTGCTCTTATATATCTTTTCGAAAGAAACCTTTGTGCAACGCTTGTATGCCGAGTATTGTGGTTCGGGGATATGGTCTATAAGACAACCTGCAAATGTTCCTGAAAGTATCTCTTCCTCGTTGTTAATAAATGCTTGTGCGCAAACATTCTCAAGTTTGCCGATAACGCAGGCTCTCATGTAGATAACTTTCTCGTTGTCGTCAGTTATTCCCTCGTCAACAATGCGCTTTTCAATGTTCTTTTTGGCGGTTTCATCTAAAAATCCTAATAATAAGGCCTTTGTTTCTGCAAACGATAGAATCTTCAGTTTGTGGGCATCTTCTATATCCATAATCTCGTAGCAGATGTCGTCGGCCGCTTCAACTAGATAAACCAGCGGGTGACGGGCATATTGAAGAGGCTCTCCGTGGCTTGATTTTAGGGTAATGCCTAAATCACTGGCGATCTTGCAGTAAATGTCTTTTTCTGTATTGAAAAAACCGAACTTCCCGTGCCCTCCTGCCAGTGAAGACTCAAACGGATATTTCACAATGCTAGCCAAGGTTGTGTAGGTCATGACAAAGCCTCCGTCGCGTCGTCCTTTGAAACGGTGGGCAAGTAAACGGAAGACGTTGGCGTTTCCTTCAAAATGCGTTATGTCGTTCCACAAGGCTTCGCTTACAATACCTTTTAGGAATGCCCCTTTTCCTTCTGAAAAGAAGGTCTGTATTGCTTTCTCTCCGGAATGGCCAAAGGGAGGGTTGCCCATATCGTGTGCTAGGCAGGCCGTGCTTACTATAGTTCCTATTTGTGGAAATAGAGTCTTTGCCAGTTCTGGACGCTTTTCCATTATTGCTGTGGCAACATCGTTGCCGAGCGACATGCCTACGCTCGCTACCTCAAGGCTGTGGGTAAGTCTGTTATGCACGAATATGCTTCCCGGAAGCGGAAACACCTGGGTTTTGTTCTGCATGCGGCGGAAGGGGGCTGAAAAGATGAGGCGGTCGTAGTCGCGCTTGAATTCGCTGCGATCGTCATGCCGCTCCGTGTGCCGCTCTTCCTGACCTAAACGTTTGTTGGAGATAAGGGTGTTCCAGTTCATCATGACAGTTCGTTTTTTTATTCTTGTTTTTATCTTCGTGTCATTTGTTTTGTCGCTGCAAATTTACGAAAACTCGCCTAAAAGTCTTACCTTTACATGCAGAATTGATAAAAGTAGAAAGTTATGAAGATAGCAGTATTCTGTTCGGCTAACAGTAATATAGAGCCGATATACTTCGAGAAAACCAGGGAACTTGGTGAATGGATAGCAAAAAACGGCCATTCCATCGTGTTTGGAGGATGTGATATGGGCCTTATGGAATGTGTTGCCAAAGCTGTTTATGATGGAGGAGGCATGACGATAGGTGTCGTTCCCTCAAAGATAGAAGAAAACGGCCATGTCAGTCCGCATCTTAGTGTAGAGATACCTTGCGACAATCTTAGTGACCGCAAGGACCTCATGTTGCTTAAGAGTGATATCGTGGTGGCTTTGCCTGGTGGAATAGGAACTCTTGACGAGATATTCACCGTCGCGGCTGCTGCGACCATCGGCTACCACCGCAAGCGTGTGGTGCTTTACAACATCAACGGCTTTTGGAATACGCTTGTTGCTCTGCTCGACGATTTGCAGCAGAGGGGGATGGTGCGTGGCGATTACCGCAAACACATACTTGTGGCAGACAATTTTGAAGAACTTGTCAGCGCATTGAAAGAGCAATAGACGCGGGGCTTCGTTGTTGCTAATGCGCAATTGAAAAAGCTTTCTTAGAAGCTCCTGAGCCAAGCCTTTAGCATAAGCTCCATTTCATTATGATACTTGAATGATTCTTTCATGCCGAAACCGTGGCCGCCAGAGGGAAAGACGTGGAGCGTGGCCGGAACATCGTGACGATAGAGCTCAGTATAGTAGTTAACACCATTGACTGGCAGAACAGCATGGTCGTCGTCGCACAATGCGATAAATGCGCGTGGAGTGGTGCGTGACACCTGGGTATCGTTGCTATAGTATCTCTCGTCTTTCTTCTTTGCATCCTTTCCAAGCAGGCTGTCGTGCGATCCTTTGTGCGTAATGTCGGGCATCATTGTTATTACCGGATAGAAGAGAATTTGGAAGTCAGGCCTGCTCTCTCCCTTTGAGTGTGTGGCAACTGTAGAGGCAAGGTGGCCGCCTGCGGAAAAGCCCATTATGCCGACTTGGTCAGTCTTTATTTTCCATGCGGAAGCATTGCGGCGCACAAGCTTCAATGCTTCCTCTGCATCTGAAGCCGGCACTTCGCAGTTTCTGTTTGGCATGCGGTATTTAAGAACAACCGCAGTAATTCCCATGTTGTTAAAGAAGGGAGCCCATTGGTAACCCTCGTTTTGCATAGACAAGTGGGAGTATCCTCCACCAGGACAAATAACCACACAACGTCCTGTATTCTCATTTTCCTTCGGAAGGAACACTCTCACGCGAGCGGTATCCTTAGGGTCGCCATTGTAGTTGGGCGCGCTGTTTTGCCATAAATCAATGTCAAATGTTTTCTGCGCCGTGGCGGTAGCGGCTGAAAGGGAAAGAATTACGGTTGTCAAGATTGTGGTCAACTTGTTCATTGCTAATATGTTTTTTCTTTGGTTAGAATGGCCGTGCGCAAGTTCTGCTTTAGGTAGAAAAGACGCATTTCGGCTTTTTTGTTTATGCAATATTCGCAAAAAAAAACGAGATAGGCAAGAAACACTGCTGGAGAGTTCTTTTTTTGTTCAAAAAATAGTAATATTGCAAGTTATTACACACCCGTTTTGTATGAAGTAGTAATAGCCGTCATGCGGAAAGGATGGAACATGAAATTTTAATACCGATGTTATGCATATATTAGACAAATTCGCTTATTGTCCTAAATGCGGCAGTCATCATTTTGTCGTAAGAACGGAAAAAAGCAAGACATGTGAGAATTGTGGCTTTGAGTTCTTTCTTAACCCTGCAGCAGCCGTTGCTGCTTTCATCGTGAACGGCACGGGAGAACTTCTTGTTGAACGGAGAAAAAAAGAACCGGCTAAGGGAACACTCGATTTGCCGGGGGGATTTTCTGACATAAATGAAACGGCGGAGGAGAGTATCAGCCGGGAGGTGAACGAAGAAACATCGCTAAAAGTTACTAAGGCCGAATATCTGTTCAGTATGCCCAATATTTACCGCTATTCTGACTTCGATGTTCATACTCTGGATATGTTTTTCAGATGTGAAATCGAAGACGAAACAAAACTTGAAGCTGCTGATGATGCTGCCGAATGTTTCTGGCTTCCATTGAATGAGCTTCACATAGAACAATTCGGATTGCGCTCTGTTCGTCATGCTTTGCATAAATATGTCGATAAAAACGGGGAAATTTGAAACTTTTGTTCTCTACGTTATCTCGCCATAAAAGCTACTTTACATGGCTATGGCGGCGACTTATTACCATGAAAACTACAAATCTGCTAAACCAACATTATATATGCGAATAAAAAGAGAAGCCGTAAAGTCTGTGAATCAGCGGATAATTTTGGCAGCTTTTACCTTTATATTCCTTTTTTCCTGCGGAGATGGAAGGGATGTTTCCACGTCGAGGGTTAAGGAAAACGCCTCGTTCAATAGGCTGTATGAGAAACTTTGCACTACGCCAACACTTGAAAATGCCGACCGCGATATTTCTCTTGCCTTGGATTCTGGCAAGATTGGTCATGGACAAAGTGCGTTTCTTCATGCGATGGTGGTTTATCGTCAGTTGGCGAACTTCGATTCTGTATTGTTTGTCTGTGAAAAGGCTCTTGAAGAGCCCGATGCCAAGGATGACGACATGCTTCAATATTGTATATACTCCTTGATGACAAATTCTGCTATGGCAGTTGGCAGTAATGCCGATATGCTGCAATATGCTTGTAAGACAGAGGATTTGGCAAAAAAACTCGGGGAGAAGGAGAAAGAGCAAGAGATGAAAGCAACCGTGGGCTATGGAATGGTTCTTATGGGACACGGGAAAGAAGGCTTTAAAATGGTGGATGAGGCGTTGACCCTGCTTCGCCGAAACTCTACATGGGACGGTAGGAATGGTTATCTCATAGCTTCTAAACTGAAAATCGCTGCACTCGATCGTGATGGCTGTTATGCCGATATAGTAAATGTGTGCAAAGGGGTGGTGGAGATACTTGACCAGATGGAGGCAAATCCAGAAACGGTAAAGGAAAAGCCGGAGTCTTGGGAAAAGGACAAAGAGTCTTTCATCCTTGCCGTGCGTCTTTACCGTACACAAATGTTGGCATATATGGCATACGCCAGTGCAAAGATTGGAGATATGGCAGAAGCGGAAAAATATCTTGCTGAGTTTGACAAATCTGAACTTTCTGGCATGATTGACTGCCAGCGAATGATTGTTTCGGCGCTTGGCGAGATGAAACATTATAAGCGGATGCGCAAACTATTCCAAATACTGGACAAGGATATTGCCGGTGACACCTTGAATGAGGGCTATGGGGAGGAGTTGGATTTCTTGGCACGTGAGGCTGCAAGCCGTGGAGACACCAAGGCTTCTTGTGGGTACTTAAACCGGGCGTTGGCTCTAAAAGATACATTGAACAAAAGGCAGAACATGAGCCAAATGGCGCGAACCATAAGTCTTTATAGGGTGCATGATGAGCAGATGAAAACGCAAAAAGCCCAATTCACCGCAAAATTCATGTTTCTTATAGTAGGCGGACTGACACTGGTTATGGTCTTTGCCATTGTCTATATCGTACATTTGATAACTCAACGCAGGCGTATAACACAAAAGAATAAGGCTCTTGTGAATTCCATTGAACGCAGTATGGAGTACAAAGAAAAATACGAAAGGCTCCTTCTTGGCTCGAAAGCAAGCAACGTGTCATTAGACGAAAAAGGAGATATGCCTGCCATAGGAGGACAGAAATCCGACAATAGAGGTGAGCTGCAGGGCTTAAGTGCTACTGAAATAGATGATCCGAATTGTGAATATAGGAAGCTCTTCGAATTGATAGACCGCACTATTCTTGATGGAAAACTATATCTAGACCCTGATTTTCAGAGGCAGACACTTGTAGAAACGCTTCATATTGACCGTAATCGTATAGGGCGTGCCATACGTGACTATAGCGGCTTCTCCAATTTGTCAGCATATACAAACAGTTATAGGCTTGATTATGCATATCGTCTACTGCGCGAAAAGAATAGTCGCCATACTATTGACTATATATCTAAGGTTTCTGGATTTACTACAGTCCGCACGTTCCAACGTCTGTTTAAGGAACGTTATGGTATGACCCCTGCGGAGTTTCGTGAGAGCTATTCAAACATGTAGCTGCATTTTCTATAATTTCTGAGCTTGAAAAAATGTTGCAAAAATTGTATAGCCACACCGATTAAATCGGGATTATTTGCGATAAATTGTCAAACATGGTGTCAATTGGTCATTCTATTTCCGGTTTTTGATTGTTATGTTTAAATTTGCATCAATGAAAGGAAACCTTTCTTGGCGAAAGCTATAAGGTATGTAAGTCAATTGCTAAAACTTAATAGAATCAACATTAAAAACTGGGTAATATAGTGACAATTATATATTCTCTTTTTCATGGGAATATTTTATTTAATGTCACGAAAAATGCAGTCTTTCTATCTTGACCAGATAGATGAGACTGCATTTTTTTGTGTGATGTCCGTTTGTTTCAGCGAAGGTTTCGCGCATTTTACGCTCAGATAACCGCGGGCATAATATGCTTAAGGCGGTGGAAATTTTTATGCAAGAAGTTTTCTCACGATGTCGGAAATCATCTTTCCGTCAGCTTTGCCCGCCATTTGTTTGCTGGCAACACCCATAACCTTGCCCATTTCCTTTATGCTCTGTGCACCAGTCTGCTCTATTATGGCTTTTACGGCTGTTTCGATTTCTTCTGCTGATAGTGGCTTGGGAAGATATTCTTCAATGACTTTCACCTGTGCTAACTCGTCATCCGCCAAATCCTGACGGTTCTGCTGGATAAATGTTTCAGCAGATTCTTTGCCTTGCTTGGCAAGTTTTGCCAATATTTTCAGTGCGGCAGCGTCTTCAAGTGTATCATTTGCTCCAGGTGCTGTCTTGGCTTCAATAAACACTTTCTTTATGTTTCTGAGTGTTTCAAGCCTCACCTTGTCGCGGGCTTTCATTGCCTCTTTGATGTCATTGCTTACTTGATCGTATAACATATCTGTTTTTATTTTATTGTTAGTTGATTTATTGCTTCTCTGTATGTCGTTTCTTTGCCGTTAGTATGGCTTGTTGTACTCTTGTGGGCAAATCCTTGATGCACCTTGAGTAATCCTTCAGAATGCGTTAAACGGCTCTAGGACAATTTTCTTCTTGTTTGACTATTGTTTAGCAGAACTTAATTGTTCCAGAAACTTTAGTTTGTGGCTTGCTAACACCGTCTTTTGCTATATTGTCCTTTGACGTATTCTTGATATCGTTAACCTGCTGGGTTGTTCGCTTATAGGTTGGCATTGATTCAACCATGGAGATAAGGTTGTCGTTGTCAAGATCATTGTCGCTGAATAGGTAAATGTGTGGATTGAAGTGCTTTTTGCTGCCGTTGGTTCCCCCGTAATATATTTCTATCCTGCCTGCTTCATCTTGATCCTGCCTGTTTCCTGTTTGTTCAGGAGCTTTGACAATCGGAGTTCTGTCTGTAACACTTTTCATGCCGAAGCCAGTGGCGAGAATTGTGACTTTTATCTTTTCTCCAAGCTCTGGGTCTTTGCTCAATCCCCATTTTGTCTCAATATCATCACTGAACCCTTCCATGAATTTATTAATGGCATCCATCTCTTCCATCATCAGCTCGCTCCTTCCGTCTTTCGCCTCGCCGAACCAAACGCTGAGCAGGAGTTTCTTTGAGTGGTAAACATCGTTGTCGTTGAGCAAAGGAGAGTTTAGCGCATCTTCTATCGCCTTCTTTACACGACCTTCCCCTTCGCCATAACCAGTACTCATAAGGGCAACGCCTCCGTCCTTGAGCACTGTCTTCACGTCATTGAAGTCAAGGTTTATTATTCCGTGCATTGTTATGATTTCTGCAATGCTCTTTGCGGCAATACTCAGTGTGTCGTCGGCTTTTGCAAATGCGTCTACAACAGATAGTCCGCCATAGATGTCGAAGAGACGTTCGTTGTTGATGACAAGCATAGCGTCGACGTTCTCCGCCATCTTTTCAACTCCGTTGATAGCCTGTATGATTTTCTTATTTCCTTCCCACTTGAATGGTATTGTTACGATGCCTACTGTCAATATGCCCATGTCTTTGGCAATGTGAGCCACTACGGGAGCCGCTCCAGTACCTGTGCCACCGCCCATTCCTGCCGTTATAAATACCATTTTCGTGCCGTCGTCAAGCATATTGCGTATGGCTTCTTCGCTTTCTTTCGCAGCCTGTTCTGCCTTTTGCGGCTTATTGCCTGCTCCAAGTCCTTCCTTTCCAAGTTGCAGGTGTACTGGGACGGGTGAGTCTTCAAGGGCTTTGCTGTCGGTGTTGCAGAGAACGAAGTTCACATCGTGTATGCCTTCCTTATACATGTGGTTGACTGCGTTGCCTCCTCCGCCTCCCACACCAATAACTTTGATGATGCTTTTAGGCTTGTCGGGTTCACCGAAAATATCTATCAAGCTGCCTATTCTCTTGTCGTCTGCCATATTATTATCTTTCTTTTTTAGTCTGAATTTGTATAAAGCCTTTTTTAAAGTATATTGCCTTGCCTTTGTTGTCTTATGTCTATAATTATTCTTCGGGCTCGGTCAAGATATTCTTTCCTATATCGCGCAGTTTTGCCCACCAACCTCCTTTTTTAGGTGTAGCTTGTGCGCTCAGTTCTGTGATTCTTTCGTTTGCTTCGTTTCTGTATACTCCACTTGGATAATTTTCAAGGTAGCTTTTGTAGGCTTCTACTGTGTCGTCACCTTTTGCCTTCTCCCATTCTTCTTTGTCGCGCTTGCGCTCTTGTTCGGCAGTAGCAGCTATTTCTTCGGGAGTTCTAATACCCGTGTTTGTCCCAGCTCCATAGGTGTTTGTCCCAGTTTGTCCCAGCGTCTCGCCTAAACCTCCTTTGTTTGCAGGTTCGTTGTCGTTGCCATCGCCTTTGAATAGTCCGTTGTCCAGTTCACCGCCATTGCAGTTTAGTTCGCCTTTCTTCAGAAGTCCAAGCAGCGTATTCATTGTTCCATCGTGCGGAATGTTTGCGCTCTTGCTCTGAATGTCAACTCTTTCTGGTATAAATTGCACAATGGAAATGTTTTCCGTCTCGTTTTTCCTTTGGAAAGCCTTTGCCAACCCCTTTAGATTGGAGCCTCCTCCTGTGAGGATTATACCACCGTTTAGCTTGCCTCTGTAATCCAGCGGAACTTGCTGCCACACGTTCTCAACAATCTCCTTCGTACGTGCTGCCACAACTTGCAGGAATGTTTTGCAGGAAATGCTGTTTTGCGAGTCTATCGTGTATTCTTGTGTTTCGTCAGCCTGTTCGTAGTATGCATTTCCATATTCCTTTTTCATCCTTTCTGCCACTGCGAACTCATCCATTTCTTTCAGTGTCGTGAGGTCATTCGTTATGTTGTTGCTGCCAAGAGGTATTACTGCGATGTGTCGTAGTATATTCTTGTGGTAAACGAGCATAGTAGTTGTTTCTGCCCCGAGGTCAACCAGCATGCAACCAGCGCGTTTACTCTTCTCATCAAGCAGAATGTCAGCTAGTGCCAGCGGTGCTATTCCCATTTCTGCTATCTTTATCCCCGCCCTATTGAAGCAGTCTGTTAGCTTGTTGTAGAAGGTTTTTCTCCATAAAATGTTTAAGAAGTTGCCCGTAAACTGGTCAGTCTGTATTCCTGCAGGGTCGTTTTGTAAGTCGTTTCCCACTTTGTATTCTTGTATCGCAACGTCAAGAATTTCTTTGTCGGTGTATTTCTTGTTGCGGTTGTTGTCCATCATTTCGTTGACCATGTGCTGCGTTATGATGGTATCCTTGGGCAAGTTACATGTAATCTCGTTCTTTACGCTGAGTATGGACTGGCCGCCAACCCCAACGTAAACTTGTGAAATCTCCTTGTTTAACGTCCCTTTTAGTTTGTTTATTACATTTGTGATACCTTGCACCGTTTTCTCAATATTATAAGCGATGCCTTTTTTTATATAAGACGAAGAGTCGTCGCTGGCGGTTGCATAAACAGAAATGCTACCGTCGTTGTTCTTCCTTCCTGCTATTCCTCTCAGTTTGGATGAACCCAGCTCTATTGCTACAATGAAATCCTTTGCTGGCATATTTGTTGTCTTTATTTTTATGTTTCTTTTCTTGTTGTTTTCTAATTCTTTGTCTTGCCTTTTGAGGCATTGCCTGTATTTTTGTCAGCCTTTGCCTTTTTGTTCTTGGAGCTTGTCGTCGTATTCTTGGGCGAGTTTTTGCTCCCACCGTTTTTCCCCTTTTCTGTTTGGGACTCAGTCTTTACTTTTTTTTCTTTATTTTTCTCCTTTTCTTTTGCCACATCAGTCTTTTGGGGCTGAGTATTCTCTGCTTTTGCGCTGTGATTTTCTTGTTGTTCTGTAGTAGAACTCTGATTTTCTTTTTGTATCGGTGCAGGTGCAGCCTGCGTTTCTACAGGTTTTTCGTTTTCCTTGTTGGCACGTTTGCAGATTATTTGGTTGTCAAACTCAAGACTTATGTATGGATACTTGTTCCATCCCACTTGGCTTAGTCCGTATTTGTAGAACTTTACTAATCTTGTTAACTTGCGAGTGATAAAATTCTCTATCAATGTTTGTCTTTTTCGCATGTTCTTTGTCATTGGCAAGCTGCCGATATAGACGATGTGGTTGCCTACACGCGGAACAATTTCTATGCCAAGATCTGGCAAAACATTGATTTGTTCTATCAGATTCTTCCACAGGTCGTTTGCCATTATTACATTTGCGACAGGGACTATATAGCTTTTTGCATACGACCTACTGATATTGCCCGTCGCAATTATAAGATCTGACGTATATTTTGAGTTTGGCATGATGCCACCTTTGTCGTCAATGTAGTAGTCGTCGCCCTTCTCGCTTTTTATCCTTATGATAGGCAACCGTTGAGTAATGCTTATATAAACATGATTGTTCTGTGTTTTGTAGCATTCGGCAGTATTGACGAATGGACTTTGGCAGAGTAAATCCTCTATCTGCCGTGGCTTTATATCTGCCATTTTATTCTTTAGTGGATACATGCGGTTGTCTGTCAGAATTTTTTTTACTTCTGCAGCTGTAAGGAAGCCGTTGGCGTTTTGGTCGGCAATCTCGATGTTAACTTCCGAGCATACCTTTTTGCTTTCGTCCGGCTTATTGAACGAAACCATTGCTACCACGACATAGGCGAAAAGTACCGTGTCGAGCAGTATAAGTATGATTTTCTTGTATCTCGGTTGCATCAGATTTTTTGATATTTATGCATTGTCTTTTGTGGCATGTAGCCGTTTTTTCCTGTCAAGGCTGTCTTTTTGTTATTGGCAGGGATGGGTGGCTTATTTTTTCTTTTGGAGTATTTTTTCTATCTGCGGAACATAGTTGTCGAGGTCGCCTGCTCCAAGAATGACAAGAACTTCGAAATTATTGTTTTTTACGAAGTCTATAACGTCCTCTTTCTTTATCATTTCCTTTTCAACTCCAGGTTTAAGATTGTCGTATATGAGCTTTGACGTTACTCCGGGTATGGGTTTCTCGCGTGCTGGATAGATATCGCATAATACAACTCTGTCAAGCAAACTCAGGCTGTCGGCAAAATCCTTGTAGAAGTCGCGTGTTCTGGTGTAGAGGTGCGGCTGGAATATGGCTGTAATCTTCTTGTCTTTATAAAGTTCGCGTATGCTTCTTGCACTTTGGAATATCTCTTTAGGATGGTGGGCATAGTCGCTCATGAATACAAGTTTGTCTGTTTTTATCTTGAAGTCGAACCTTCGGTCCACACCATGGTATGTGCTTATGCCATATTTCAGTTCTTCTGGTGTGCATCCGTTAAGCTGTGCCATTGCCATCGCTGCCACCCCATTTTCTATGTTTATGGGTACCGGCTGACCTAGACGTATGTTGCTTATGTTTTCTATAGGAGAGATGAAATCGAAGGTAATTTCTCCATTGTCTATTTTTATGTTTTCTGCATGGAAATCTCCTTCGTTAAGGGCATATTCATAGACCTTTACTCCTTCCTGCACTGCTGCTTTCACTTCAAGTCCCTTATGTATAATTAGTGCGCCCCCGGGCTGAATGAGTGTAGTGTAGTGGCGAAAGCTTTCAATGTAGGCCTCTTTTGTTCCATAAATATCAAGATGATCAGGATCTGTTGACGTAATTACGCTCATCCATGGGCGGAGCCAATGAAAACTCTTGTCAAATTCGTCGGCTTCAATAACCACGTAGTCGCTTTTTTCGCTGAGGATGTAGTTCGTTCCGTAGTTTTTCGATATGCCCCCAAGGAAGGCATTGCAGTCAATAGCGCTCTGATGCATGATGTGGGCACACATTGTTGATGTAGTTGTCTTGCCGTGTGTACCAGCAAAGCATAGACCTTTGTGTGTGCGTGTCAACATTCCCAGCACTTGTGCTCTCTTTTCTACACAGAATCCGTTTTCGCGGAAAAATGTCAGTTCCTTGTGTTCCTGTGGAATGGCGGGAGTATAAACAACGAGTGTTGTGGCAGAGTTCTTGCATGCGTGGGGAATTTCCTCAATATTCTCCTCGTAGTGGATAAGCATTCCCTCTTTTTCAAGTTGGTTCGTCAAGTTCGATGGGGTCTTGTCGTAGCCAGCCACAACAAGACCTTTATGGATAAAATAACGTGCGATGGCGCTCATGCCGATGCCGCCGGCGCCAACGAAATATACTGACTTGATGTCTTTTAGTTCCATTTTTTGTTTTCTTTAATTTAATCAGTTGCCACTTATTTTCTTTCAGCAAGTTTTATAACTTCATCGGCTATGATGTCTGCGGAATCGGGTAGGGCGAGAGTTAACACGTTCTTGGAAAGGCTTTCCAACTTCTTGTTGTCTGCCACGGTTTCAAGGGCAAGTCTTACGACTTTCTCTTTGGCTTCCACGTCTTTCACCATTAAAGCTGCACCTTTTTCAACCAAAGCCATTGCATTCTTTGTCTGATGATCCTCTGCTACGTTAGGTGATGGAACAAGAATTACGGGCTTCCCGATGAGACAAAATTCGGATATGCTACTTGCTCCAGCACGGCTTATAACAAGGTCTGCTGCTTTGTAGGCTGCCCCCATGTCTGAGATGAAATCAAGCACTTTTAGCATTGGCATATCACCGTGGCTTTTCAACTGTTCCATAATGGACTGATAATAGAACTTTCCTGTTTGCCAGATGAACTGTATGCCAGATTTTTTAATTTCGTCCAAGTGTGCCAATACGCTTTCGTTTACAGTACGTGCTCCAAGGCTCCCTCCAACAATAAGGATAGTCTTTTTCTCAGGGTCGAGCCCAAGGCTCTTCCTTGCATCCTCGCAGTTTTTGGTAGTTGAAGTTATGTTTTGTCTTACGGGATTTCCTGTTTTCATTATTTTCTCCGCGGGGAAGAAACGTTCCATGCCATCGTAAGCAACGCATATCTTGTCAACTTTAGTAGATAGCATTTTATTTGTTTTCCCGGCATAGGAGTTCTGTTCTTGAATAAGACTAGGAATGCCCAATGCATGTGCGGCATCGAGTGTTGCTCCGCTTGCATATCCACCTACGCCTACGGCTGCCAATGGCTTGAATTCCTTTATAATTTGCTTAGCCATGTGCTTGCTCTTTAGATAATCCAACAGTACACCGACGTTCTTCAGCGACCATAACGGACGTATGAGACCCCTCACAGGAAGCCCTTTTATTTCGTAACCGGCAGCGGGAACCCTCTGCATTTCCATCCTTCCCAAAGCTCCGACGAAAAGTATCTTTGCTTCTGGGCGTTTCGCCTTAATTGCATTGGCTATGGAAACAGCGGGGAAAATGTGTCCTCCTGTTCCGCCTCCGCTAATTATAATTCTCAGTTCTTCCATCATTCCGGAATGTTTTTCAGTTTATATTAGTTTGTCTGTGCTTGTAGGATTTCTACATTATTGTCTGTTGCAACGGACTCTTTCTTTTTGGCTGAGCAACTCACGCTCATAATCATGCCGATATACACACAATTCATTATTGATGACGTTCCGCCTTTACTTATTAGTGGGAGAGGTTGCCCCGTAACCGGAAGCCATCCCACCGCAACCCCCATGTTGAACATTGCTTGGGTGCTTAGCATTAAGGCTAGTCCTAGCACAAGCATAGCGGGAAAAGTGTAAGCGCACTGGCTCGCTATCTTTGCAGAGCGGAATAGTAGCATTATATATATGAAGCAAACTATTGCGGCTCCGAGGAGCCCTGTCTCTTCAATTATTATGGCATATATGAAATCCGAGTAGGCTTGTGGCAAGAAATCTCTAGCTACAGAATTGCCTGGCCCCTTTCCTAGCATGTTGGACGACGCTATGGCTATCTGCGAATAACCCTCCTGTGCTTTGTCTTCAAGGTCGTATTCTTCTGCAGGTATTTCTTTTCCGCTTATAAAGTCGTTTATACGTTTCTTCCATACGTTCATTCTATGAAAGACCCCCTTAGCCTTGGGTTTCGTATTCTCAACAATTACCATGCGAGAATCTGTGACTTCGTCTTTTTTCTCGTTGCTACCGATAAGCATGACTGCAGAGACGGCTATGGCAACAATAATTGCAAGTCCTCCGAGTAGCTGGCCAAGCTGCCTTTTTGATATTCTGCCAAACCACATCATTGCGATGACTACAAATGCGAGCAAGATAGCTGTGGATAGGTTCTCCACTCCGATAAGAGCAAGATATAGGGCGCAAACACCACAAATATACTTGAATGCACCTTTTTCTACCCCGTTTTCTGTTTGCCATCTGCCTGTGACGAATGATACAAAGAGGATAACGGCGCCCTTTGCAAACTCAGATGGTTGGAAATTCAGTCCGAAAGGGAGTGGAATCCAACGGTGACCATCATTTATGGCACCGAATCCAAAGCAGAGAATAAGTAGCACCAATGAAATTAGAAGTGCTAATGGAGTTACTATCGTGAAGTATTTGCACTTGATGTTCATTGTAAAAATCATACATGCCACACCAAAAAGCATCAAGGCTGTGTGCTTTATCACAGGTCCCCAATAGTTTGAAGTAGAGTATGTCAGGTTACTTGAAGCGCTGAACACCTCAACGATACTTATAAGGCATAGAGCACAGAACAAAGTCCATATAACTCCGTCACCTTTTATTCTTGGAGACGTTTTTTTCTTTTCTGTCATTTGTTAAGTTTTCCTCTCATAACTTTATAACAATCCTTTTCCTTGTCGCTGTCTAAGTAGATTAAGCCAATAGACTGGACTGTAAGCGAAAGACATCAAAGGCTTCTTACCAAAGATTTAAATTGTTCACCTCTGTCTTCCATGTTCTTGAATAGGTCGAAACTTGCGCAACACGGACTTAGAAGAACCGTGTATCCAGGTTTTGCCATCTTGTTACATTCTGATACGCAATCTTTCATATTGTGAGTGTCGGCCACAGGAATTCCAAGATTGTCGAAATTGTCATGTAATTTTTTGTTGTCAGCACCCAGATAAACGATGCCGGCACATTTTTCTTTTACCAGTTCTTTTATAGCATTGTAGTCGTTGCCTTTGTCTTTGCCGCCTATAATAAGAATGGTTGGAGTCTTCATACTTTCAAGTGCATACCAACAAGCATCCACGTTGGTTGCCTTGGAGTCGTTCACATAGAGAATGCCTCCTACCGTTGCTACTTTTTCTAAACGATGTTCAACGCCAGGGAAATCGCTTAGGCTCTTCTTAATGTCCTCTTTCTTTATTCCAGCTATGTTTGCAGCTATGCCAGCTGCAAGAGAATTGTATATATTATGCTTCCCTGTAAGGCTCAGTTCGTCTTGCTCCAGATTGAACGGGGTAGGGTATTGTATTTTGTATTGTCCGTTCTCAATGTAGCCGATTGAATCATTTTCTTTCTGTTCTGAAAATGGGCATTGCACAGCTTTAATGTCATATTTATCTAGCTCTTTTTTTATAACCGGGTCGTCATTCCAATAAATGAAAGCATCGTCAGCTGTCTGATTCCTGATTATACGCATCTTGGCATCCACGTAATTCTGCATGCAGAAGCCGTATCTATCCAAGTGGTCTGGAGTTATATTAAGCAGAATGGCAATATTGGCGCGGAAGTCATACATGTTGTCAAGTTGGAAGGAACTGAGTTCAATCACGTAATATTCGTGCTTGTCTTCTGCCACCTGTAGAGCCAAACTTTTCCCTATGTTGCCAGCCAGTCCAACATCGTATCCTGCATTCTTGAAAATGTGATAGATGAGCGATGTTGTTGTCGTCTTACCGTTGCTACCTGTTATGCAAATCATTTTTGCATCGGTGTATCTTCCGGCAAACTCTATTTCGCTGATAATGTGTATTCCTTTTTCGATACACTTTCTTACCATCGGAGCTTCGTCAGGAATGCCCGGACTTTTTATAATCTCGTCGGCATTGATAATCTTCTCTTCCGTATGATGCCCTTCCTCCCATTCTATTCCGTGAGAGTCAAGGAGCTTCTTGTATTTTTCTTTGATGGCAGACATGTCGGAAACGAATACGTTGAAACCTTTTTCCTTTGCCAAGACAGCTGCTCCAACACCGCTCTCTCCAGCTCCGAGTACAACAATTCTCTTTTTCATATCTTATTCCTGTTCTTATCTTTGCAGGCTTATATCGTATTTCCTGCCTTTCTGTATATTTATTATTGTCGCTTTTTTTTTATCTCATCTTTAAGGTAATTATCGTCAATGCGGCTAATATTATTGTGACTATTAGAAAACGCATGGTAATTTTTGCCTCATGTATTGCCGTATGTGGCTTTTTGAAGAGATATTTCGTTTCCGGATCAAGTTTGTCGTCAGTGGTTCGGAATGTGTCGTGAAGCGGAGCACGTTTAATCAGACGCTGCTTAATGCCGCGGCGAGTTCCCATTTTTGCATAATAGACCTGAAATATTACACTAAGACTCTCCACGAAGAAAATGCCGCATAATATGGGTAGCATAAGTTCTTTGTGGATTATCACAGCGCATACACCAATTATCCCTCCGATAGTCAGTGAACCAGTATCTCCCATGAACACTTGGGCCGGATAAGAGTTGTACCAAAGAAAACCAATCAGTGCACCTACGAAAGCACACAAGAACACAACAAGCTCCTGTGACCCCGGGATGTACATGATGTTCAGGTAGGCAGCGTATTCTATGTGGCTACTTACATACGCTAATATTCCGAGTGCAACACCTATTATGGCGGAATTACCGGCACACATGCCGTCCATCCCATCGTTAAGGTTGGCGCCGTTTGATACTGCTGTCACGACAAAAATCGTCATAATGACAAAAAGAATCCATCCTGCGGCAGTCTTGTATTTCCCACAGAACGACATTATGCTTGAGTAGTCAAGATTATGGTTCTTGACGAAGGGGATTGTTGTCTTGAGAGACTTTACCGACTGAGTCTTGTGCTTGACTACAATTTCCGTGGCGTTCTCTTTCTTTATCGAAACATTCTCGTTTATCTTTGCATCGGGGCTTAGCCATAGTATAAGTCCCACGATGAGTCCGATGCTTATTTGGCCCACGATTTTGAATTTCCCCGGCAAGCCCTCCTTATTGTGGCGGAAAATCTTTATATAGTCGTCCATACCGCCAAGGAAGCCTAGCCAAACGGTGGTAACAATCATCAATATGAGGTAAATATTCCTCATACGTCCTAGCAGAAGTACAGGCACAAGTATCGCAACGATAATGATAATCCCACCCATAGAAGGGACTCCTACTTTGTTTACGCCGAACGGATCTATTTTTACGTCACGTTGTGTTTCGGTAATCTGCTTCTTTTTGAGAAATTTGATAAACTTTTCGCCAAACCATGCCGAGATTATTAGCGAAAGGATTAGAGCTAGAAGGGCACGGAACGAGATATATCCCCACATGTGTGTTCCAGGGATGCCGAATTGCTCTAGAAATCTGAAAAGATAATATAGCATATCAGTACGTTTTCTTTTGGTTAATTTTCCTTTCTGCGCTACAATGCCATTGCTTCACGAATCACTTCTTTGTCGTCGAAGTGATGTTTTACGCCTTTTACTTCTTGATAGTCTTCATGTCCTTTTCCTGCCACAAGTATTACGTCGCCTTTCTGTGCCATCATGCATGCCGTGCGTATGGCTTCACGGCGGTCAACGATGCTTATCACCTTCTTCATTTGTTGTTGATCAAGTCCGGCAAGCATGTCGTTTATAATTTCCTGTGGTTCTTCGAATCTGGGGTTGTCGCTCGTTATTATAACGCGATCGCTCTGCTTAACGGCTTCTTGAGCCATAAGCGGCCGTTTTCCTTTGTCGCGGTTGCCGCCTGCACCACAAACGGTAATAACCTTTCCTTTGCCGTCAAGCACTTCGTGAATGGCATTGAGAACATTCTCAAGGGCGTCAGGTGTATGGGCGTAGTCAACGATAGCTGTGTATCCCTTTTCAGATCTGATAGGATCAAGACGACCGTTGACGCTTTTCAGCGTACTCATTACCAAGAGAATGTTTTCAGGCTTCTTGCCGAGCATAACGGCAGCTCCGTAAACGGCAAGTAAGTTGCTTACGTTAAATTTCCCGATGAACTGAACACCAACTTCCTTTCCGTCTATTTCTAGATACATTCCTCCGAAATGACATTCAAGGATGCGGGCCTTGAAATCGGCCATTGAACGCGTTGAGTATGTCTTGACAGTTGCTTTTGTGTTTTGTACCATAACCATGCCGTTCTTGTCGTCTGCGTTTGTTACAGCGAAAGCTGTTTTTGGCAACATGTCGAAGAAGGCTTTTTTCGCGTTGCGGTAGTTTTCGAATGTCTTGTGGTAGTCAAGATGGTCGCGTGTAAGGTTGGTAAATATTCCTCCAGCGAAGTAAAGCCCTCCGATACGCTTTTGTGCAATGGCATGAGAGCTACATTCCATGAAAGCATATTGGCATCCTGCTTCAACCATTTCACTGAGCAGACGGTTCAGTTCAATTGGATCTGGTGTAGTATGGTCGGCAGGAATGGCCACATCCTCGATGTAGTTGCACACTGTGGAAAGCAGCCCGCATTTGTAGCCGAACTTGCGGAACATATTATATAATAAGGTGGCGATAGTCGTCTTGCCGTTAGTTCCTGTTACTCCTACCAGCTTCAGTTTCTTTGACGGGTTTCCGTAGAATAGAGTTGCAACCTTTCCAACGACATCTTCGGTTGATGTCACTTGCACATAGGTCACTCCTTCAGAAATTTCCTTTGGCATATCTTCACAAAGTATAGCAGTTGCACCTTGTTCTATTGCCTTTGAGATGAATTTGTGTCCATCAACTTGTGTACCGCGCAGTGCTATGAATAGATGACCTTCAGCGATGCGTCGGGAATCTATGTTTACTCCTGTTATTTCAATATCGGTGCTGCCTGTCAAGTTCAGCGGTTTTATGTCCTTCAAGATTGATTGTAATGTCATCATCGTATGTCTTTTCGTTTTTTAGTTTCTTAATTTTATAGTACATCTCATCCCTTTTTTTATGGATGTGCCAGGGGCAATGTTCTGCTCGTAGACTTTTCCGCGTCCGTAAAGGGTCACTTTCATTCCCATTAGCTCCAACAAGTAAACGGCATCCCGGGCACCCATTCCCGTTACGTCAGGCATTCGGCTTTTCGGAAGTTCTTGTCGTTTGCTGAACTGTATGTCGTGTTGCCTTGTTTCGGCCTTTCCCCATATTGGGTTGCCGTCGGCATAGCTACCGCTCCAACTGCTGTTCGTCTTTATTCCCAGGTGGTTGAGTACATAGTCTGCGGCTAGTATATTCCCGTTCTTTACTTCTGGTACCAGAATCGATGAGTTGTCCTTTGCATCTGAAGCTAAAAGCTTCAAGTCTTGTGCCATGATTCCTTCTGAAATCTTGTGGAATACTCCACCGCTCTGCAGACCTCCTGATGCAGGTAGTCCAGGTTTCTGTATGCATACTATGCAACTATATCTTGGTGCATCAGCGGGGAAGTATCCGGCAAAGCTAACAAGATAGTGTGTTTGTCCGCTTTTATATCCAGATTTTCCTTTTGATATCTGTGCCGTACCAGTCTTGCCTGCCACTTTGAACGACTGCGACCCAGCATGCTTCCCCAATCCTTGACTTACCACGTGGTATAGGATAGTCTGCATGATTTTCAGGGTTTTGTCTTTGCATATTTTCTCTTTCAGCACGACGGTGGGGAATTCTTTAATTACTTCTCCGTCTTTTACTACGCTCTTTACGAACCTTGGTGCCACCATTTTTCCATTGTTTGCAATGGCATTGTAGAACGTTAGGGTGTAGATCGGTGGTATTTGCGTTTCATATCCTATGCTCATCCAAGGGAGTGTCGTCTTCGCCCAGTTAACATATTGTCCATGCTTGTTCTTTTTCGGCATGCGGATACGTGCTTGAGCAGAGCCTTGAAATGGCAAATACATCTTTGTTCCAAGTCCGATGCGGTGTATACCTTCAACGAATTTCTCCGGGTTCTTGCTATAGAACCGGTCAATGATGCGGCTTACTCCAATGTTTGAGCTTACTTCCAACGTGTGTGGAAGTGATATTGTTTGGTATCCGCCTTTTGTCCAGTTGTGGTCTTTCATCTTCGCTCCGTACATGTCCCAAACTCCGTTGCCGGTGTCAACCATGTATGTCGTGTCCACAACGCCGTCATCGAGTGCGAGCATGATTGAGGCTGTCTTGAAAACTGACCCTGGTTCAAGCAAGTCTGAAACGGCATTATTCTTTATCTCTGCATAGTTGCCGTCGGCAAGTTTCGACATGTTCACCATGGCTTTCACGTCTCCGGTAGCAACTTCCATTACGATGGCTACGCCTACGTCGCCGTTTATTTCTTTCAGCTTTTCTACGACAGCGCGTTCGGCAAGATCTTGCATCCCGACATCTATTGTGGTGATTATGTCAGCACCGTTTATAGGCTCTTCTATTATCTGCGAGATAGGTTTGTTAAAGATTCGCTTCTTTTGCATTACACCTGGTTTGCCTCGCAGATAAGCGTCAAACGACTGCTCCAATCCGCATTTAGGCTGTCCGTTCCATGTTATGAGGTCTCCAACTGTTCTGCTAGCCAGTGAGCCGAAAGGCTTTTTCCGCATGGAGTAAACATGGAAATTGAAACCGCCTCGCAATGGATTCTCGCGGAACACAGGTAGAGCTTTAATTGCCGTGAACTCCTCAAACGTTACACGTCCTTTTACGATGGGCCAGCTTTTGCTCTTTTTGTTGTAGCCTTTTTCTAAATGTTCCCTTATAGATGCAGTGCTCTTTTCAGGGAAAATGCGATGCAGCCCTTTGCATATATTGCCGATTTCTGCTTTCCACATACTGTCGCGGAACTCTTGGCATACGCTGAAGTCAATTCTAACGTCGTATTCCGGCAGAGTGCCCGATAACATCCGTCCGTCGCAGCTAAGGATATTGCCGCGTTCTGGTTTCATCGGAACTTCCTTATTCTTCTTCTTCTCTGCCACCTTCATCCAGTAGTCGTGCTTTATGGTGCCAGTATAGACAACTTTGCCGATTATAGCCAATCCTACTACAACAGCTCCCCACGATATTATGCGGAAACGCTTTATGATGTTGATATTAGTCCTTTTGCTACTCATTCTTCGGGCACGTTAATAATATAAGGTGGTTGGCAGGGCGTATGTAAAACGCTGTCCTTGTTCTGCTGAAGCATGTTAAGAACATTGCTTTCGCGGCTTATTCGTGTCAGGTCACTAGTGCTTGACATCGCCTTGAATTTGGCTTCCTCCAGCTCTTTGTTGAGGCTGGCTATTTGTAATCGCTGTTTGTCGCAACTGTATCGGTTAGAGACGTAAACTATTATGAAGAACATAACGAGGGCCACAAGTCCCATCTGCTTGCGCAGAAGCCTGGCATTGAGGAACTCTCCTCCCAGAATCTTCGTTAATGTCACCGTTGCTTGCAACGACTGTTCGTCATCGCTTTCTATGCTCCCGAGCAGTTTTTTTATCTCTTCTTGGCTTTTTCCTTTTTCTTTGTCGGCGTTGGACAAATTTATGTCCTCAGCCGTGTTTTTATTGTTTGTGGCTGTATTGTCCGTGGTTTCTACGTTTCCCTTTATCGTGTCTGTCTCGTCTGTCTTCATTTCTTCTCTGCAATTCTTAGTTTTGCGCTTCGGCTGCGCGGATTTCGCTTTTGTTCTTCTTCACTGGGCAAAATAACTTTGTTGTTTACCAGTCGGAAAGGCGTTTCTCTTCGCCCGAAGAAATCCTGTTCTGCTTTCCCCTCCGTGTTGCCTGTCTTCATCAGATTCTTAACGATGCGGTCTTCCAAACTATGGTATGTTATTACGGAAAGTCTGCCGTTTGGCTTAAGCAGTTCTTTGGCGGCCTGTAGCATTTCTTTCAGTGCGTCCATCTCGTGGTTTACCTCAATGCGTAGGGCCTGAAACATGCGTGCTAAATCTTTCTTTTCTCGCTCTTTTGGAAAAAGCGTCTGGGTCGCATCAATCAGATCTTGTGTTGTCAATATTGCTTTTTGTTGGCGTGCCTTGCATATGGCAGCTGATATTCGCCGGGAATTTTTAAGTTCTCCGTATAGGTAGAGAATGTCTGCCAGTTGCTCTTCTGTGGATTTATTGACAATGTCCGCAGCACTGGCTCCTCCCCGTTTGTTCATGCGCATGTCTAAAGGTGCATCAAAGCGGAATGAGAATCCTCTTGTCTCATCATCCAGATGGTGGCTGGAGACTCCTAAGTCGGCAAGTAGTCCGTCAATTTGTTCCACTCCATAGTATCGCATCCAGTTTTTTAGGTATCTGAAATTGCTGCGTACGAATGTGAAGTTTCCTGCACATTCAGCGTTCTTTTCAGCGTCAGCGTCTTGGTCAAAGCTATAAAGATGCCCTTTCTTTCCCAAGGATTTCAAAATCCTTGAGCTATGGCCGCCACCGCCGAATGTTGTGTCAACGTAGATGCCGTCTGGTTTTATGTTAAGTCCGCCAACGCTCTCTTCGAGCAAAACGGGGATATGGTAGGTGTCGAGAATCATAGTCCGTGATTTTGTCCCATTATTTCTTCAAGAGCCTTTCCGAATGCATCAGCTTTCATAAATGGTTCTTCGGTTTTTGCCGAGCTCCATATCTCTATGCTGTCGCCCATTCCTATGAATTTCACTGTTTGTGATATTCCCGCCATGTCCATATATCGGCGCGGAATGAGAAAACGTCCGCTTCCGTCAAGGGAAATGGCTTCAACATCGCTTACGAATTGTCGGAATATCTGCTGGTGGTCGCGATTCCATCGGTTAAGCTTACTGCGTAATTCATCCATTTGACAGTTCCACACGCTTTCGGGATAGAGAACCAGGCAAGGCTGGAATACATCTTTCCGAAGCACAAGGCCTTCGTCTCCGCTAGTCTGTAAAAGACGACGGAATGCAGACGGGAAGAATACCCGTCCCTTTGCGTCAACCTTGGCATCTATGTTTCCTATAAATCGCATGCGTACTTATTAAATGTCTTTAGGGCTTCAAAATTACATATTTTTCTCCACACTTCGCCACTTTGCCCCACTTTTTTGTTTTAGCGCACTGTTTTTTTGATGGAAGCCGCAAAGAAGACTTTTTTCTTCAATATTCTCGTTTTGCATATCTTTTATTGGCAATTTGAATTTTTGTAAGAAAGCGAAGCTTTGTGGGGCTGAATATTTCTAGCTTTTTGCTTGTTGTGTTTGATTTCTTCCGTATATAGGACAAGTCCTTAAATGTTTTACTGTATTTAACATATGTTTTGTTTACTATAATCGCTTATTTAACGTTTTTCTTCAAGTAGATAGTATCCTATTAAATAATTGTTTTGGTAATGGGTGATGCGTCGTTGTGAATGATGTGTGTAAGGTGTTGTTAAGGCTGTCTGGTCCTCAGTTGTTGAAAACGATAAGGTTGTTGTTTTGGCCGTGCGGCTTTTTGTTCATAAGGCCGTGGGTTTAAGGATAATAGCGTGCGGCATTTTGTTGTAGAGCCCGCTTGCTTTTTGAAGGGTTAA
The DNA here is from genome assembly GCA_963661195.1 of bacterium. Lineage (GTDB taxonomy): Bacteria > Bacteroidota > Bacteroidia > Bacteroidales > Bacteroidaceae > Prevotella. The sequence goes on from CAVLBD010000008.1 coordinate 61,617, forward strand.
TGTGGTGTTTTTGCTATGTCTATGTATATACTTGTGGCTTAGGGGATAGTGTGCCTGTAGGGTATACAGCCTTTTGATAAGTATGTGTTTATTTTACTTTTGCAAGATGTTTGTTTTTAACATATGTGAGGCTTGTGTTTGTTAATATAATTAACAAAACGTATTCTTTGATAGTGTCTTTGTTTTGGTAGGCATGAAAAAATTACTACATTCTCTAAATGTGTTGTTTGTATTCCTTTTGTGGTGTCTTGTTTAGCTATTCACCTTATTATATTATTCTTCGTGATTTGTATCGCTCTTTGCGTAAGATGTTGTGTTGTCTGCCATCTCTCTCAAGATATCAAGTGTTTTGAGTTCTCCAAAGTCGGGCAAGTGCATGCGGTAGAAGTCCGTTATCGTGTCAAGACATCGGTTGCGTTCGGAGCGAGTCATGCGGAAGAGGTGCATGTTGTTATAGTTGATTCGCATGAGTTTGCGCATAATGGTTGTTTCCTTTATGGAAAGAAACGATTTTCCGCTTCCTTTTCTTGCGAAGCTTCCGTTTTCAAGATTAAAACGGCTCTCTTGTGTGTAATTGTCAAGGTTGGGGTATATCCCAATGAAACGTGTCATGCGGATAAGGAAGGCGAGGTGAAAATTGGCATAGCCTGTTACTGCGTTGTCGAGCCATAGCAGGCTTTCTCGAATGAAGCGGAACATTAGAGGGTCGCTTTGTCCGTTCCGGGTTGTTGTTTTAAGAAATTCTGCTATGAAAAACGCAATTGACAACTTTTTGGCGTCAAACGGTATTGAAGAGTAGGCAAGTGAAAGGTGCGCTTCCTTTACTGTGGTCAGTTGTGATGCAGGCTTCTTTTCTAGAGAAAGGTCAAGGATGGATAATGGTTGGAAAAGGTTTTTAGGGCTTTTTCTTGATTTTGTCCTCGGAATTTTCATCACGCACGAAATACGTCCTTCTGTTTCGGTAAGGATTTCTGCAATCAGTTTTGTGTCGTTGAACATAAAAGAATGCAATACTATGGCGGTTAAGTTTGTAAACATGCTTCTTTTGTCTTGTTTCTTATCCTTTTATGGTATGGCTGAATGTGGTTCTATTCATTTCTGTTTGCGTGAGATTGCTGCAATTGCTCCACAAAAGTACTGAAAAAGCATGTTTAAAAGCTGCTGCTGCCGTCGTAAAACGTAAAAAGTGAAGTTTTTTATAACTTTTTTCGTGAAAAATTTGCGAGTTAAATAAAAACGCCGTAACTTTGCACCGCAAAATTAAAACATGGTCCCTTCGTCTATCGGTTAGGACGAGAGATTTTCATTCTCTAAAGAGGAGTTCGACTCTCCTAGGGACTACCATAAAAATAAAAAGGAATAACATTAAGATGGCAAATCACAAATCATCAATCAAAAGAATCCGTCAGGACAAGAAAAAGAATTTGCACAACAGATATTATGCAAAGACAATGCGTAACGCAGTTCGTAAGTTGCGTGCCATTACAGATAAGGAGGAGGCCGTAAAGCTTTATCCTACCGTACAGAAGATGCTTGACAAATTGGCAAAGACAAATCTTATCCATAAGAATAAAGCAGCAAATTTGAAGTCTTCTTTAGCGCAGCACGTAAATAGTCTTGCCTAATATTGATTGATAATAAAATACATAGAAGGTCGTGAATCATTTGGTTTGCGACCTTTCTTTTTGTGGTTTTTTGAAGAGTGTATGTGGCTTTTTTAGAGTGTTGCCGTGTGGTAAGTAATCCAAATAGTCCTGGAGGGTAAGCATACTTAATTTTGATATGAAAGTTTCTTTATGTCAATAAAAATGAGTATCTTTGCCACTTGAAATCACTATTCAAGGCAATGTCAGAAAATCAAATAAACGAGAGTAATTATTCCGCCAGTAACATTCAAGTGCTGGAGGGACTTGAAGCCGTGCGCAAGCGCCCGGCAATGTATATCGGAGACATTAGCGAAAAAGGTCTCCACCACTTGGTGAATGAAACCGTCGATAACTCCATTGATGAAGCAATGGCAGGTTACTGCACCCACATAGAAGTGACCATAAATGAAGACGAATCAATCACAGTTCAAGATAACGGACGAGGAATTCCTGTTGATGAACACAAAAAACTTCATAAGTCAGCACTTGAAGTTGTAATGACAGTGTTGCATGCAGGAGGAAAATTCGATAAAGGCTCATATAAAGTCAGCGGAGGCCTTCATGGTGTAGGTGTAAGTTGCGTGAACGCTCTCTCAACGCGCATGCTCTCGCAAGTTTACCGTGACGGTAAGATTTATCAGCAAGAATACGAAAAAGGAAAGCCGCTCTATCCTGTAAAAGTTGTAGGCGAGACAGAATTAAGGGGAACACGGCAACAGTTTTGGCCAGACCCAAGTATATTCACAACTACAACATATAAATATGAAATCATAGCTAAGCGTATGCGTGAATTGGCATATCTTAATGCCGGAATAACCATCACGCTAACGGATATGCGTCCCGATGAAGAGGGAAGAAAGCGTCAGGAAGTGTTCCACGCAAAAGAAGGTCTTAAGGAATTTGTGCGTTATGTAGACCGCCACCGTACGCATCTCTTTGATGATGTCATCTATCTGAAAACGGAAAAGCAGGGTATACCTATTGAGGTAGCGATAATGTATAACACAGACTACAGTGAGAACATACATTCCTACGTAAACAATATAAATACGATAGAAGGCGGAACGCACCTAGTAGGATTCCGTATGGCGTTGACGCGTACATTAAAAAAATACGCTGATAACGAACCTTCAATTTCCAAGCAGATAGAAAAATCAAAGATAGAAATTGCAGGAGAAGATTTCCGTGAAGGACTGACAGCCGTTATATCAATAAAAGTCGCAGAACCGCAGTTTGAGGGTCAGACAAAGACTAAGCTTGGGAATAACGATGTGACCGGTGCTGTTCAGCAGGCGGTTGCCGAAGCTCTTGCTAACTATCTTGAAGAACATCCTAAAGAAGCTAAGCAAATCTGCGAGAAAGTTATACTTGCAGCCACCGCGCGTATTGCTGCTCGCAAAGCGAGAGAAAGTGTACAACGCAAGAATCCTATGACAGGCGGTGGCCTGCCGGGAAAACTTGCAGATTGCTCTAACCGTGATCCTAAAGAATGTGAGATATTCCTTGTCGAGGGAGATTCTGCAGGAGGCTCGGCAAAGCAGGGGCGTGACCGATATACACAGGCAATACTTCCGCTGAGAGGAAAAATCCTCAACGTTGAAAAAGTTATGTGGCACAAGGTGTTTGAGAGTGAATCCGTTATGAATATCATTCAAAGCATAGGGGTGCGCTTCGGTGTTGACGGCGAAGACGATAAAGAGGCTAATACTGACAAACTCAGATACGATAAGATTATAATCATGACCGATGCCGATGTCGATGGTTCTCACATCGACACATTGATAATGACACTCTTCTATCGTTTTATGCCTAAGATAATTCAAGAAGGACATTTGTATATAGCAACGCCACCGCTCTATCTGTGTACTTACAAGAACAAAATAAAGGAATATTGTTATACGGAGCAGCAGCGTCAGCAGTTCCTTGACAAATACGGCAATGGTGCGGATGATGACAAAAATATCCATACCCAACGGTATAAAGGTTTGGGAGAAATGAATGCTGAGCAGCTTTGGGATACCACTATGAATCCCCAAACACGCTTGCTAAAGCAGGTTAATATAGAGAATGCAGCTGAGGCAGACGAAATCTTCTCCATGCTAATGGGGGATGATGTAGAACCTCGTAGGCAGTTTATCGAAGAGAATGCCACTTATGCTAACATAGATGCTTAGCAAATACCTTCAAGGCAAGATGCAGAAATCGTAGCTTACTATTGTTTGGTAACAAATTTTCATGGCTAAATTCTCAGAACAAGATAATCCTGAAAACAACAAATAAAAGAAAATCTAATGACCAAAGAGTGTGCGGAAGCCGTTTGAGACGGTGTCTGGCACACTCTTTTTGTATTTTGTACTTGTGAAAAAAAACGATAAAATAGTAATCTTAGAATATATTTTACTATAAAACCTTGGTAGAGCTAATAAAATTTGTTAACTTTGCAACGTTCAGTGGAATGGGGAGCCCCGAGGGAGCTCCTCATTTTATTTTTATTCCCCGTGCGTGACGGCAGAAATGCTCTGCAGAACGCTCTATGCCGGAGGAAGTATGCACAACTTTTATATTTATGATAGACAAAAACGTAGTTGAGAATTTAGTAAATCAGTGGCTTGAGGGCAAAGAATATTTCCTTGTGGACATTGAGATTAGCCGTGACGACAGGGTCGTAGTTGAAATTGACCACGCTGACGGCGTTTGGATAGAAGATTGTGTAGATCTGAGTCGATTCATCGAAGATAATCTTAACCGTGATGAGGAAGACTATGAACTTGAGGTTGGCAGTGCTGGACTCGGACAGCCGTTCAAGGTAAAACAGCAGTATATCAATTTCGTTGGCAAGGATGTTGAAGTTTTGGATGCTGACGGCAAGAAATGGAAAGGACTGCTTAAGTCTGTAGATGGCGACAACTTCGTGGTAAGCGTGAAGGAAAAGGTGAAGAAAGAAGGGGCAAAACGTCCTGTAATTGAAGATGTAGACCATACTTTCAACATGAATAACGTGAAATATACAAAATATCTAATAAGTTTCAAATAAGCTATGGCATTATTAAAAAAAGAAGAAACCGTAAGCATGTTCGATTCCTTTAAGGAATTCAAGGAAACAAAGAATATCGACCGCACTACACTTATGAGTGTGCTTGAGGAGAGTTTCCGTAACGTCATTGCCAAAATATTCGGAAGTGACGAGAACTTTGATGTAATTGTCAATCCAGACAAAGGTGACTTTGAAATATATAGAAATCGTACCGTGGTGGCAGATGATGCTGAGCACGACGACAATAAGGAGATAACGCTGACAGAAGCACGCAAAATCCAGGCTGATTATGAAATAGGTGAAGACGTGAGCGAAAAAGTTGATTTCAGTAAGTTCGGCCGCCGCGCCATCTTAAATCTTCGACAGACGTTGGCTTCTAAAGTTCTCGAATTGGAACACGATAGCTTGTATAATAAATATAAAGACCGTGTCGGACAACTCATCAGTGCAGAGGTATATCAAGTTTGGAAGAGGGAAGTGTTGCTCGTTGATGACGAGAACAATGAACTTATACTTCCTAAAGGTGAGCAGATTCCACGCGATCAGTATCGAAAGGGCGAGGCTGTTCGTGCGGTAATATTGCGAGTGGACAATGCTAATAACAACCCAAAGATAATACTTAGTCGTACAAGTCCGCTTTTCATGCAGAGATTGCTTGAACAAGAAGTTCCCGAGATAGCTGATGGCTTGATAACTGTGCAGCGTATTGCCCGCATGCCAGGAGAAAGAGCTAAAATTGCCGTTGAAAGCTACGATGAACGTATTGACCCTGTTGGCGCATGCGTCGGTGTGAAAGGCAGTCGTGTGCATGGCATCGTAAAGGAATTGTGCAATGAGAACATAGATGTAATAAACTATACGGCAAATACAAAGCTCTTTATCCAACGCGCACTCAGTCCGGCAAGGGTCTCAAAAATGAATATTGATGAGGAAAACCATAAGGCAGAGGTATTTCTAGAGCCAGAGGAGGTTTCTTTGGCAATAGGACGTGGCGGTATGAATATCAAGTTGGCAAGTATGCTTACGGAATACACAATAGACGTGTTCCGTGACGCAAAAGAAGGTGAGCCACAGGAGGAAGACATCTATCTTGATGAGTTTGCCGATGAAATAGACCAGTGGATTATTGATGCAATCAAGGGCATCGGACTTGACACAGCGAAGGCCGTTTTAAACGCACCGCGTGAGATGCTTGTTGAGAAAGCCGATCTTGAGGAAGAAACAGTAGACCACGTGCTCGAAGTGCTGAAGGCCGAATTTGAATAAGGGGAGTACACGGTGACATGCCACACAAAACTGGGCGTGTTGCCCTGTTACATTGCGGCACTTGAGAATTATAACAGAGAAAAGAAGAAGGGTAAATAATAAAATATGAGCATCAGATTAAACAAAGCAATTAGTGAATTGAATATAGGACTTCAAACGGCAGTTGATTTCCTGAAGAAAAGAAGCGAGCTCGGAGCTGCTCCAGAAGGACCAAACTCCAAACTTACCGATGGGCAATATAATGCCCTTGTAGAAGCCTATAAGTCCGATAAGGAGGAACGCTCGCAGGCAGAAAAACTGCTGCAAAAGCGTCCAAAGGATAAGGCACGCAACGATCGGAAACAGGGGGCGTCCACAGAACCTAGACCGCAGCAGAAATATACAGTGCTTGGGAAAATAGACTTAAGCACTTTGGGCAAACGATCATCAGCAAAATCTGGTGCTGCTTCACCCAAGGACGATACTAATAACAAGGCAAAGGCTTCTGCCGTAAGCCAGCCTAAAGAAAATACAGAAAAGGTGCAACCGGAGGAGAAAAAAGCAGAAAAACCGGTTGAACACGAAAATGTAGTAAAGGATGTTACGCCTGTGAAGACGGAAGAGCCTGTTGTTTCAAATGAAAAGACGGAATCGCCTAAGGCAACTTCAATAGATACCGAGGTAAAGCAGGAACTAGAAACCCCATCTTCAGAGCCTAAAGTCTTTACTTTGCGTAGTGAACAGAAGCTTACTCCAAAGGTTAACGTTCTCGGGAAAATAGACCTCTCAACATTGAACCAAAGCACGCGTCCAAAGAAAAAAACTAAGGAGGAACGCCGTAAGGAGCGTGAAGACAAAGGCCAGACAGCCAATGGTAATACAACCCATTCTGCAGGTAACGGAGAACGCAAAAAACGTCAACGCATAAACAAAGACCGCGTAGATATTGCAGCTGCATCAAAGCAGAATAACGGGCAACCTTCTGGACAGAAGAATGCCGGTACGGGCAATAAGAAAAAGAATCGTAAGCGTGGCGGCGGACAAAAAACCGCTGAAGTGAGTGAGGAGGATGTTGCACGCCAGGTAAAGGAAACGCTTGCAAGACTTACGAGCAAGGGACAGAACAAGAAGGGTGCGAAATATCGTAAAGAAAAGCGTGATGCTGCACAGGAACATCTTAAGGAACAACGTGCAGAAGAAAAGGCAGAAAGCAAAATACTCAAGCTCACTGAGTTTGTTACTGTTAGCGAATTGGCAAACATGATGAATGTTTCTGTGAACCAGGTAATCGGAACGTGTATGAGTGTCGGCATAATGGTATCTATAAACCAAAGACTAGATGCCGAAACCATTAACCTCGTGGCTGAAGAATTTGGATTTAAGACAGAATATGTGAGTGCAGAGGTTTCTGAAGCCATCAATGAGGAACCTGATGACGAGAACGATCTTGTGCCAAGAGCTCCAATTGTTACGGTGATGGGACACGTTGACCACGGAAAGACTTCGTTACTTGACCATATTCGCAATACCAATGTTATTGCCGGTGAGGCTGGTGGTATTACACAACATATCGGTGCCTATAATGTAGAGCTTAAGAGCGGTCGTCATATTACGTTCCTTGATACACCTGGACATGAGGCTTTTACCGCAATGCGTGCACGTGGTGCTCAGGTCACCGACATTGCTATAATCATTATTGCAGCCGACGATAGCGTGATGCCTACCACAAGAGAGGCCATTGCGCATGCTCAAGCTGCAAACGTACCTATGGTATTCGCAATAAACAAGATTGATAAGCCTGGAGCAAATGCCGACAAGATACGTGAAGACCTTGCTAATATGAACCTTCTAGTAGAAGAATGGGGCGGTAAATATCAATGTCAAGAAATTAGCGCAAAGAAGGGTGTCGGTGTGGAAGAACTTCTTGAGAAAGTTTTGCTTGAGGCTGATATGCTTGAACTCAAAGCCAATCCTAACCGTAAGGCTACAGGTAGTGTCATAGAATCATCGCTTGATAAGGGTAGGGGGTATGTCTCTACTGTGCTTGTAAGCAATGGAACATTGCGCGTTGGGGATAATGTTATTGCCGGTACAAGTTACGGACGTATAAAGGCTATGTTTAATGAACGTAATCAACGTATTGACAAGGCTGAACCAGCAGAGCCTGCTATAATCCTAGGACTTAACGGAGCTCCAACTGCAGGTGATGCATTCCATGTCCTTGAGACAGAGCAAGAGGCGCGTGACATTGCAAACAAACGATTGCAGTTGCAACGTGAGCAAGGGCTTAGAACACAAAAGCGTTTGACGTTAAGTGATATTAGTCATCGTATAGCCCTTGGTTCATTTAAGGAACTTAACATTATTGTTAAGGGTGATACTGATGGTAGTATTGAGGCTTTGAGCGACTCGTTCATAAAGCTTTCTACCGAGAAAATAAAGGTAAATGTAATCTACAAGGCTGTAGGACAGATTTCCGAAAGCGATGTTACGCTTGCAGATGCTTCTGATGCCCTTATTGTGGGCTTCCAGGTACGTCCATCGGCTGCAGCACGTAAGCTTGCCGATCAAGAAGGGGTTGAAATAAATACCTATTCAGTAATCTACGATGCTATTGAGGATGTCAAGTCTGCTATGGAAGGAATGCTTGACAAAGTCGTTAAGGAGGTTGTTACTGGACAGGTGGAAGTACGCGAAGTATACAAGATTTCTAAGGTTGGTACTGTTGCTGGTGCTTTCGTAACAGAAGGAAAGGTTCATCGTGCAGACAAGGCTCGTCTCGTTCGCGATGGTATTGTAGTCCATACAGGTGATATAAATGCTTTGAAACGCTTTAAGGATGATGTAAAGGAAGTGGGTGTAAACTTTGAGTGTGGTATTTCTCTTGTAAATTTCAACGATATTCAGGTCGGTGATGTTATTGAAACCTTTACAGAAATAGAAGTAAAGCAGAAGTTGTAAAGCCTGTTTTTAGAAATGTCATTTTGTCTTTTAGGCAAAGTTAAAAGATAAAAGAAAGGGATGAGCTTTTGAGCTTATCCCTTTCTTGACATAAAACCAATTGATCGTTACTATATAATAATGCTTGTTGTGTCGGTTAGTTTGCAGGTTGAAATGTAATTAGGTGGCATTACCGCAGATCTTAAGTATTTTTTAGAAATTAAATCTTACGAAGAACGACCATGTCTTGGTGTTCATTTTTGTTTTAGTCTTGCTGCTACTTTTTTCGTTGTTTTCATTAAAGTCAGAGATCTCATATTTTGCGCTACCCCAACGGTATTCATATCCCAAAGATATAGCTTTGTAGGCGATATCTATGCCAATATTGAAAAAGTTTGCAAAGCCAGAACTGAACTCGTTTTCGCCGGCATAACTTTCAAGGAACATGGAGTAGGAGGGAGTATAGTGGAAATATACATGGCTCTTTAGGTGTTGCAATCCTTTTCCAATGTAATAGAACGGTGCGATGTTAAATGATGGGCCAATGCTCATGCCTGCTTCCATTTGGTATATGCCAAGTTCTATCTCATTATCTTCACTTTTGTATTCGTTGTTGGCGTAGTCGGAATAGTTGGTGTTTATATGTATACCATCTCCGCTCTTATATTTAGCGAATGAGAGATTGATCCATGACCAGTCGAGGCCAATCTTCAAGATGTCTGCTATCGCGTTCTTGTGCATATAGTAAGTACGTCCCCAATTCAAGTTGATCGCCACTTTACTCTTATATTTGTTTTTTATACCATCTGTTTCGGTTTCAAGGTTTTGCCCCGCGTAACCAATCATAAAGTATTTTTTGCGCCTCCAAATAGCATTGTCGTAGTCGTTTTTATCCCGTTGTGCGTCTTTTGTTTCCAGTGCTGCCACTTTCTGTTCTAAAGAGTCAAGCTTACTAGTTTGCTCGGTTTGTTGACTTGTACTCGTGCTGTCTGCGCTTGTCTCTATCTCAATTGTTTGTGCATTGGCATAGCCAATCATAGTTGCAAACAATGCCGCAAGTAATGTTTTCTTCATCTTTGTAATGTTTTATTGATAGTTAAATAAATATAAATACGATTGTAGTCTTCTTTTTATGCGTTTCTAATATTAAGTTCTTCTTGTTTTGAGAAGAATTTCTAAATATAACTCTCGTTTTATAGTATGGTTACTCAGTTTATCCTTTTGGGATTATTGTGCTCCACATTGTGATTATTATGCTTAATTATGGTATTAAGCTTGTTAATAAAATCATTTTGATGTGTTACTTTTATTCAAATTTAATTAAAAAAGTGGGAAATCCAAAAACTCATATGGCTTCTCTAAAATAAGAAATTGGCAGAATGGTACGTTTTCTTAGTTTAAGTGCTATCTGTATGTATGGGGCGATTTGTGGTTATGATGGAGGCTTTTTGCTTTTTTAGACTCTGAATGTCGAATTGCGGAATGGATAGATGAAAGAATAATTTAGCTAATTCTTTATTATGAGACCTAAATTTCTAATACACATTATGGTATCATAAGCAAAAAAGAGAGCTACATTATCTATGTAACTCTCTTTCATTCAGAAGTGGTACCACCAGGAATCGAACCGGGGACACAAGGATTTTCAGTCCTTTGCTCTACCAACTGAGCTATGGCACCATTGTGAGTGGAAATTTGTATTCCCTTGTTTGCGAGTGCAAAGGTATGCTTTTTTTTTGTATTCACAAATAATTTCATTTAAAAAGTTTCTTCGTATAGGAAAAATAGCTTAACTTTGCATTCGCTTTCGGGATTTAGCGCAGTTGGTAGCGCACGTCGTTCGGGACGACGGGGTCGCTGGTTCGAGTCCAGTAATCCCGACAATGCGAAAAGGTCATGAACTTGTTAGAAGTACATGACCTTTTAAATTTTTTCTATTTTATCATCTTTTTCCCGTTAATTATATATATACCTTTGGGAAGTTCGTTGCGTGAAGTCTTTATACATCGTCCCTCAATGGTATAGATGCATTCAGACGCTTTTTTCGTTTGTGTGTTGTCTGTAATGTCAATTCCTGCGTATTCCTGTGGCAGGATGCAAATATTGTCAATAAAGACACCTTTAGTATTCGTTTTTATTCTCAGTGAAACATCCCCATTGCCAGTCAGTGATGTCTTTACTTCAGTCCATTGTCCTGGTGTAAGTGTGAATTCTGTTTCACCAAGCGTAGCATTACTTCCATAGTTTGCAGCGAGTATAAGCTTATTATCGCCATTTTCAGAGTAAGGAGCAGCGAGTAGCGAAATTATGCACGGCTCCGTGATGGTAAATGTTGGTGTTGCCACATTTGCTTTTCGTGAAGCATTGCCGAAGAGTGCACACTTGTTTGCTCCAGACTTGGGTGTTCCCGTCCAACCATCGGTGTCAGGAATAAAATCTCCATTACCAATGTTGTCTCCCTCCCATAGTCCATCGTTACCTCCAATGCCAGAACAATTGTCAAACGAATCATATAATAATGCTTCTTGGGGTTTGTCTGGTTTCATTGCCTGCTTCGTTGTGTATTTAAAAGACACTGTTCCGTCAGAATTTTGTGTCATATTCATCAGAAACTTATTCATCAGCAAAGAACCGTCTGTATTTGTGTTATAAACGCTTGCTGCAGGACGAGAATAGTTGGATAGGCTATTATTGCCATTGTACGGCCATGCATCTGCAGCCTTGTTATCTGTGGAAGAGCCAAAGTCGTTGTCTGCGGGAATTACAACCATACGTTGTCTAGATGCTACGTAGTTCACTTGATTATACTCCCATGTATCTTGATCGTAATCAACATGTGTAATAATGATACCCTGTCCAGGCAATTCTGCATCCCATCCTGTTTTCTGACGATTCTCAACCATATAGTATTCGTTATGTGTGGCATCATTGTAGAGAATGTAGGTGTTACCTCCATCGGCAAGAGCCTTAATGTTGTCTACTTGCACAGGTTCTTCATTAAGTTCCACTGGTTGTTGCCATCCACAGAACATCTTTTCGTATGCGTTATAGCCTGCAGGAACGAATGAATTTCCGTTGTAACATCCCAAACACATTATGTCCCAGTACCCGGTGCCGTATCCGATACCATTAATGTCATAATGGTCTTTTAAGCCTAGGCAGTGTGAGAATTCATGACAGAAAGCTCCAATGCCGTCAATTGCCTCTGTTGCACCCAATTCACAACTGCATGCGTAAACACTGACTGCCACTCCGTCTGAAACTGTGACAGGGTCGATCTGTGACTTATGTGGCCATACAAGATCACCATTTTGAGGGTAGGTCGCTTGTCCGTGCCCAGCATAGAGCACAAATACTTCCTCTACCATTCCGTCACCGTCCCAATCGTATTGTTTCCAATCAGTCACTAAATCCTTAGCTAAGGTTACTGCGTCAGAAATCATAGGGTAGACAAGTTCAGCTTGGTCGCGTCCGGATGTGTCGTTTTTCCCGTATGCTGCATATCCTTTGGGCAAATCTACTGGCCCCACAACATCAAAGTCTATTTCGAACTGTCCTCCGCTTTGCGACTTGAAATAATCAGCCACACTTCCTTTGAATCCCAATTCCGGATTCGTATAGTTCGTACCGTTTATGATTTGTTTATAGAGATCAAGCGTATGTTCTGGCTTGAATTTCGTGTCTGCGAAGTTTGCTAAAATAACGAGACATTTTTTCTTTCCCGTATATTGATTAGCGTTCTTTGCCAGGGTGTGTCTCGGCATTTGAGCCTCAATGCGTTTTGCATGTATGGCTTTCTGCTTTAGAACGGCAGTCAGTTCTTCTTGTAATAGCGTGCCGGAAACCCTTGTAAACGTTTTCCCGTCAGTATTTGGACGGTAGCAAGAGCCGTCGGTGGCTCGCCAAAATGTAATATTTTCGTCCCCCACCATTTCTACCATTACGGACGTACCGTCAGCCAATGTAATATTTTTCCACAGCCCGGGCAACACGGGGGTAGCTCCAGTAGTCAGTACTGTGCTCAAAAAGGCCAGAGTTAAAATAGTATTTTTCATACCAATATAATTTCTGTTAGTTACAGATTCCTTATTTTATTATTTTCTTGCCGTTGATGATGTATAAGCCTTTCTTCAGCAGCTTTGTGTCCGTTCCGGCATATCTGCCATCAATCGTGTATATTCGGCTTGGGCTCTTTACAGTGTCGGTGTTTGGCTCAATGTCTTTTATTGCAGTAAGCACGTCTGCCCATGGGTCAGGCTTGTCGCTAAGGTCAACATTACGTTTGAAGTTAAAAGAGATTGTGCCATCAGAGTTCTGTTTGATATTTGTTATAGGCTTACCCATTAGCTTCGTTCCGTTTATGTTAGCATGGTTTAGTGTCGCTGCAGGTGAAGAAGTGTCGGTTAAACTGTTAATTGAACCATATGGGAAAGCATTGTTTTCTGGGTAATTATCACTTTTTACTCCATCGGCTGTTATAACGGTGCAGCGTGAGTATGACGAGCCAGAGTTGGGTGCCATACCTTTCCATACACTTTCCGAATAGTCTGCGTATGTTACAAGGAGACCTGTTCCTGTTCGTTTTTTGTCCCAACCTACATTTTGATGGTTTTCAAGAATATAGAATTCGTTTTTGTAGCCCTCATTGTATATGATGAAAAATTCTCCTCCTTCTGAAATCGGCTGCATGCCAGTAATTGTTGTGTCGTTGCGCAATACTGTTGCGTTTTGCCATCCTGCCAACATGCGTTCCAGTCCAGTGTAGCAAGCCGGTGTGAAACCATTGTCTATGTATGATCCCATGTCCATAATGTCCCAGGAGCCCATGCCCCAATTGCTGGATGTTCCGTCATAAATGTCGGGATATCCAAGGCAATGAGAAAATTCATGGCAAATAGTGCCGATGCCGCATATTGATCCAGTGCCTTGTAGCTCGCTGCTGCAGGCATACGTGTCAATTGTTACGCCGTCAAGATTCAATGAAGATTTGTAGTCTGATGCGCTCAACTTCGACTGATGTGGCCATATTGTATAGGAACCGCCTCCGTCGTGTTGTCCTTTTCCTGCATAAAGAATGAATACTTGTTCAACTATTCCGTCACCGTCCCAGTCGTAATCTGCGAAGTTTACGTATGGATCAGCAGCCTTTATAGCGTCAGCAGCAAATTCTCCAGCATGTATGTCACGCAGCACAGCTACCCCAGAGCCAGAGTCTTGTCCGTAGTATTCTGTTTTTCGTGGTAGGTCTACTGGGCCAACAACATCAAACTCTATGTCTAGCAAACCGAGACTTTGTGCTTTGAAATAGTCGCGCACACTTCCTGTGTATCCCAGTTCAGTATTGGAGTAATTCTCCTTATTGGCAATTTCTTCAAATAGTTCTTTTGTATGTTCTCTATTGAAGCGTATTGTCGTATTCTTGAAGTTTGCGAGGATGATAAGTCCTTTTTTCTTTCCTGTATATGCCGAGCCTTTAGGTGAGAAGCCAGCGGCTTTTGCCATTATAGAGCTACGTTGACTATTGCATTTAGCCCTCATTGTTGTGGCTTTTGCGTTGATGGCTTCGGCATCAACCTGTACGAATACGCCCTCGTTTGTGCCCTCATTGTATGCCTTGCCGTTGTCGGCAAGCCAGTAGCTTCCCCATTCGTCTCCCTTTAGTTGGGCTCTTAACTCTGTGCCGTCGGAAAGGCGTATGGTTTTCCACTGTCCCGGCTTTGCGGGAACTGCAAATGCGGCTGTCGCAGCAAATGCCAATACACATAGTGTAAAAAATCTATTCATATTGTATTTTAAGGTAATGTTTTGGCTACAAATTTACGTGATTTTTATGCAAACATCCAATAAAGAGCTTGATTTTATATCTTTACGCTTAAAAAACTTCAATGAATATACTCATAGCGTGCCCATTTTTGATGATTCATTAGGGATTTTTTCGTGAGGACGTTTGTGTTTCAGAAGTCAGAAAACCTCATTGTACCAAAAAGCCCCACAAAATTCGTAAAAGGATTTTGTGGGGCTAGACATATTTTATGTTAAGTCGAACATATTCAGCTTATAGGACATGGAATCTTCCCAGGAGGATAAGTAGTGCGTATCCCATGGCTAGTCCGATTATTCCCATAGCTAGTCCGATTTTCATCATCTGCTTTTGTGTAGACAATCCTGTGGAATGAGCGATAGCGTTCGGGGGGGTACTGATAGGCAGACACATAGCCATAGAAGCTGAAACTGCGATACCAATGAGAACAACTGATGCACCGCCTATTCCATCAAGAGAAGCTCCCATTCCCCTGCATACAACAGCCAATATCGGCACGAGGAGCGCCGTTGTTGCCGTGTTCGAGATGAAATTTGAAAGAATGTAGCATATCAATCCAGATATAAGCATAATGGCAAGTGGAGACCATGTGCCGAACGGAATACTATGTATTACATTTTCGGCAAGCCCAGAATCATTGAGAGCCAATCCCAATGCGAATCCTCCGGCTACCATCCAAATCACAGCCCAGTTAAGTTCTTTCAAATCGTCTGCGGTGACAACACCAGTAATGGCAAACACAACAATTGGAACTATGGCCACAGTGTTCGCTCCGATACCCGTGAAATTTTCCAATATCCACAGCATAACGGTTAGGATAAATGTGATAGCAACCACGGCAGTGCGCCAAGTATGCGCCATGTCGCCTTTAATTTCCAACTTGATTTCCTTCTTTGTGAAAGGGAAAAATGTTTTAAGTAGGAACCATCCTATCAACAAAAGAACTATAGTAAGCGGCATCATGAAAAGCATCCATTTGCCGAATGTAATTCCGAGGTCAAGCCCTGCGGGGTCGTTGATGTATTTCATCGCTATTGCATTAGGCGGCGTTCCAATTGGTGTTCCCAAACCACCGATGTTTGCAGCTACGGGTATAGCAAGAGTAAGTGCCACACGTCCTTTTTCTGATGGCATAGCCTTGAATATAGGAACGAGGAACGTAAGCATCATTGCGGCTGTGGCGGTGTTGCTGACAAACATTGAGAAAAGTCCCGTAATAAGTATAAAGCCAAGTAGCACGTTCTCACTTTTTGTTCCGAACGGACGAAGCAATGTGCGGGCAAAAAGTATGTCAAGACCTGATTTCGTAGCCGCTATCGCCAACATGAAGCCTCCAAGGAAAAGAATTATGATAGGATCGGCGAATGACGCCATGATGGCTTGGTGGTGGAGCAACTCGCTTTTGTCTATACCTCCGCGGAAATAGAGCAGAGAATTGTCAGAAGTGGTAAGGAGTAAAACACCTATCAGTGCAACCGAGGTTGCCCAAGACGGTATGGCTTCTGTTAGCCAAAGTAGTGTGGCAAAGACAAACACTGAAATTATGCGTCGTTGGATAATGGTAAGACCGTCAATGCCGAAACATTCTAGCGGCAGATTCCACAAAATGGCTGTTATTAAAACAGCAATGCCGAACATCACGGCTTTTTTTACGCAAAAACTTCCGTTAAGCGTGAATTTTTCTTCTGTAGCCATATATTTGCTTATTAGTGGGCAGACTTGCTTTTCTATAAATTAATTTAGTTGTAGAACGATAGCTAGGCACTCTGCTATCTATATGTGTCAGGAATTTCACCTACCTTAGCGCTGCCCTAAAACTCAAATAAGCAAATTCTGGCATGCGCAAAGGTAAAAATAAATTACGTAAATGTTGCTTTATGGCGTATTTTTTTTAATTTACATTGAAATGTGTTGTGGAATTGGTGGCGAAAAGCAATTTTTTGCCAGTGGTAAATCTGCTCTTTTTAATACAGAGTGAAATGTTGGAAATCCCTATTATATATAAGGTATAAGACATAAAAACCACCTTTTTCAGCAGAAATGCGCCTTATTTTATTCTTTTTCTACAAAAAAATGTCTTAAAAGTTTGCAGAGAAAGATTTTTA
>CAVLBD010000009.1:0-70669 GCA_963661195.1 bacterium
AAAATGGTTCAAGAGGCCAAGGAAACGCCTCCCGAACCAAGTCTATTTGATTAACGGGGCTTACTTTTTGAAAAAGCAAGCCCGAAGTCCCATTTTAAAGGGGCTTCGGGCAGGATTTTTATGCCATTTTGAGTTTTAGCGGACAGCAATAATTCTTTTTAGACGCCGACATATTCAAGGGCATAGAAACCTAGGAACTATAATTTAAATTTTGATTATTAACTTTTTCATGTTTTTTGAGGCTATATTTAGTACAAGTGAAAAGCAAAATAATATCTTTTCTGTCAATTTTGCGCTATCTTTGCATAAGATAAATAGCATTCGGCAACCTGAAAACAGCTTCATTGCATTTGTTTGCATTATACTTTTTGTATCTACAAAGAATTCGTTATTTTTGAAACCCCTTTTAAACTAAACCCCAAAACGACATGACCCCAGAAGAGAAATCTCAAAAAGCCTATGAAATTATAGAAGGCAACCCTTCGGAAACAGATATGAAAATTGCCGTAGGATTAGCAAGTGAGGCTGCTGCAGACAATGAAGAAAAAGCAATATTTCTCATGTCGCAGTTATATCTTTATGGAATAGGGGTTGAAAAAGACGAGAGGAAGTCTTGGGAGCTAAGTCAAAAGGCTTTGGATGTAGGATTTGTAAAAGCAAAAATAATACAAGCCTTACACTATATCCGTGGAAAAGTGGTGAAAAAAAATCCTGAGTTAGCCGAACAATATCTTCGTGACCTCATGGCTCAAGACTATGATGAAGCATATTTCCTCATGGGAGACTTTGTGCTGAATAAAGAGTTCAAAAATATTGACGAATATGAAGGATTGTCCTTTCTTGAGAAATCAGCGGCTTTAGGCAATGTTAAAGCTATGACAAGGCTTGGACAGGCTTATGCAACACTTTGCGAAACCGAACTTTCTGACTATTGGTTTTCCAAGGCAGAGGATGCCGGTGCTATTGATGTGGCAGAAGAAAAGGCTCGCTTTAATGACGACAATTACTTGGAACGCCGAGATGAGGCACTGCAATTTTATTCCTCCCATGGCAAATACGATAAGATGTTAAACCTTCTAGAACGTGATGTCGCAGCAGGGGATATGTTAGCGAAGTTCCAGTTAGCGTATTATTCCATTGATGGACTTGGCAAAAATGCTTATGGACGTGATATAAAACGCGCTCTTGATTTGTACGGGCAATTGTCAGCAGAAGGACAATCTCATGCCGACTATATGTTAGGACGATTATATGGTTCTGTGGAGGAGATTGAAAATTCCAAAAAGTCCTTGGAGTATTTACAAAGAGCTACTGATGCAGGGCATATTGATGCACAGTTTACATTGGGGCTAGCTTATTGCATGGGAGCTTACGGAAAAAACGACAAGACTGAAGGAATGAATTTGATTGAACTGGCTGCTGCGCAAGAGCAGTCGGATGCATTGTTTATCTTGGCTTGTTGTTATTTGGACGATAATGAGATTGGGGCAAAGTGGAACAACAACCCTGGATATCCCAAAGATGCTGCCAGAGGAATGGATTTTCTGAAGCATGCCGCAGAACTTGATAATGCCGCAGCACTGTCAAGTATGTCTCATTGCCTTTATCTGGGAAAATACATGGACAAGGATGACAAAAAGGCTTTTGAAATGATGAACCGCAGTTGTTCTATAAATCCTTCTCCGGAGAGAGTTCGAATATTGGGAAATTTCTATCGTGAGGGTATAGGAACGCCTCGTGATTATGAACAGGCAGCCAAATGTTATACGTTTGCTGTTGATAATGGAGATATTCCGGCTTTGTCGAACCTTGCCACACTATACCGAAATGGACTTGGGGTGCAGAAGAATGAAGCCAAGGCTGATGAGCTATTGGCAAAATGGAATGAGCAGATAGAATGGCAGATTTATGGTAAATTGCCACTACAAGTTGCGCTCGATGCCAGTGATGATGGTAATGCAGATGCGATGTTGCAGTTGGGAGACCGTTTTCACCTTGGTGACGGTGTGGAGCAAAATATCGAAAAGGCTTTGCAATGGTGGAAAAAATCCGCAGCGAAGGGCAACGAACGTGCTATGTATAATCTTGGTCTTTATTATGGCAATAACGGACAGCAAGAGAAAGGTAATACATATTTGGAGCTGGCAGCAACAATTGGCTATATTCCTGCATTTTACACGTTAGGTCGGTATCGCCTAGAAAACGGAAAAGAAAAAGCCGAAGTGGAAAGTGGATTGAAATATCTTATCACAGCCGCTGAAAACGACCATCATGCCGCATTGTCTTCATTGATAACTTTCTATCACGACGGAATACATGTAGACAAAGACTACGATAAGGCGAGGTATTGGCTCGAAAAATTTCTCAAAACAGATGCTCCTATTGCCCATATTTATATGGGGTTAAGTCTTTATTATGGTGATATGCACGATCAAGATTATGCCAAGGCATTGGAACATCTTACTATTGCAGTACGTGGTGGATGCCATAATGCCTTTGACGAGTATGTAGATATGAGATGGTATGGGAATAATGCCGAGCAAAACCAAGAAGAAGTGATTTCGATATTTGTTGGTCTTGCCAAAGGAGGAAACGTATTGGCAATGTTTTACCTTTACTTCTTCTATAAAGATGATAAGTATGAAGGAAGAAACACTGCTACTGCATTGGGATACCTAAGTCAGGCGTCAGATCACGACTATGCGGATGCGTTGTGCGAGATGGGGCTACAGTATCTTGACGGTGGACTTTTCTCGACAGATTATGTCAAGGCAAATGAATTCTTTCTCAAAGCGTCTGAGCAGGAACAAGGTTTTGCAACATATAATCTTGCCAAGTCGTATGAACTGGGCCGTGGAGTAGAGCAGAATATAAAAAAGGCAATGGAACTTTATGGGCAGGCTATTGACTATGGAAGTCTGCAAGCTATAATTGATAAAGGCATTATTTACCTTAATGGTATAGAAGGTGTTGTTCCGCCTAACTTGGACAAGGCGATAGAGTTTCTCAAACCACATGTTGAAAAAGACGCTATGGTCTGCTATCTTTTATCATGTGCTTATAATGGTAAGTGTGAAGAGGAAAACTCTTATTCATGGCAGCGAGCAGCTAAGGCCGCAGAATATATGGAAAAGGCAGCAGAAGGTGGACTCGTTTGGGCCATGGAATTCATACAAAGCTGGTATTTTATAGGTAAAGGTGTTGTGGCAGACAATAAAAAAGCGAAAATCTGGCTAGACAAACTTGCCCAATGTGAGAGTAAGTCAAGTCATATCGACAGACAACTTAAGCATTCCGAACAAGAAATGTTTGATTATGCATGGGACTGCCGCCTTGATTACTGGAAGGATATAGTTGAAAAGAACGTTGACAGAATTAAGTCTTTTCAGGAATATCTCAACAACGACGGATATCTTCTAGTAGAGGAATTAGCGATGGACGCAGCCCAATTAGGAGAACTCAATGCCTTGTATTATACAGGCCGGTTGGGAATAAGTTTTTTGAAGGAAGACAATGACAAAGCTATGCGGTATATAAAGTGCGCCGTTGAAAATGGTTTGCCATTTTTTGCTGAAATGGCAGGCAAAACGTGGTTATCTGAAATGAACGATAATGAGAAAGCGGTGGAGAATGCGTATAATTGCTTTATGATTGGGTATGATGCAGGCGACGTCGGATGTTACTTGCAGCTCGGTCTGCTCTTGACTATGAAAGGAACTGGGCGTAAAGCCGAGAAAACAGGGCGTTCTATCTTGAAAAGAATATGTGAGCTTGAAGATGACGGTTTCGAAGATGAACGTCGTCAAGCACAGGAACGACTTGATGAGTTGGAGAAGCGTCCTAAAAATATCTTTAATGGATTTTCCGATATTCTGCGAAAGATCTCGGGAAAAGACAAATAACAAATGCCCCTTAGAACTTCTCGTCTGTTCTAAGGGGCATTTGCTTTATAGTAATTGATACATTCTGTTTTGTTTGTTATTCATGATAATTACTGTATACCAAAGTCCATTTGCTGGCGGTTCACTTCCTCTAGTGTGCGTTGGCGTTCTTCATCTGTCATACTGCTGTTGGTGTTTTTGTCATGATGAGGAGTGTTGTCTGGTTGTATGCTGCTAGAAGTTGGCACTTCGGTATAACATTTTTGCATTTCCGCAGGGCGGCTCTCTATTGTAAGCGTGTCGGCAGCTGGCGCATAAACTCCGTTGAAAGCACTTCGTGCTGTTATGGTAATCTTGCCGGGCTTGTCTGTTGCCTGTATAAGGATAGGGGCACTTCCCCATTCAACGGCACGTGGGTTGGCAAGAATTGAGGCGTCACCTATGATATGCCCCTCGCCCTCAACGCTAAACAATATATTGTCTCTTGCCATGCGCTTCACATTGCCATTGTCATCGGTTACTTCGGCAACAACAACAATAAAGTCGCTTCCGTCAGCTACAAGTTCCTTTCCCATAGTGTCGGCATATAGTCTAAGCTTCGTGGAGCGACGGGAAGGCATCTTCTTCTCTGAACAAACAACTTTACCGTCCTTTATACCCTCAGCCAATAGACTTACTCGTTGCCAGTTGCGCTGCTTGTAGCTATATTCCCGCGCTTTCCAGAAGTCCCAAAAACCTTTGAATACAACAGGAGCCGATGGCTTATCGTTACTGTCGTGCACAACGGGCAGTGTCATAGTCTTGTCACCTTCAAATTGTGTAAGGCGCACGCTGTCGCAGTTGGAGAATATTGTTACGTCATTGTCAGAGAATTGCGTCATCTCGTTTGCCACGAAAACCATTGGCTTGGCATTCATGTCTTGTGAGCGGAACATTTCAAATGCATATTTCTTTTGTCTGAATGCGTCATAAATGCCTCCGTAGTAAGCGTCTGGATGGTATCCGCGTTGATGGTCAAACGGGTGCCATTGGCAACCGCCAATAAACTGCGGCTGAGAGTGGTGCATTTCGCCATAAGTGTCAGCCAGTGAGAGTGCGGCAGTCAGCATTGGCTTTTCTCCCCAGAAGCGTGCCGCACGGTTAAGGCAGTTGTGAGCGTACCAATCATCAACCATTTCCCCGAACTCGCGTGTGAACACGCATTTGTTCTCAGGTGTGCCTTCCTTGCCGATATCGTCTGTCCAACCATATACCACGTCATAGTTTTCCTTTACACCGGCAGAGTTCATGTCAGCCACAGCCACGGGGCGTCCCGGATAGGGGAATTCTTCGCGCGTGATGTTTAGGGCTTTAAGGGCAAATTCTTCCGGATACCGTGTCTCGTTGAGGATTGGTTCCCACATAAGTATGCTAGTGTGGTTGCGGTCGCGGCGGATAATCTGTCTAGTGTTCTCGTGTACTAGTTCGCCGAATTTTGGGTCTTTGTTCCAATACTGCCATCCTGGTGTAGGTTCTATGATGAATAGTCCTAGCTCATCGCAGGCATCCAAGAATGCAGGATCTTGTGGATAATGTGCAGCACGTATTATATTCATGCCTGCATCCTTTAGCCTTTTGGCATCACGCCACTGCTGACTGTTGGGCAAGGCATTGCCTACATAAGCAAAGTCCTGATGGCGGTTGCCGCCAACCAGTTGACGGTATCTCTTTCCGTTCAGCCAAAAACCGTCTTTGCCGCGGAATTCGGCATTGCGGATACCCATACGCACGATGCCGCCGTCGACAGTCTTTCCTCCTTGCTCCACGGTTATCTCCACATTATATAGATAAGGTGTTTCTGGCGACCATAGTTGAGGCTTTTTTAGCGTGGTGGCAAGTTCGAAATTTGTTGAACCATTTGCCCCCACTGTTGCTTTCTTCTTTATAGTGGCGCACGTCTTTCCCGCCTTGTCCTTTATGCGTGCCGTAACGGTTGTATTGGTTGAGGAAGAAAGATTGTTTGCTACGTCAACGTTGACGAATACTTTTGCGCTATGTTCAGAGATATCAGCATAGTGCAGAAACACTCCACCGCCAGCAACCTTACCGCATTCGTTTGCATCGGTAATGCATACAGGTGATTTTCCTATTAGCCATACATCGCGGTACATGCCACCATGGTAAGCAAAGTCCAGTGCAGCCTGTTTTTTGCCTGGGGGGTATGACTTATCGTCGCTGTTGTCTGCTTTTACTGCAATGGTGCAAACATCACCAGCCTTTACGCCACATTTAGTGAGATTCACTATTATAGGCAAGTATCCGCCAAGGTGTGAAACAGTTAAATGGCCGTTCACATATATATCCTGCTTGCCCATGATAGCTTCGAAATAGAGTGTAACATCTTTTCCTTTCATGTCAGCAGGCATGGTGAAGTGTTTGCGATACCACGCCACACCTTGATAGTTGCGTCCGCCGCTTGCTTCTGATGGAACTAGCTGCGCAGTGTGTGGGGCGCAGACCACTTGCCATTCTTTGTCGTTGAACGCAATAGCATCTGCTCCCGGCGCATCACCGCGGTGAAAGCGCCATCCTTGGTTAAAGTTATAGACGATACGTCCGCTGCCAGACAATTGGAATAGTCCTGCCACGCTCGTCTGTAAAACTTCTGCTGCGGCGGGTATTATCCCAGTCACAAGCAGCAATAATGTGATTAGGGAAGTTATCTTTTTCATTGTTTCTATTGTCTTATTCTGTTTTGTTACTGTGGCAAAAGTTCCACATGCTTGATTTTTTGTCTACGCCATGTGTAGATACAGTGGATGTGGCCGTCAGACGTCTGTATGATAGAAGGGTAAGAGTATTGGCTTACGGGCGAATCCTCAAGCGTAATCCAGTGGCTCCAATGTATTCCGTCCATACATGTTAGCAGCGAGAGCGGTGTGCGCAGCCCCTTTCCGCCTTTTATTCCGTGGGGTATGGGCTTGTCGTTGCAGATAAGCACATGCTGTCCGTCGCGCAGTGTCACGGCATCAAGTCCGCTATTGTTGTTCGGCGTGTCGATGAGGCGTAGCTTTGTCCATGTCAGTCCGTTGTCGGCACTGTATGTCACTCCTATATGTTCGCTTCTAGTGCGTGCCACGGCAAGTAGTCGTCCGTCTTTTAGTTTCATGATGCTCGGCTGTATAGCCATATCAGGTTTTAGCTTTCCATCTTGCACGGTGCTGTCAGTAGCGACATAGTCAGTGCGTTTCCATGTTTTGCCCATGTCGTCGGAGTATTCGAAATATAGTCTCCATCCGCCTTTCTCTACACTTGTTGGTGCAATAATCCTTCCTTCAGATAGAATAGGCTTGTTTTTCACAGGTCCGAGAAAGTCCTTTTGCAGCGGTTCACGCTTAGACCATGTCTTTCCGCCGTCTTTTGAACGTACAGCCCATCCTGTCCAATCACTTACGCTATTTCCAATTTTGAAGTAAATCATAAGTTCGCCGTGCGGTATCTGATAGACAACAGGGTTCCAACACGCTTTGCGTAGGGTGTCGTTCAGCACGCCATCGGCAACCATCTGTGGGGCTGTCCATTGTTTTGCCCCCTTCGGCTTGCGGCTTACCCATATGCATACGTCAGGATTGCGTTCCTTTGTTCCACCGAAGTATGTCGCAACGAGATCCCCTGCTGTCGTTTCGGCTATCGTTGCCGAATGGCATTCGGGGAAAGACGCTGTGGTGTATAGAAACTCGTTAACAATAATGTTGTCGTTGCGTTTGGGTAGTTTCTTGTTGAATGTGTACTTGCCAGAACCAATGTTTGTCTGTGTTCCGTCGGGCATGTGCAGTGTTGCCGTAGTATTAGCCGGAATTTCCACTTCCCATTTCAGCGTTCCGTTCTCTTTTCTCCACTTGCTAGAGATTGTGCCGTAGATGCTTTTGTATGAACCGCAGATGTCGTTTATCTCGTCCACGCTGAAGTCTGGCTTCATGATGATGTGCTTGTAGCCAGGTTGCTCCGGGTCACTGTTTATACCCACGATATCTTGATATATCCAAGATATAAGGTCTCCAAGCAGCATGACATGGTTTCCGCTGTTCATCTTCGGACTTGCGGTGTTTCCGTTCCATAGTTCCCATGTAGTGGTAGCTCCGTTCTCTGCCATGTATCCCCAGCTTGGGTATCCCTTGTTCGTAGCCAACAGCCATGCCACGTCGGAGCGTCCCATGTCTGTCAGAGTGTGCATGAGCCACTGCACTCCGATTACTCCGCATGAAATCTTGCCT
Source organism: bacterium (assembly GCA_963661195.1). GTDB lineage: Bacteria > Bacteroidota > Bacteroidia > Bacteroidales > Bacteroidaceae > Prevotella. The sequence continues at coordinate 8,135 of CAVLBD010000009.1, forward strand.
TTGTTCAGTGTGATGATGTTCTTCAGAATGTTTTTCTCCACTTCCCCTTTCACGTAAGGACTTTCAATCATACCGAAGGCCAGTGGCAGCAAATTAGCTGTTGCGGTGTTGTTTCCGTAGAAAGTGCTGTCGGGATATAGCAGCCCGCCGTAAGATTCATGTGTGTTGCGGTTTTCTGTTAGGAACTTCTTGTTGAATGCTTCCTTCACCGTTTCCGCTTTCTCGCTATATTCCTTTGCGTCCTGCGTTTTCCCCAGGATAGTGGCAAAGCGTGCCATTTTTTTGTTTAAATGGTAGTAGTATGCCGTGGCAATGAGCTTGCCGTCAGTTACGCGTTGTGGGTCTTTGCTGTGTATAAGCTTCAGGTCTTCTGGTGGAACGCACCAGTCACCGTATTTGTCGCGCGGCATTATTCCGTCTTGCTCATATTGATATGCCATGTGGTCAATCCACTTTTTCGCAGCAGGGTAGTATTTCTCTATTGCCGAGCGGTCGCCAAACTGGTCATATTGCATTTCCATGGAGAACGGCAGTGCGGCGGGCCATGTGATATTGTCGGAGTAGTAGTTCCAAAATGCAGGTGCCACATCTGGTATGCAGCCGTCTTCTCGTTGCGCCTCCGTTATGTCGCGATCCCATTTGTTGTAGAGCAGGTTGTTGTCGAAGACGAAAGATTCGCCCAAGCAGCCTCTTGTGCGGTCGCCTAACCATGGCTGGCGTTCGTCACGCTGCGGACAGTCAACGGGCATTCCCTTGTAGTTGTCAAGTATTCCCCACACAGCGTTGTTGTATACCTTATTTAAAATGGTGTCAGCACAGGTAAAGTTTCCCGTCTGTTCCATCTCGTCACTTACTACCTCCCCGATAAAGTCCTCCACCTTGGCACTTTTCAGTCCGATAACCTCGGCGTAGCGAAAACCATGATACACGAAAGTCGGGTTCCACCACTTTCCCTTCTCTGTTCCGTCAGCCACATAGCAGTCTGTGGTGAGCGCGTTGCGCAGATTTTCTCGGTATAGTTCTCCGTCTTTGGTAAGCGTTTCGGCAAAGCGTATCTTTATTGAATCACCAATATTGGCGCTGTTGATACGTATTTTCAGCCATCCGGCAATGTTTTGTCCGAGGTCAACAATCACGCCGCTATTGCTCTTTTTCACGCTCACTGCATTTTGCTGCTTCAGAATCTTCATGTTCGGGTTCATGGCGCCGCGCAGTGTTCCTGTAGGAATTGCCGTGCGTTCGGCATTCTCCCATGCCGAGTCATCGAATTGTGGCATGGTCCATCCATGAAACTCCTTACGTGCATCGTAAATCTCACCGTCGTATTCGTTGTTTGAGCGGATAGCTCCATCGGCATTCAGCTTCCATTTGTCGTCGGTAGATATGGTTTTCTTAGTGCCGTCGGTAAATTCCACGATAATGTTTGCCCTTAGCTTTGGATAGCCGAAGTTTGCAATTTTGTATGGCTTTTTCTTCTGCTGCATAGTGTAGTAGCGTCCGTTGCCCACAGCCACAGCCACGGCATTGTCAGCAGAAAGCATAGACGTCACGTCGAAGGCATTATAAAGTACAGTCTTGCGGTAATCAGTTGGCGAAGGTGCGAGAACTTGTTCTCCCACCTTTTTTCCGTTGATAAATGCCTCATACATACCCAGTCCGCATATGTAGAGTGTGGCACGTTTCACCGGCTTGTCGAGCTTGAAAGTCTTTCTCATATATCTAGCCGACAACAGGCTATGAAGTTCTTCCTTGTCCCAAGGCTTTGCAGAGTCAAAGCCTATCCATTGTCCGCTCCAGTCCGACTCGTTCAGTAGCCCCACGTTCCATTCAGCCACGTCGCTCCAATTTGATGCGCCTTTTGACGTTTCCACTTTCACTCTCCAGTAGCATCTAGTGTTGCTACGCAGTTGCTTTCCGGCGTATATTATCCATTGCGACTGGTCGCTGCTTACAGTCGTGTCCCATAAGTCTCCCTCACATTTTTCTGCCTTCTCGGGTGTAGAGGCAACAATGATGCGGTAGCTCTTCTGTGCCACGTCATTTTTGTCAGTCTCAATGCGCCATCCCAGTCGTGGGGTGGGGGTATCAACGCTCATTGGAGCGGTCATGCGTTCCGTCCTGAGGTCAACAACCTGTATGCCCAGCGGCTTGTTTCCAGCGTTGGCGGTTCCTAGGGATAGCAGTGCCAACGCTGTTATGATTGTTTTCTTCATGTTGCTTAGTCTTTTTCCACCAGTTCTGTTTGTGTTGTCTTAAAGTAGTCTTTAGCTGAATCCACGGCAATGAGCACGCGGTCGCTGCCGCGCAGATAAGCCCCGTCAATGGTGAAGTCGGTCACTTTGCTGTCAGCTTCGCCCACGAAGGTCATTTTCCCGTCCTGCGGATTCATCCACCAAATATTTTTCTTCTTGCCGCTAATCTTTGTCAAGTCCACGCTCATAGGTTTGCCGCTATAGTTGTAGACGAGCAGGAAGTCCGTTCCTCTCATGGCGATATTGCGGTCGTAGCGTTCGCCATTGACAGAGGCAATGATACTTTGGTCGCCTTGTGCCTCGGTGAATGGCAGTGCCAGCATAAGCCATTTCAGGTATTTCATTTGGTTGTATCCAGGGTCGTTCATTGCATCCCACCATGGCTTTTCAGCTCCGAATGAAGCCAGAAGTCCAGGGCGCATGAACTGCATAACCGAGTTGTGACCGTATGTGTGGCCGAAGCATCCTGCGAACACTGCCCAGTAAGCGTAGCGGCGCACATCGTAGTCTTGCCAGCGTGGTGCTGTGAAGTCGTGCAGTCCTTGTGGAATATCTTCGTATGATGGTTCTCCATCAATGACGGGCTTCAGAGGTTTCTTCTCGAAGCTCATGTCAACATAGCGCCAGTTGTCTTCTTCGGTGTTGTCCTTAATGGTGTAGTCCCCGTCTCCGTTGCGTTGTCCGTAGCGGCGGTGTCCACTCTGAAACATGTTGAAGTCCATCCATTCGCGGTCGTTGAACCATCGTGCTGATGTGGTTCTGCCTCTTGGATGGAATGTCATAATGTGGTTAGGGTCGCACTTCTTGATGGCGCGTGCCAGTGCATCCCATACTTCGGGCGACTTGTCACCGAGAATGTCGCCGCCGATGAGCCAGATGATGTTAGGCTTGTTTTTGTATCTCTCGCCAAGGAATTTGCCGTAGGCAGTGGCCTTCTTCACGTCCATTTGTCCGATCATAGACCCCCAGATGCAGTCCATGGCTATATAAATGCCGTTGGCTGCAGCTTGCTCAACAATATAATCCATGTGTTCCCAGTAGCCATAGACGCCAGGCTTAGAAACTTTGCTGAAGTCGAACTCCTTGTTGTTGGCCTGCTGGCCGTAGACATTGAACGTAGGTATTGCGTTAAGCACCTGTATTTGCTCCACGTTGTACCCCGCCAAGCGTTCTTTCTGCAGGAAATACTCCACCTCGTCGCGGTTGAGTCTTTCGGGCATCAACCATGATGTGTTGCCGAGCCAAAAGAAGGCCTTGCCGTTGTCGTGTACCAGATAGCGCTGGTTTTCCGAAACTTTCAGCTTGCCGTTGTCCCAAGGCTTGTATATCGCTTTCTTTGCGTTGCAAGGTATTGTGCATGCAAGTAGTGCAATTGCAGCTGCTATAATTGTCTTTTTCATTTTGTTTCGTTTATATTAAGTGTTATTGTTTGTCCTTTCTTTGTCTTGATGTCATAGAGATATGTTTTTTTCAGCTCTGGCATCTTTTCAATTTTCTCGGGGTAGTTAACTTTTTGCTTCACATCTGTGGGCAGAGCGAACAGAGGATTGGTGTTCTCGCCCTTTGCCTCTTTTATTCCTTTTCCCTTGAGTGGTACGGCTGAACGTATACGCAAGTTGCCGCCGATGGCAGACTTCACCGTTGCTTCCGTCACGTTGCCGTCTTTCCACTTCATAGCTATTTCGAAGCCACCGCGCGCTTTCAGTCCGCTCACGCTACCGTCTTTCCATGTATCGGGTAGAGCGGGCAACAGATATATGAAGCCATCGTGACTCTGCAACAGCATTTCTGCTATGCCTGCGGCGCAGCCGAAGTTTCCGTCAATCTGGAATGGCGGGTGTGCATCGAAGAGATTGGCGTATGTTCCGCCTTTCTTCTTTTCGTTACGCACAAGAGTAAGCTGGTTCGTTATCAGCTTTAGCGCATGGTTGCCGTCAAGCAGTCGTGCCCAAAGGCAAACTTTCCATCCCATACTCCATCCTGTTGACGGATCGCCGCGGTGGATTAGTGATGTGCGTGCCGCCGCCGTCAGTTCAGGAGTGCGGAAGGGCGAAATCTGGTTGCTAGGATATAGAGCGTAGAGGTGTGACACATGTCGGTGTGTATCGTCGGGATTGTCCCAGTCGTCTTTCCATTCTTGCAACTGTCCCCAGCGGCCCGTCTGTAAAGGCAGCAGTCCGTTGAGCTTCTCCTGCAGACTGTCGCAGAATGTCTTGTCGTCCTTCTTGCCGAGAATCTTCTGTGCAGCGATAACGTGGCTGAAGAGGTCGGTTATAAGCTCGTTGTCCATTGTTACTCCTGCAGCGGTTGTTGCATGGTGCGGATGCTCGTTTTCAGGCGATAGTGAAGGGCATACCATCCAGTTCGTGTTTTTGGGGTTGCGCACGAGAATTTGGTTAAGGAAACGTGCCGCCCCCTTCATCGTGTTGTATGCGCTGTCAAGGAATGTCTTGTCGCCAGTATAGAGATAATGTTCCCACAGATGTTGGCTTAGCCATGCGCCGCCAGTAGGCCACAAGCCAGAAGGTGCTTTGTCTATCGCACCGGTCACGCGCCAGAGGTCAGTGTTGTGGTGCAGCACCCATCCGTCGGCGCCATACATTTTGCGCGCGGCTTCACGTCCTGTTTGGCTCACGTCATTGATAAGTGAGAAGAGCGGAGCGTTAAGGTCAGAGAGATTTGCTATTTCTGCCGGCCAGTAGTTCATCTCAAGGTTGATGTTGCAAGTGTATTTGCTGTCCCAAGACGGCAACATCTTGTCGTTCCACAGTCCTTGTAGCGTTGGTGGTTGTGTGCCAGGCTGCGAGGTGCTGATCAGAAGGTAGCGGCCAAACTGGAAATATGTCTCAACCAAATGCTTGTCGTTTGTTGTCTTGAAGTTAGCCACGCGCCAGTCTGTCGGCTTGTCGGCATAGTTGTCTTCTCCCAAATTGAGGTCAACGCGGCAGAACTGGCTGCGGTATTTCTCCACATGCTTGCGTTTCAGTTCCTCGAATCCACATTGCAGGGCTTTTTGCAGCGTTTCTTCAGAGAGAAGCGTGTCGTTGCCGCTGATGTCATCGTAGTGCTTGAAGTTTGTGGCAATGGTGAGAAATAATGTCGCCTCGTCAGCGTCTTTTATTTGTAGCACGCCGTCTTTGCTGACAAGTGTACCCCCTTTGGCCTGCGCCGTGGCGCGCCCGGTAAACTGCACCTTTCCCTTCAGTCCTTCATGGCTTCCGCTAATGCCACTGAGCACTATTTCTTTGTTCTCGGAGCATATGGTCACGTCTTGTTGGGGCGATGTGAACTGTGCGTTGCACGTTATTTTTCCTGGTTTGTTGGCGGAGAGACGCACCATAATCACGTTTCCGCTCAGTGAGGATATATATTCGCGCTTATATGTCACGCCGCCCGACTGATATGTGGTCACGGCGCGTGCCGAGTCAAGGCTCAGTTCGCGTCTGTATCCAGTGTATTCCTCTTGTCCGGGGAAGCTGACATACAGATCGCCGAAGGGCTGATAAGGCATGCCCAAATTTGTCTTTGCCATGACGTGAGCCGTGGCCAGGTCTTGTGCTTCCTTGTATTTCCCTTGCCAAACAAGCTCCCTTACCTTTGGCAAGTAGTGGAGAGCGTCAGGGTTAGCGTTGTTGTTGGGGCGTCCAGCCCAAATCGTTTCCTCGTTCAGCTGCAGCCTTTCTGTGGCAGGCGTGCCGTAGACCATTGCACCAAGGCGACTGTTGCCGATGGGCAACGCTTCGGTCCACATCGCTGCCGGGCGGTCATACCACAACACGTGGCAATGCTTGCCGGTCGCTTGTGCAAGACTTCTGCTCGGTATGAGCGTGAGTAGCGTTGCCGCGGCAGCGTAAAGAATCATTTTTCTTCTCATGCTTTGAATTATGTTTATTTATGTTTTGAATTCAGTTTGAACGTGTTTCTTAGGATATCCTTATGCATAGACAACTATGTCAGGCAAGTGTTATGCTTGGGTATTGCAAGATTTGCAAACAACATCCTTTAAGGATATGACGCCGATAATCCATGTGTGTAACTATAATATAGGGGTACGCGTGCGTTATGCTGCGGGAAATGTTTTGAAAGCCCGCTTCTTTTTAAGCGTAACCCCACGGGCTTATCTTGCTTTCCCCGCTTGATACAATTGGACTTCATGTGATTTCTCTTTTCAAGCAAGTGCTGACACTTTTTCCTGGCATGGGGAACTCCATGAAAATATGGTGCCAAAGCATAAGTCTGGCAAAGCGTATTGTTGGCTGTGTGATATAAAAAATATTGAAATTTTGCTGGTTTGATAATGATTTATTACCTTTGTGTTCAATTTAACACTAAACCGAAACAATAATGAGCAAACTGATAAAACCGATAGACTACATGCCTCTGCTTGATATGAAGCAGACAGAGCAAGGTATCAAGACGATAAAAGAGTTTTTTCAAATGAACCTTTCAACGGAACTGAGGTTGCGCCGCGTCACAGCCCCGTTGTTCGTGATGAGAGGACTAGGCATAAACGATGACCTAAACGGAGTGGAACGCCCCGTTAGCTTCCCAATAAAAGACATGGGGGAGGCGACAGCCGAAGTCGTTCACTCGCTCGCAAAATGGAAACGCCTCACGCTTGCCGAATATAACATAGAGCCTGGCTATGGAGTATATGCCGACATGAATGCCATACGCTCCGATGAGGAGATGGACAACCTGCATTCCCTCTACGTGGATCAGTGGGATTGGGAAATGGTGATGAAGCCCGGACAACGGAATCTTGACTTTCTGAAAAATATCGTAACGCGCATATATTCCGCTATCTTGCGTACAGAGTATCTCGTCTGCGAGAGTTATCCGCAGATAAAACCTTTCCTTCCCGATGAAATACACTTTATTCATAGTGAAGACCTGTTGGCAATGTATCCCGACAAGACGCCGAAGGAGCGTGAAGACTTGATAACGAAGCAATACGGTGCGGTGTTCATCATAGGAATTGGCGGAAAGCTAGCCGATGGCAAGGAGCATGACGGTCGTTCGCCAGACTACGACGACTGGACTACCGCCACGGATTCTGGCCACAAGGGGCTTAACGGAGACATACTAATATGGTATCCAGTGCTTGGGCGCGCAGTTGAACTCTCGTCCATGGGAATACGTGTAAATCCGGAGGCACTCGAACGTCAACTGGAACTTACGGGAAAGACGGAGCGCCGCACGCTATACTTCCACAAACGCCTGTTGGAGGGCAGTTTGCCGCAAAGTATTGGAGGTGGAATAGGGCAGAGCCGCCTGTGTATGGTGCTGCTTCACAAGGCGCATCTTGGGGAGATTCAGGCAAGCATTTGGCCGGAAAGCATGAGGAAGGAGTGCCGTGAAATGGGCATGCCGCTTATATAGAAAATTGCTTCAAGCATCCCTTTAGGTCGGGATGCCGGTGAAGGCAAGAAAAACGGGGAACACATAGTATCTTATTCCTATGTGTTCCCCGTCCTTATGTAGGGACGATCGGGCTCGAACCGATGACCTCTGCAATGTGACTGCAGCGCTCTAAACCAACTGGGCTACGCCCCTAAAAACGGAATCCATTTGCGAAAGTAATGATATTTTGCGAAACGGCAAAATAAATTCTGTTACTTTTCCTGTAAAAGGTTCTCAGACGAATTCCATCCCGAGTATTTCACCCAGTTTCTTCACTGCCGGATTATCCTCGCAAGCCTTCTCATAAAGTTCTCTTGTAGAGAGGATGCGGCTAATCTCTTCTTGGCGTGCCAAACGCAAAGTTAGTTTGATGTCATCGTTGCGCAATGTCTTGATAAGAGTGTTCTCCACGCGACGCTTTATCTTCTGCACGTCATCAAGAAGCATTTTGTTGTCTATAACCACTTCAACGCAGGGGAATTCCAAAAGCTTTGGCGTGAGGTTCTTCATCCTTATCTTCGTGCTTTGCATTGAGTCAGGCATGCGGTTGCACATGGACAGCCACTGAAAGCGCAACATCGCGTCGGTGAACTGCTCGTGAAGTCCTGTCTGCTCCTTGTTGGGCACGGTCTCGTAAACGGGTTTTTCCGGGCCTTTTTTCAGCTTGGCAAATGATGTGCCGATGTTGCTCAGCTTTATCGTTTTCTGTTTTTGCGTGGGCACGCTGCCATTGGTGGCGGTCTGCTGGGTATGGCCGTTGGCTACCGTTTTGTTGGTTGCTGTTTGGGGTGAGCCAATAGCAGAACTTGCCACAACTTTCTGCTCACCCTGTTGTGGCTGAGCGCTGCTGGCAGCCACCTGCGAGGCTGTCTTTGATTGCTGCGCTGCTGCTATAAGTTTCTTGAACAGGCTTTTCAGTTTCTTGGGGCTACGCCCCGAGGCGGAATTGTCATCGTCGGGTTGCGTGAGCTGTGCAACGCGAATTAGCGTAAGCTCCACGAGAAGGCGCTTGTTGCTGCTCTGCCGGTAGTTGATGTCGCACTCGTTCATAATCTTGAGCGCATTGTATAGAAACTTTGTGGGGCATTTTGCTGCCTGTTCCTTATATTTTGTTGCCTGCGTGTCGCTCACGTGCAGAAGAGGAATCGTCTGCACATCCTTCGCCATAAGCACGTTGCGCACGTGTGCGGCAAGGCCGTTCACAAGGTTTCCTCCGTCGAACCCTTTGGCAATGATGCCGTTGAGCAATACCATCACTTCGGCAACTTTGTTCTCCATGCAAAGGTCTATTATGCGGAAATAGTTGTCGGCATCAAGAACATTGAGGTCTTCTATCACCTTGGCATACGTAATGTTACCTTGACAGAAGCTTGCTGCCTGGTCGAACACGGAGAGGGCGTCGCGCATACCGCCGTCGGCTTTCTCTGCAATGACGTTCAGAGCTTCTTCCTCGTAGGCGATTCCTTCCTTTGCGGCTACGCTCTTAAGATGGTTTACAATACCGCTCACCGTCATGCGCTCGAAGTCATAGATTTGGCAACGGGAGAGTATGGTGGGCAGAATCTTGTGCTTTTCCGTAGTTGCAAGGATGAAGATGACGTGGGCGGGCGGCTCTTCAAGTGTTTTCAGAAAGGCATTGAATGCTTGCGTGGAGAGCATGTGAACCTCATCTATAATGAAAACTTTATAACGCCCCACCTGTGGAGGTATGCGCGTCTGCTCCATAAGTGTCTTGATGTTCTCAACGGAATTGTTGCTTGCGGCATCAAGCTCAAAAATGTTGTATGAACGCTGCTCGTTGAAAGCCATGCAGCTCTCGCAACTGTTGCAGGCTTCACCGTCGGCCGTGGGCGACAGACAGTTTATGGCCTTGGCAAAGATACGGGCGCAAGTGGTCTTTCCAACACCGCGCGGGCCACAGAACAGATAGGCGTGGGCCAGCTTGCCGCTCTTTACTGCATTCTTCAGAGTGGTCGTGAGAGCCGTTTGGCCAACCACTGAGTCGAACGAAGAAGGACGGTATTTACGGGCTGAAACTATGTATTCTTCCATAAATAAATCTTAAGGGGATAACTTAATTTTCATGCAAAGATAATGTAAATTCGCTCATTTGGACTATCTTTGCACGAAAATAATAATCTAACGATGAGTCGTATTAACCCTGTGTGGGGCTTTGTTTCCCACAACCGCTATTGGATTGTGCTCATACTCGGCGTGGCTGTAGTTGCCGTCCTTGACGAAAATAGCTTTTGGGCGCAGATGCGCAACGATATGCAGATAGATGATTTGCAAGAACAGATAGACCGTTATAACCGTCAGTATGAGCGAGACGAGCAGAGGCTTAACGAACTTCGTCGCAATCCCAAGGCTATAACAAAGATAGCGCGAGAAAACTATATGATGAAAGCCGACGACGAAGACATCTTCGTGTTGAGTGATGACGAGAAAAACGAACAAACAGAAAATGGAACAACTGAATAAGCTGCAAAGCATAGTGATGTTATTGGGAGCCGTGCTCATGGTTATCGGTGCTGGTCTCTATGTCTTTGGAGAACATACCGTGGCGCCAATTGTATTCGCGCCCGGAACGTTAGCGTTTAGCCTAATGCAATATCGCCAAAAATACCTTGGAACAGATTTGACACTGCGCCGTTTGCGCCGCATAATGCTCGTGGGAGCAGCTCTTTTCGTGCTGTCGGCATTGCTGATGGTAGAGAATTCATACCAAATAGTATACCCTCTTTTTTCAAAGACCATTAACGGATGGAATGCTTATGTGCGGTATGTGCACAACAACTGGGTTGTGGCACTACTCGTGGCAGCCATACTTCAACTCTATTCAACGCACAGAATATCTGCAGAACTAAAGAAACGCAACGGGCAAAACTGCTGACCAACGTGGAAATGCCACCCAAATGGCGGTAGAAGCCTTACACACAAAAAAAGCTAAAAACACGAATGTTGTTTTAAATAATATCAACATATTTCCATACGAGCGTAATACTCGTTACTTTTGTATGGTAATACGGAAACGCATAATATGAATAAAATAGTTTACTCTCTCTTGGCAGCTGCTGCACTAACGGTGTCTTCGTGCGCTGGCTCCTATAATATAAAAGGAACGTCAAACGTTTCCATGCTTGACGGCAAGATGCTTTATCTGAAAGCTTACAGCGATAGTGAGCTGAAGAATCTGGATTCGTGTGATGTTGTGCACGGACAGTTTAATTTCCACGGAAGGCTTGATTCAACAAAGCTCGTCACACTATTTATGAATGACGAGGGAATGATGCCAATAGTTCTGGAAGAAGGGACGGTAAATGTAAAGATAGACAACGGACTGCAGAAGGTTTCTGGAACTCCGCTAAACGATAAATTGTCAGACTTCATAGAAAAGTACAATCAGTTGGAGAATCTCATGAATGACCTCTCCCACAAACAAACGCAAGCCATAATGAATGGCGAAGATGAAGCAGTGACAGACGCACGCTTGGCAGAGGAAGCGCGAAGCATAGCCGCGAAGGAAGACAAGCTTATAACGTCGTTCATCGTGGAAAACTTCGACAACGTGCTAGGTCCTGGCGTATTCTTCATGATGACGGCAGGCAATCCATATCCGGAACTTGCACCTTGGATAGAAGACATAATGAGCAAGGCAACAGATTCCTTCAAGAATGATGCATATGTGAAAGACTATTATGAAAAAGCTATGCAGAACCAGCAGATAATGAACGGAATGGCTACGCCAGACGCGCCGGCTCCGCATCCGGCCATGCAGCGTCCGCCTATGGACGGGCCGACACCAAACCAATTGGCACAGCCTGCTGAAGAACAAAAGTAGAAAGATTTAGGTTGTAGCCTTAAGGAGGCATAACAACAATGAGGATATATAGAACTGCAAGGCCGGAGAATCCAAGGAAAACACAAGAAACTTGGCTGTTCTCCGGCTTCGTATTTTATTTGGTAACATACTTGTGAGGCATTGTATTAAAAAGCCCAACAATATTAAATGGTTGAGGAATGTCAATGCTATAGACATGCCAATAATGCCTAAATAATTGAATTTATAAACAAAAGCGGACGAATGAAAATTTTGATAAAGGGAGCAATCGTAGTAAATGAGGGCAAGAAAAGAAAAGCTTCCATAGTGCTAGACGGTGAATATATAGAAGGTATCTATCCCGAGGGCAGCGATTTGCCACTTGATGAAACCTTCGATGAAATGGTAGATGCCGAAGGTTGTTATCTCCTGCCGGGCGTAATCGATGACCATGTGCACTTCCGCGAACCAGGACTCACGGCAAAAGCCGATATGGAAAGCGAAAGCAGAGCAGCAGCATATGGCGGGGTTACTTCATATTTTGATATGCCAAACACTAAACCGCAGACGACGACAATAGCAGAACTGGAAGATAAATTTGCATTGGCAAGAGAGAAAAGTCACGTGAACTATTCTTTCTTTATAGGTGCCACTAATGATAATATCAATGAACTTCTGAAAGTGAATCCACATCGTGTGCCGGGTGTGAAAATGTTCATGGGGTCTTCAACAGGAAACATGCTTGTTGACCATGAAGATGCCTTGCGGCACGCGTTCGGCAAAGTAAAGTTGCCTATAATGACCCATTGCGAAGACACGGAAACGATAAATGCTAACATGGCAAAGGCAAAGGACATTTGGGGCGAAGACCCAGACATCTGTCATCATCCCGATATACGCAGTGCCGATGCTTGCTATGATTCAACAAGCATGGCCGTGAGGTTAGCTGCAGAATATGGAGCACGTCTTCATGTAGCCCATGTAACAACGGCTCGTGAGCTTGAACTTTTCGATGCTTGTCCAGAGGGGCTTTCTGATGTAGCAAATTTTGTTGGCAGACAGTTCCCAAAGATTACTGCAGAAGTTGTAGTGGCACATCTGATGTTCTCCAACGAAGACTACGGCAGACTGGGGGCAAGAATCAAGTGTAACCCTGCCGTGAAAAGCTCAGCCGACCGCAATGCCTTGCGCAAAGCCTTGACTGACGGAAAAATTTCTGTTGTGGGAACAGACCATGCCCCGCATCTTCTTCAAGAAAAACAGGGCGGATGCTGCAAGGCAATGTCTGGAATGCCGATGTTGCAGTTCTCGCTTGTGGCTATGTTGCAGCTTGTTGACGAGGGAGTGCTTACGGTTGAGCGTCTCGTTGAGCTGATGAGTCATAACCCCGCTGCGCTTTTTGAAGTGAGTGGGCGTGGCTTTGTGCGCAAAGGCTACAAGGCTGACTTGGTGGTTGTGCGCCCCAATGCCCCATGGACGCTGAGAAAGGAAAATGTGCAGAGCAAATGCGGATGGAGTCCGCTGGAAGGTACAACGTTTAACTGGAGAGTTGAACACACTTTCTGTAACGGACGACACATATATAATAATGGAGTGTTCGATGAAGCAAGCCGTGGCGAAGAGATAGAGTTCAGAAAATAAAAAGGAAAACGACAGCAAAAAAAGACGTATCATAATGATTTACCGTTTGATAATACCTATATTGGCAGTACTATTGTTCAGTGATATTTATATATACATGCATTTTTTGCGTTGGATGCGTCGCTTCCGCAAGTTTATATTTGCGGTATGGCTGATGCAAAGCCTTGCAATGATAGTATATGGCATAGGACTTTCTTTTACGAAAGACTTTGCTCCTGAAAATCCAAGCTGGCTTTATATGTATCTTCTGCTCCTTTCCGTATGGGCATTCCCTAAGTTTGTTTTTGCAATTTGTTCGCTATTGGGATGGGGACACTGTCTTTATCACAAAACAAAGACCAATTGGGGAAATCGTGTAGGCGCGGTTGTGGGTGTAGCATTGGCGCTTGTTTCTGTTTACGGCTATACTTGGGGATTCAACACCGTGACGGTAAGACACGAAACCTATTATAGTAAAGACTTACCCAAGTCATTTAACGGATACCGCATTGTGCATTTCAGCGATGCGCATGTGGGAACGTATACGCCGTGGAGGGCGGATGTCCTTGCTGCTGCTGTGGATAGCATTAATGCTCAACACGCCAATATGATTGTATTTACTGGCGATTTGCAAAACCTTCGCCCGTCGGAAATATATTCCCATGCAGGGACATTAGGAAAACTGAAAGCCCCAGATGGCGTGTTCTCCATATTAGGCAACCACGATTACGCATGGTATGTGACTGCCCCCGACTCTGTATTGAAAAAGAATTGCCGTGATATTATTGACATTCAAGCACACATGGGATGGACGTTACTTAGAAACGAGCATCGCATCGTGCGCAGAAACTCGGATAGCATTGTGGTCGCAGGAATGGAATATGAAGGAAACAATACAAAAGCTAAGAATTACGGAGACTTGAAGAAGTCGCTTCTGGGCATAGACCAAGCTTCTGCCTTTGTCTTAATGTTGCAACATGACCCTACAAGCTGGCGTAAAAATATTCTTCCAAATTCATCCTCGCAGTTGACACTGAGTGGGCATACTCACGGAGGTCAGATAAAAATCTTTGGTTGGTCGCCGGCATCGCTTGTCTATACTGAGTGCGATGGAATGTATCACGACGGGAAAAGGGCAATAAACGTTAGTCATGGCTTGGGAGGACTCGTTCCGTTCCGCTTCTGGTGTCCAAGCGAAATAGTGGTAATTGAGCTGAAATGTTTATAAAAGGCATGGCGTATGCCTCTTACTATTGCCTTAAAAACAATGCCATGTGTAAGTGAAACAAATATTTTTTAGCTAATTTTGCAAACTCAACCATAGGGCCGTTTTACTCTAAACTTGGTGGCTTGCGGTATTGTTGGCGGCGTGGTGCCGCTGTGCGCCCAAAGGACGCTTCTCATTAACGTATAAGATGGATATTCAGAAAATCGTTGACTTTTATTCTTCCTCGCCTCAAGTGCGGGCTATGTTAAAGGCTATATCCGATCCGGGCGTGGCCACTATTTCTTTGAGCGGTCTGAATGGATCTTCTGTCCCGTTGGTCTTTTCTGCTGCAAGGGAAAGTATGCCGCACAGATGTCTGTTTATATTAAACGATGCAGACGAAGCTGGTTATTTTTATCACGACCTTACACAACTTTTAGGCAACAAACAGGTTCTGTTCTTTCCTTCAAGTTATCGTAGACAAGTGAAATACGGACAGCGTGACGCCGCCAACGAGATTCTTCGCACGGAGGTCTTGTCGAAGGCAAGAAACCTGAAAGACCATCCGTCTCTCTTCATTGTGAGCCATCCGGAAGCCGTTGCAGAACTCGTTGTTTCAGACAAAAGACTTGATGACCGCACGCTGACGCTGAAAGTAGGTCAGGAGAAAGACATAGTGGAAATAGAAAAGACGATGCGTTCCTTCGGTTTTAAGGAAGTGGACTACGTGTATGAACCTGGACAATTCGCCGTGCGTGGAAGCATACTTGACGTATATTCTTATAGTAATGAATATCCTTTCCGCCTTGACTTCTTCGGAGACGAGATTGAGTCTATACGCACTTTCGATGTGCAGTCTCAGCTTTCTCGTGACAAAGTGGATAGTATGGACATCGTACCGGAGCTGTCTGAATTGATTTCCGAGAAGATTCCTTTTCTCCGCTTCCTGCCTGAACAGACGGTAGTGGTGATGAAAGATGCAACATTCGTGCGAGATGTTGTGGATAAAACCTACAGAGACGGTTTCACCTCTCAGGCTCTCACATCGCGTCTGGAAGGGGCAACAGAGATGGAGCAGCACGTTATAATGAAAGAACTTTCGGCAGAGAACGCGTTGGTCACGGGGGCTTTGTTCCAAAGCGAGCTGGCACGTTTCAAACGCATAGAGTTTGGAGCTTCAAAGACGAGAGTTCCTCAGGCAACGATATGCTTCAATACTTCTGTGCAGCCACTTTTTCATAAAAACTTCGAACTGTTGACGAAGGCTCTCGATGACTACATCCTAAAAGGGTATCGGCTATTCATTCTTGCCGATAGCCAAAAGCAAACGCAGCGCTTGCGTGATATATTCGACGAAACGGCTCTCCATAACAAATTGCCCGATGGAACGGAAGTTCCTACCACTCCAATTGCCTTTGAACCCGTAGACAAGACACTTCATTGCGGTTTCGCCGACAATGCCATGAAGGTCTGTATATTCACCGACCACCAGATTTTTGACAGGTTCCATAAGTATAGCTTGCGTTCCGACGCGGCTCGTAGTGGGAAAATGGCGCTCACGATGAAGGAACTGCAGGAGATGGAGCCGGGAGACTTCATAGTTCATGTAGACTTTGGCATAGGAAAGTTCGCTGGTCTTGTGAGAGTTCCTGTTGGAGACTCCTATCAAGAGATGATACGCATAGTGTATCAGAATAACGACAAGGTGGATGTAAGCATCCATTCGCTTTACAAAATATCCAAATACAAGAGACACGACT
The DNA here is from genome assembly GCA_963661195.1 of bacterium. Taxonomy (GTDB): domain Bacteria; phylum Bacteroidota; class Bacteroidia; order Bacteroidales; family Bacteroidaceae; genus Prevotella. The sequence goes on from CAVLBD010000009.1 coordinate 24,197, forward strand.
GCGAGAAACCTCCGCGTTTGAGTTGTATAGGCTCAGGGGCATGGGACAAACTAAAGGAAAAGACAAAAAACAAGATAAAGGATATAGCCCGCGACCTTATAAAACTTTATGCCACCCGGCGGCATGAACGCGGCTATCAGTTCAGTGCCGACACGTTTATGCAGCACGAACTTGAGGCAAGTTTCCTTTATGAAGACACGCCAGACCAGCTCAAAGCAACAAACGACGTAAAGGCCGACATGGAGAGTTGCCGCCCGATGGACAGGCTTGTATGCGGGGATGTGGGGTTCGGAAAGACAGAAGTTGCCATACGCGCCGCATTCAAAGCGGCATGTGACTCAAAGCAAGTTGCCGTGATGGTGCCCACAACGGTGTTGGCTTACCAGCATTATCAAACCTTTTGCAGCCGGCTTAAAGGCATGCCCGTAAGGGTTGACTATCTGTCGCGGGCGCGTTCGGCAAAGCAGACAAGGCAAGTGCTCGATGACCTCGCAAGTGGAAAGATAGATATCATTATCGGAACGCACAAACTCATAGGGAAAACAGTGAAATTCAAGGATCTCGGATTGTTAATCATTGACGAAGAACAGAAATTCGGGGTTTCCACGAAGGAGAAGCTGCGCAAGATGAAGACCAATGTTGACACTCTTACAATGTCGGCAACGCCGATACCGCGCACTTTGCAGTTTTCTCTGATGGGAGCGCGCGACATGAGCATAATACAGACACCTCCGCCAAACCGTTATCCCGTATGCACAGAGGTGCACACCTTTGATACAGAGGTGATAAAAGATGCGATAAATTTTGAAATGAGCCGGAACGGACAAGTTTTCTTCGTAAACGACCGCATAAACAACCTTCTTGAGCTTGCAGCAACCATTCATCGCAAAGTGCCTGATGCCCGCGTTGCAATCGGTCACGGGCAGATGAAGCCTGAAGAACTAGAGAAAATAGTGATGGGATTCATGAACTATGACTATGATGTGCTGCTCTCAACCACAATCGTTGAGAACGGAATAGACATAAGCAACGCCAACACTATCATCGTGAATGATGCGCATCGTTTCGGCCTTTCAGACCTTCACCAAATGCGTGGCCGTGTGGGACGAAGCAACAAAAAGGCATTTTGCTATCTGCTTGCACCGCCAATGTCTAATCTCTCTCAGGATGCTCGCCGGCGTCTTGAAGCCCTAGAAACGTTCTCCGAACTGGGAAGCGGCTTCAACCTTTCGATGCAAGATTTGGACATGCGCGGCGCCGGTAATCTGCTAGGGGCGGAGCAAAGCGGATTTATGGAGGATTTGGGCTTTGAAACTTACCAGAAAATCCTTTCGCAGGCAGTAACAGAGCTGAAGAACGATGAGTTCAGCGATATGTATCAAGAGGAAATTGCACAGGGACGCAAGATAAACGGTGATGAATTCGTTGATGATTGTGCAATAGAGAGCGACCTTGAAATGTTTTTGCCTGACCAGTATGTGCCGAGCAGCAGCGAGCGTATGCTTCTTTACCGCGAGCTTGACTCCATTACCAGCGACGCAGACCTGGAGAAATACAAGGCAAACCTGAAAGACCGCTTCGGCGACATTCCGCACGAAGGGCAGGAATTGCTGCAGGTTGTCCCGCTCAGACGCATAGGCAAGAAGCTGGGATGCGAGAAAATTATACTGAAAGGCGGCATTATGCAGATGCAGTTTGTGAGCAATCCACTGAGTGCTTATTACAAGAGCGACATGTTCGACAAGGTTCTCCAGTTTATAGCCACTAATCCACGTCGTTGCAATCTTAAAGAAAGCCGCGGAAAACGATATATGGTGGTGTCGGAAATATCCACAGTTGAGGAAGCCGTAGCCACGCTCCGCGCCATATCAGACGAGAAGCCCGCGGAAGCTTAATAACAGAAACAATATTAACAACAAAAAATATAAGGAATGCTTATTCTAACTACAATTCTTGTATATTTCTGTGTGCTCATGTTCATGGGCAGAGTGACCAGCCGTAAATCAGACAACGACACGTTTTACCGTGGTGAAAGGAAGTCTCCTTGGTATATGCTCGCCTTTGGGCTTGTGGGAACATCTATTTCCGGCATAACATTTGTGTCGGTTCCGGGTATGATTATAAACCAAGACATGACTTATCTACAGACTTGTCTAGGCTTTATCCTTGGATACTTCGTGGTAGCCTTTGTCTTGCTGCCTGTTTACTACCGGCTTAACCTGACAACTATCTATACATATCTGAAAGAAAGGCTCGGCAATCGGTCGTATAAGACCGGCGCCATGTTCTTTTTGCTTTCAGAGATGACAGGTACGGCCCTCAAATTCTATGTCGTTTGCAGTATTTTGCAGCGCTTTGTCTTCGGGCAGTTTGGCTTGCCGTTCGGGGTTACGGTTGTGATGCTTGTAGCATTGATATGGCTTTACACAAGGCGAGGGGGGATAAAAACCGTAGTATGGACTGATACATTCCAGACATTCTGCATGATGGCGGCATTGATAATAATAATAGCCGAAGTGATAGGCAAGCTAGACTTCTCGTTTGGTGAAGCTGTTTCAGCGATTGCTGCAAATTCCCATAGCCGCATTTTTGTTTTCGACGACTGGGTTTCAACTCAAAACTTCTTTAAACAATTCCTCAGCGGCGTGTTTATCGTTATTGTTATGACGGGTCTTGATCAGCATATGATGCAAAAAAACTTGACATGCAAGACTTTACGTGACGCTCAGAAAGACATGTGTGTTGGAGGCTTCTTTTTTGTACCCGTAAATCTGCTTTTCCTAAGCCTTGGCGTGTTGCTTCTGCTGCTAGCAGCCAAGGAGGGCATTGCCATTCCCGCCGACAGTGATGAGCTTATGCCGTTGTTCACCGCTTCGGGCCGTTTGGGCATGTTGGTACTCGTGTTGTTTTCCATTGGTATCGTGGCGGCTTCGTTCAGCGGAACCGACTCTGCTTTGACGGCAGTAACCACGAGCTTCTGCGTAGATATAAAGGAAAGACCTGCCGACGAGCGGCTTCGTCGTGTGTCTCACCTTGGAGTTTGTTGTTTGTTCGCGGTGTTTATTCTATTGTTCAAGGCTTTAAACTCCACAAGTGTCATTGACGCTATATATATCGTGTTGTCTTATACTTCAGGTCCGCTGCTCGGACTTTTTGCTTATGGCATACTTACGAAGAGGGGCGTTGACGACAGGCTTGTTCCCTATATTTGCGTGTTGTCTCCCGTGGTATGTTTCGTAATAGACCAGTGCGCATCGCATTTCTTTGGCTACAGCTTTGGCTACGAACTGCTTATGCTCAACGGGCTGCTCGTGTTCCTCGGCATGTGGGTCACGGGCGGAAAACGTCCCGCTCCGGCTGTTGCAGATTAATGAGGGCTGCCGGGTCTTGAGGATGGCAAGGTGCTAAAGTTCAAGAATTCTTACTTCGCAGTTTGCCATTCTCGGGATGTCCTTCATTTCCTTGTTATAGAAAACGGCTTGAATGGCCTTGTCAATGATGCCGTGCCCAACGGCGAGAACGGTTTTCCCGCCGTATTCTTTGCGTACGGTTTCAATGAACATTGCGGCGCGTTGTTTAAGTTCTTCAAGTGTTTCAATGTCGTCTGGCCATGTCTCGTCTTTCAGATCTGGTATAAATCGCCCGGTGAAGCTGCCCCAGTCGCGCTCCCGTAGCAGAGGAGTTGTCGTTATTTTGCCTTTGTGTGGTTCGGCGATTATACGGCAAGTGTCAACAGAACGTTTCAGATCGCTCGAGAGAAAAGCGTCGAATGTCTTGTTGGCAAGTTCTTTGGCAAGTTCTTTTGCCTGCTGTATGCCAATGTCGTTAAGCTCGCCCTGCGTTTGCCCCTGCATGATGCGGTTGGCGTTGTCCACAGTCTCGCCGTGGCGTGTAAGGTATAAGGTCGTCTTGTGTTTCATTGTTTCCCTTCTTTTGGTTGTAAAAGTACGGTATTTTGCTTTTTGTTCCAAGGCTTTTTGTTGTTTTGTTGGCTATATGTCTCTTGGGAATTAGGGGAGAGAGCATTGCTTTGCGTGGAATTTATTGTTACCTTTGCATAAAATAGGCTGCGTTCGGCAATTTGAAAACAAGTTTTCATTGCGCTCACTTGCACTATTTTTGCATAAAATAGGCTGCGTTCGGCAATTTGAAAACAAGTTTTCATTGCGCTCACTTGCACTATTTTTGCATAAAATAGGCTGCGTTCGGCAATTTGAAAACAAGTTTTCATTGCGCTCACTTGCACTATTTTTGCATAAAATAGGCTGCGTTCGGCAGCTGGATTAGGTTAACAACAAAATGACTTAGAATATGAAAATCTTACAGAGTTCTATTTTTCGCGCCCTTTGTGCAATTGTCATAGGGGCAATGCTCATAAAGAATCCCGACAGTACGGTGAAAGGAATAACAATAGCTATAGGCGTATTGTTCCTTGTTTCTGGTGTGATTTCTTGCGTTGTGTATTTTAATGCCCGCCTCCATTCCTCCGAAAACGAGGTATATGATGCTGAGGGACGGCTTATATCTGGTGGCAGACCAACGTTCCCTATTGTTGGGCTTGGCAGCACTATCCTCGGTTTTGTGCTGGCTCTTATGCCTTCGGCTTTCGTTACCTCGCTGATGTATGTGCTTGGTGCTATTCTCATTCTTGGGGCTTTAAACCAGTTTCTTGCGCTTGTGCAGGCACGAAAGATTGCAAGTCTTTCATTTTGGTATTGGGTTTGTCCGTCGTTAGTGCTGCTAACCGGCATATATGTCATGGTTAAGCCGATGGAAACGGCAGCTTTGCCGTTGCTTATCATAGGGTGGTGCTTGCTGTTCTATGGTGTTACCGAATGTATCAATGCGTTCATGATACACCGTTGCAAGCGCATTGTGTCGCAGATGTCGAAGCGGGATGCCACTGACAGCGCGGAAGACACAGGCTCTGTCAAGGAGTAAGCTAATGTTTAAATGCGTGGAAAAGAAAATAAGGCCGCGGGGTTGCAAATGCATCCTCGCGGCTTTATTCTGTTAAGCCTGCGGCTTGCGGTTCGCAATCCGCTTGGTTATGATGATGTTTATTATGGTGAAGAGGATTATGTCGGTGGCGACAATTGTTGTTATGCCGGCAAACGTAATCATAAACATGTTCATTATTATATAGATTACTTGCAGAGCTAGTATGAAGAGCAGTGCACTGTGTTGCGACAACCCCGCAGCTAGCAGTTTGTGGTGTATGTGCCTTTTGTCGGGATTGAATATGGGCGTGTGGTGGCGCAGTCGCACGATTATGACGCGGAACACATCGAATGTGGGTACAATCACGAGGGTATAGGCAAAGAGAAGGCAGATTTTGTCGTAGTCAACAGTTGAGAAGAGCAACGGAATGCAGTATTTCCCGTTTGGTATAAGGTCAGGACGGCTCATTGAAAACTTCACGATAAAGAAGCCGAGCATGAAGCCTAGTGTCAGACTGCCCGCGTCGCCCATGAATATCTTAAGCCCTTTTTCCTGCTTTCCGAAGATGTTGTAATACATGTAGGCCAGCAGAATGCCCATCAATCCGGCAATAAGTATGCAGTAGATATAGAGCTGTATGCAGTAAAAGCCGTAGAGAAAGCCGCCCAAGGCAATGAAAGCCAGTCCGGCTGCCAGCCCGTCGATGCCGTCGATTAGGTTCATTGCATTGTTTATGAAGGCGATGCAAAGCACAGTAAATGGGAAGCCGATGATAAAACTTACCTCGTGAATGCCGCAAAAGCCATAGAGGTTGTTTATGTAGAGACCTGAAATGGGGAGCAACGATGCGGCGATTATTTGGAAAACGAACTTTGTCTTGGCCTTCAGCCCCACGATGTCGTCTATAATCCCAATGGTATATATTATGAGGAGGCTTATCATGCAGCTCGCTGTCCAGCGGTTTATGATGAGTTTGTTCTCGCCAGTTATTTTCTCGAAAGTGAGTAGCATTATCAGCGCTGCGAGCATCATGCTGGGAAGGAAAGATATTCCGCCAAGTCGCGGTATGGCCATTTTGTGAACCTTGCGCTCATCGGGCAAGTCGTAGAGTTTGTTTTTCCTGCAGAAATCAAGGATAAAAGGTATGAAGCCGAAGCCCGCCGCAAGGCTTATTGCGAATGTTCCTAGTAGTATAAGTAATATAGTATTCATTGACAGTTGGTGTGTGTTCTGTTTCTTGCAGCCAGCCTACTATATTTTCGGTGGCTTTTTATGTTTCTTTTACCCTTTATAACAAAAAACATGTGTTATTATTGTGTGTAACCCTCTATTTTCTTGCAGAAACATTACAAATGGACGTTTTCAACGTCGGTTATTAAAGAAAGTTTGCAATTCTGAACCTGTTTCAGAGTTTATGAATACTAATAAAAACAACACTGCAAAACAAATTTAATGGAACACAGAATGCTGTTGCGCCGCGCGGTCTTACTCTTGGCGGCCTTACCCGTTTTTAACTCCTTTGCTCAAGGTGGGCAGAAAGGAATGGCTGAACTAGTGGCCGACAACTCTATTGTTCAACTCTCTGAAGTGGGCGCAAAGATGATGCCTGCCGACATTGCTCCTATTTCAGGTGTGCCGTTCAAGATGAAATCATTGGTGCGTCCGCAGTTTAAAAGCAACAGTTTGTGTCTTGATGCAGTCGATGTTGATTCGCTGGGTAAGGCAACGGCAGCCATCAATGCAAAGATTAAACGCCTCTCTAAGCAGGGCGGAGGACGCCTTACTGTGCCTGCCGGGCATTGGCTTACGGGGCGCATAGATCTGCAAAGCAATGTTGAGCTGCATCTGGAAGAGGGTGCCGTGATGGAATTTTCTTCTGACATAGAAGATTATCAGCCCGCTGTGTTTACGCGGCACGAGGGAATAGAAGTGATGGGTGCCGGGGCGTTTATCTATGCCAACAAGGCTAAGAACATCGCTTTGACGGGCAAGGGCGTTGTCCGCGGCCCGGAGATGAACGTAGAGATGCGTCGGTTAAAAAACGGAAATAGCGTGGTTGAGAAGGATATTGACTATCGTCAACCCGTGGCACAGCGCATTTGCGATGGGCATGAAGGGCGCACATTTTATCGTCCGAAGTCATTTGCTCCGATAAACTGCAGGAATGTGCTCGTAGAAGGCGTAACATTCGAGCGGAGTGTCCTTTGGAACATTAACCCCATTTACTGCGAAAATGTAATAATACGCGGCGTCACAGTCAATTCGGTAGGCGTGCCGAGCGGTGACGGAATAGACATCTCATCTTGCAAGAACGTGCTGATAGAATACTCCACACTCAGTTGTGGCGACGACTGCTTCACGCTCAAGAGCGGAAGGGCAGAGGACGGTCTGCGTGTGGGCAAGCCGACGGAGAACGTAGTTATAAGATATTGTCTTGCTGAGCAAGGGCATGGCGGTATAACCTGCGGCAGCGAGACGGCGGCAGGCATAAAGAATGTATACTTGCACCACTGCGTCTTCAATGGCACGCGCACTGGCTTCCGTTTCAAGACACGCCGTAACCGTGGTGGAGGAACGTGGAATGCTGTCTACGATAACGTGCGTCTGATAGACGTCAACGAGGCTTTCACCTGGGACTTGCTTGGCTCAAAAACATATATGGGTAAATTGGCGCAGAGAAATCCACCACTTGACGTAACACCGCTTACGCCAACGGTGAAAGACATCGTGATAAAAAACTTCATAGTGGAGAGTGCCGACCGCATGATGGGTATGAATACCATTCCAGAGTCGCCAACAACAGGCATAGTGCTTGAGAGCGGAACGGTAAGAACTAACCGTATTTTCAAAACTCTGAACGACGTTCGCGGACTGACACTGCGCAATATGACGGTGCAGGCCACCGACAATGCCGTGAATATAGACAACAGTACGGGAATAGTCTTCGACAACGTTACGTTCTATGTGCCCGAAGGCAAACTGAAATACAACATAAAAGGGGAGAATGCCGCAACGCCGGAAGTGAAATAACCAATAATACATTATCAAACAACTTAACTGACAAAAATGAAACGTATACTAACTATTGCAATTCTACTTTGCACTACGCTTTTTGCAGCGCAGAAGGCAAGCGCAGCGGGCAGCAACGCATACGACAGCACAAGTCGTGATGCCATCCTGAAAGAGATAACAGGTGCGAAAATTCCTCAGACAAAAGCGAGCATCCTGAAGTTTGGAGCAAAGGGCGACGGTAAAAAAGACTGTAGGCCGGCATTCGTCAAGGCAATGGCAGCGTCGAAGAAAAAAGGCGGCCTCCATATTCTTGTACCGGCAGGTACATATTATATTAAAGGGCCTATACATTTCGAGAGCAACACATGCCTAGAACTCTCAGAAGGCGCAACGCTAAAGTTCGCTCCCGAACCGGAATATTATCTGCCAATGGTGAAAACCAGTTGGGAAGGCACTTTTCTGCAGAATTATTCTCCGTTTATCTACGGTTACAACCTGCACGATGTGTCGATAATAGGCAAGGGAACGATAGACGGAAATGCCGGGACAACATTTGCCACGTGGAGAAAAGACCAAAAGAAGGCGCAGGCTCTTTCTAGACAGATGAACCATGAGGAGCGTCCTGTAGCGGGGCGCAATTTCGGAGAAGGGGCGTGGTTGAGGCCACAACTTATTCAATTTTTTTGTTGCAAGAACATTACTTTGGCAGATGTCTTCATAACAAATTCGCCTTTCTGGTGCATTCATCTGCTAAAGAGCGAGAACGTGATTTGCCGCTCCTTGCGATATGATGCAAAACTAGTGAACAACGATGGCATTGACCCGGAATGTTCAAGAAACATCCTTATAGAAAATGTTGAGTTCAACAACGGTGACGATAATGTGGCAATAAAAAGCGGTAGGGATAACGACGGTTGGACAATGGGTTCGCCTTCCGAAAACATCATAATCCGCAAGTGTCGTTTCAAGGGGCTGCACGCTGTAGTTCTTGGCAGCGAGATGTCGGCAGGAGTAAGAAATGTTTTCATTGAAGACTGCACCTACGCAGGTTATTGCAAGCGCGGAATATATATCAAGACTAACCCCGATCGCGGAGGCTTTGTTGAGAATCTGTATGTCAGAAACTGTGAGTTTGACGAGGTGGAAGACCTCTTTTACGTAACGAGCATGTATGCAGGTGAGGGACTTGACAGTAAACACTTCTCAACAATACGCAACCTTAATGTCGATGGACTTCGGTGCCGCAAGGCTACAGCCGCAGGCATTGTGCTACAGGGCACAAAGGCGAAGCCCATAAGCGGTGTGTCTTTCTGTAATGTTGAAATAGGCGAGGTGAAGAATGCCGTGAGCATTGATGATGCCGAGGGCGTTACTTTCGTGCAGTGTCACCTTGGCGGCAAGGCAGGAGTGCCCACACAGATAACTGCAAAGGACAAGATTTTTGAGAAGTAAGCATGCGATACTAGCAAAAATTTCTGCAGAATAAAAAAACAACTGCCGTTCCAGAGGGAGTCATTTATTGTTGACTATGTGCCCGGAACGGCAGTTCTTTTTTGTTGAATATGGTCTTTTGCTGCCTCTTATGCGCAGTGTGGCTAATTGTTAGAAGCGGAAATTCATTTGAATGTCAGCCATGCTGTAGTTGTGGTCGGCAAGGGTGCGGTCGTTTACGAGCATGTATTCAGCAGAAAGTCCGATATTCTTGGAGAAGAAATAGTCTGCTCCGATTTCATACATCGTTTTTGCCGTATTCCATGTAGCGTCGCGGCGGTACATGTTGTAGCGCGCCTTAACGTGGGCTTTCTTCTTTATAATAGGTGCAATGGCTAAGGCATAGACACCGTCGGCACGGCTTCCGTAGCTGGAAAGCGTGCAGTCTGAGTTTGAAGTATTGTCTGAAGTCTTGAAGCCGTCGCCTGTTCCGTGGATATACTCCGAGCGGAATGTCCAGTCACTCTTGGTTACATATTCGGCACTGAAAGCGTAACGATGTTGTGGAAGACTCCTTACGCCGGTATGGGTGTTGCCTTCAGCATCAGTATATGAACCTTTACGGGCATAAGACCCCTCCAAACCGAATGCACCGATGCGCAGTCCGGCAACAGGCATCACCCAGATGCCACCGGCAACCGTCTTGCGCTGGTCAACGTCCTTTACGTTTATTCCCTGTCCGTTGAAGACTCCCACTTGATAATGCAGCAGGTTGCGCCCCTTACTGTTCTTTAAAAAGTCGCCTTGCAGCTGCACACCGATGTCGCGGCCGTTGCTTGAGTGTTGCCCGGTGCGGTCTGAGAAACCAGACAGAGCAGTGATGTTCTGTGCGTATGCATAGAAACCTTGGTCAATAGGGTTCATTGGATTCTCAAAAGTGAAGGGAAGCTTGAATTGTCCCGCCTTTACTTTGAAGAATGGATATTTCTGCCATTCTGCAAATAGGTCAACTAGACGTGGAGAAGAGCCTTTTGTTGATGTGTTCCCGTTGATTTGCATCTGCGCTTTCCAGTAGAAATCGTTCTTTATGCGCCCCTCTAGCGATACGCGCGCCAGTCTTAGGTCGAAAGAATTTGATTCATTTCCTTTTTGTCCCGAATACTGATATTGCAAAATGCCGTATCCTGAGAGTTTGATGTTACTGAACCATGGTGCGTTTTTTTTCTCTTGTGCATGCAGAGGCTGTGAAAGCGTTGCGGCCACAATGGCGGCACTCAATATTATTTTTCTCATATGGTTGTATGTTTTAACTGTTATGTAACAAATGTGTCGTCTGTAGTTTGTTACAAAAGTAAAGTAAAGAAATGAGAAATGCAAGGTACTGTTTGTAATATTGTGAAAAAAAAATACCTGTCGCTAGACATTCAGTTTGTCGGTGCGCTTTCCCACTTTTCCTGCCACAAAGGCAATAAATAGTCCGAAGCCTGCTGCAATGGCAAGCGCAATGCGCAAGTTGCTCAGTTCCGCCAGCCAACCTATAACGGGAGGGCCGATAAGAAAACCGAAAAAGCTGATGCTTGAAACTATTGTTATGGCAATACTTGCTTTTATCGTTCCCAATTTGCCGGCAACGCTATAACATATCGGCACAGACGAGGAGATTCCGAAGCCAACGAGCAAGAATCCCAATGTGGCACTGATGAGATAGGGTAGAGCTGAAGCAAGAAGCAATCCGCTAACGATAAGTATTCCGCAAGCTTTCAGTACTTTTGCAGGACCATGTCGCGTCACGAAGCCATCGGCAAGGAACCTTCCCAGTGTCATGGCTCCCATTCCTGCAATGTAGCCCGCACGTATGAAAGCGACATCAGGTTTGACAACTGTTGAGAAGTAAACGCCGCTCCAGTCGTAGACCGTGCCCTCGCAGAACATACCGCCAAATCCCATAATTCCCAGCAACAGGAGAATGGGGTCAATGTTGCGCCATGAGAAGCTTGGCACATCGTTGTCTTCCGAATGAGCCAGCGATTCGCTGACAAGAAACTTCATGCCGCATGTTACAATGATGAGGCTTATGACAAGAACAGCACCTAAATGTATGGATAACGGAAGTCCCGTTCCTGCGAACACCGCCCCTACTATACCACCGGCAAAGCCGCCAAGACTCCACATCCCGTGGAAAGACGACATGATGTTCTTGCCGTAAAGCTTCTCAAGATAGCAGGCTTGAGTGTTGGTGGCAATGTTCATAAGGTTGGCCATCATGCCGAAACCAACAAGGCATGCAATGAGATGAAAAGCATTGTCTGCCCAACCAATACAGAAAAGTGCAAGAGCGTAGAGCAATTCTGATACAATAAGCATCTTCTTGCTTCCCAGTTTGCTCACGAGAATGCCAGAAAAAGCCATCATCATCAGTTGCCCGATAGGAATGGCGAAGAGCACGCTGCCCAACTGCCCGTTGCTTAAGTTAAGAATGTGCTTGACATCGGGAATGCGACTTGCCCAACTTGCGAAAATAACGCCAGGCACAAAATAGAAAGCCGCAACGGCAAGCCGTTTTTTCTTTAGTTCGGCTTGCGTAATGTTCGTTGAAATGTCCATTTAAACCAATACAATCTTTTTGTTATCCTTTAGAGTAATTTTGCGTGCAAAGGTAACGCTTTTCTAAAACATTGCGGCAACAACATGTGATAACTTACTTATTGATTACATTATATATAAAGTTGCGTCTTTTTCTAAAAAGGTTGTCACGGAAAAGAAAACAGATAAAATGTTCCGATGACGCACGCCTCAGAAAATTACTCATCAATATATTAATAATGAAGAACTTGTTTCTATCCGCCGCCGCAGCAATGATGTTGTCTTCGCTGACGGCAACGGCGAAAGACATTTATGTTTCAACATCCTTCCACGAGCCGGCAAATGAAGGACTGCGCTTCATCTACAGTTACGATGGAGTACATTGGGATAGTATTCCAGGAACTTTCCTAAAACCACAGGTGGGCAACCAAAAAGTGATGCGCGACCCATCGATTGTAAAAGGGCCAGACGGAACGTATCATTTCGTATGGACATGTAGCTGGAAAGGCGACCGTGGATTTGGATATTCCTCATCAAAGGATCTTATCCACTGGACTCCGCAACGCTTTATTGAAGTTATGAAGGATCCAACCACAGTGAACGTGTGGGCTCCAGAGCTGTTTTATGATGACGTCAAGAAGCAATACATGATAATATGGGCGTCGTGTATACCAGGAAAGTTCCCGGACGGCATAGAGGAACATGAGAATAACCATCGTCTTTACTATACTACAACCAAGGATTTCAAGACCTTTTCAGATGCAAAGCTGCTCATAGACCCTGGCTTCAGCTGCATTGACGCCACAATGGTGAAACGGGGAAAGGACGACTATGTGATGGTGCTTAAAGACAATACCCGCAAGCAGCGCAACATAAAGGTCGCCTTCTCGAAGTCTCCTTACGGGCCATGGAGCCAAGCTTCTGAGGCTTTCACCCCAATGTATACGGAAGGTCCGTCAACAGCCTATGCAAACGGATATTGGTATATATACTATGATTGGTATCGCCAGTTCGTTTATGGTGCAAAGCGAACGAAAGATTTTAAAAACTTTGAGGATCAGACGGCAACAGTGAAGTTCCCACAAGGGCATAAGCACGGCACCATATTTACCGCACCGGAGGAACTTGTGGAGAACTTGAAGAATTATAACTCCATGGCCGTACACTATACAGGCAAAGATGTGGCAACACCCGTAAGACACGATGGCGGCTTGCAACCAGCAATCGGGGTGCATACAATGCAGACCATGCGGGCTGAGCGTGGATGGACGTACAATCATCAGCCAATGATGGCATATTGGAACGGAAAATTCTATATGCATTATCTTACAGACCCGCGCAGCGAGCACGAAGCACCGGGGCGCACGATGTTCCAGACCTCTGCCGATGGCTACAAATGGACAGCTCCAGTTGTGCTCTTCCCTGAATATAATGTGCCGGATGGCTTCAAAAAAGACAAATACCCAGACATCGTGGCAAAGAATCTTCAGGCTGTCATGCATCAACGCGTGGGATGGTATGTTTCAAAGAGCGGAAAGCTAATCGCAATGGGAAACTATGTCGTTTCGATGGAGCCGCACGACAATCCTACTGACGGCAACGGTATAGGACGCGTGGTGCGGGAAGTGAAGGCTGACGGCACGTTCGGCCCCATATATTTCATATACTATAACCACGGATTCAGCGAAAAGAACACCGACTATCCTTATTATAAAAAAGCTAAGGACAAGGCTTTCGTTAAAGCCTGCGAAGAAATTCTTGCCAACCCCATGGCGCGCATGCAGTGGGCGGAAGAGATAGACCGTGGCGATGCCCTCCTTCCGCTGAAGACGCCATACAAAGCTTTCAGTGGATATACTCTTCCTAACGGATGGAAGGTGGGGCTTTGGAAGCATGCCCTCACCACAATTAGCTGTGACGGCGGCAACTCTTGGCGAGAGCCAGCTTACAGGGCACACGGCTTTGTCAATTCTAATGCCAAAATTTGGGGACAGCGTCTTTCTGACGGCACTTACGCTACTGTTTATAACCCGTCTGAATATCGTTGGCCGTTGGCTATATCCACAAGTAAGGACGGATTGGAATATACAACACTAAGTCTTGTAAACGGAGAAGTTACTCCCGAACGGCATGGCGGAAACTACAAAAACTTCGGCCCCCAGTATACGCGCGGTATTCAGGAAGGCAACGGAACACCTTCCGACGGCAACTTATGGGTTACTTACAGTAATAACAAGGAAGACATGTGGGTTTCGCGCATAACCGTGCCTGTAAGGACGCAAGCCACGGAGCATGCCAATGTTGATTTCACTAAGTATTCAAAAATTTCCGACATGTCCGACTGGAATATCTACTCACCTTTATGGGCACCTGTGGAGCTTGACGGCAAGTGGCTGCGTCTAAGCGACAAAGACCCCTATGACTATGCAAAGGCTGAGAAGGTTATACCTGCAACAAAAGAGCTTACTGTTGATTTCGACCTCATGCCATCGCAGAATGACAAGGGGGAACTTGATATAGAATTCGTTGATTCCAAAGGCCAAGTATGCTCGCGCATTGTGCTCGACAGCAATGCTTTCATGAAAGTGAAGGGTGGAGCGCGTTATGGCGGAATGCTGAAAGGCTATAAAGCAGGAGAAGTTTATCACGTGACGGCAAAGCTCTCGGCAGACATGCATGCGGGGACATATTTCCTTAACGGAAAGAAAGTGTGCCAGCGCCAGTTTGATACACCCGTTGAAGCCGTAACACGTATCGTCTTCCGCACGGGACCGCTCTTCAACGAGCCAAACACAGATACTCCTGCCGACCAGGATACCGATATGCCGCGTGCTGATGAAAGCGATCCAATGGCAAGTTTCTCTATAGCAAACCTTAAGACTTCTTCTTCAGATGCCGACGCATCGGCTGCAATTCTCAAGTATGACAATTTCGCACGCTATGCGGAACATTTCAATACTATGGAGGATGAGAATGTTAAGAACGCCATACCTAACAGTAAGTCATCAGAATGGATGAGCCGCAATGTGCCGCTTTTCGATTGTCCCCAGGAGAATTTCACCGAAATGTACTACTATCGTTGGTGGACGTTGCGCAAACATATTGTAAACACTCCTGTTGGCTACGGCATGACTGAGTTTATCGTTCCGCGTACCTACGCCGACAAATACAATCTCATAGCTTGTGCGATAGGTCATCATGTGATGGAAACACGCTGGCTGCGCGACACCACTTATCTTTCGCAGATACTTAACACATGGTATCACGGCAATGATGGCAAGGCTATGGCAAAGATGGAAAAGTTCAGCTCATGGAATCCGGCAGCAATATATGAGGCTTACAAGGTTAACGCTGACACACCATGGCTGCTTAGCCTTCGGAAACCTCTTGAAGAAGAATATGCACGCTGGCAAGATTCCCACCGCCTTCCTTCCGGACTCTACTGGCAAGAGGATGTACGCGACGGCATGGAAGAAAGCGCAAGCGGCGGAAGAAAAAAGAAATTCGCTCGTCCGACGATAAACTCCTATATGTTTGGCAATGCAAGTGCACTTGCCGAGATATGCAAGCTTGCCGGTGACAACGATCATGCTGTGGCCTTTGCAAAGGATGCTGCCGAACTGAAGAAACTCGTTGACGGTAGTTTGTGGAACAAAAAAGACGCTTTTTATGAAACACTGAAGAACGATACATTGGCTGGAGTGCGCGAGGCTATTGGATTTATACCGTGGTATTTCAATATGCCCGATGCGGATAAAGGTGCTGAGGCATGGAAACAAACTAACGACGAGAAAGGTTTCTCTGCACCTTTCGGCTTGACTACATGTGAACGCCGCTCACCCCTGTTCCGTACCCACGGCACAGGAACGTGTGAATGGGACGGTGCTGTATGGCCTTTTGCCACGAGTCAGACACTGACGGCTATGGCAAATTACATAAATAACTATCCGAACCCAGCTGTTTCCGTCGCCGACTTCTTCCATAATATGGAGGTTTATGTTGAGAGCCAGCACCGTCGCGGAAAACCCTATGTTGGGGAGTATCTTGACGAAACGACCGGAGCGTGGCTTATGGGCGACCGTGAACGCTCGCGCTACTACAATCACTCTACGTTCAACGACCTGATGATAACGGGAATCTGTGGATTGCGTCCTTCTGCCGACGGAACAATAACTGTCAATCCGCTTGTGCCAAACGGTAAATGGGAGTATTTCTGCCTTGACAATGTGGCATATCATGGACATACTCTCACGATACTTTATGACAAGACGGGAACTCACTATCACCAGGGCAGTGGCTTGCAGTTGCTTATTGACGGCAAAAAGGTTGCGCAGCGCAGTGACTTGGGTAAACTGACCTATAAAATTTAATTTTTTACGATAACATTAAAGGCTGTCGGACCGCCAGTTCAGAAGAAGGCTGTCCGATGGCTTTTATTTATATAAGAAGGTAACGACTACTATATAATAAAGTGTTGACTAATATATAATTAAGGTAATTGCTACGAAAATGAAAAGAAAAATTATATTGGCTGCCGCTCTTTTGTCGGGACTGGCGGTAAACGCTCAAACATTCGAGACGAAATATGCCCGTCCGCTCGGGGATGTATTAAATGATGTTGCAAAACGTTTCAACGTGCGTCTGAAATTCAATGTTGACACTGCGGGGCTGAAGCTTAACTATGCTGATTTTCGCATACGTCCGTATTCACTTGAGGAAACATTCGACAATATCTTGAAGCCGTTTGACTTCTATGCGCTCAAGCAAAACGGTAATCTCTACAAGATAAAGCCTTACGAGTATCCGCGTCGGCAGGCTGCTGACGGGATGAAACTCGTTCCCTATCTGGAATCTCTCTATGCCGACAAAACACAATGGGAAGCCCGGCGCGACACATTGCGTCGCGATGTGCGACGTTTGTTAGGGATAGACGCCCTTCTGGCAAAGTGTTCTGATAGCGACAAACCGCAATTTTCGAAGGAACGCCGTTACGATGACTATACAGTGTGCAATTTCTCTTTGAAAACTATCAATGGTCATACTGTGAAAGGTTCCGTTTATGCTCCCATCTCCAAGGGAAAGCACCCGCTTATAATATGTCCGAATGGACATTTTGCCAACGGACGATATGGAACAGTGCAGCAGCAACGTTTGGCAACGCTGGCGCGTATGGGTGCGATATGCGTGGATTATGATCTGTGGGGTTGGGGACAATCTGCTGACGAGGTGGGCGCAGAAGCTCATCACACGCCAGAAGCGCAACAGATGCAGGCATTAAACGGCATACGAGTGCTTGACTGTATGATAGGAAGAAAGGATGTTGACAAAAGCCGTGTGGCAGTGAATGGAGGTTCAGGCGGCGGCACTCAGACCGTGCTGCTGACGGTGCTTGACAAACGCTATACAGCCGCTTGCCCAGTGGTGAGTCTTTCTTCATGGTTCGATGGCGGTTGTCCTTGCGAGAGCGGAATGCCAATACAGCTTGCGGCGGGTGGCACGTGCAATGCTGAACTTGCCGCTATGTTTGCCCCCAGGCCAATGATGTTGGTGAGTGATGGTGGCGACTGGACTTCCACCACGCCAACTTTGGAATACCCTTATTTGCAGCGCATATATGGCTTCTATGGCAAGAAGGAGAACATCTCTAACATTCATTTGCCCACTGAACGCCATGACTTCGGCCCGAACAAACGTCAGGCGGTCTATAAGTTCTTTGCCGATGTGTTTTGCCTTGACGCTTCGAAAATAGACGAGAGTCGCGTTACGATAGAGGAGGAAAAACAATTGCGCTTTGAATAATTTGTATTGAAACAAACAGAGACCGGCAAGGAATGTGGCATACATAATTTGTATGTTCCGTCCTTGCCGGTCTTGTTTTCTTATGATTTCTATTTTGATTAGCAGGCGTTTTGTTTGGTGCAAGCGCAGTAGCTATTTTGCATTGTATAGCTTTATTGGTCAGGATTCTCCACGTAGCCTTGATATTCAGGCGTGAGCCCAGACATTATTGCCTCGTAGCTTTCTTTCATGCGGCGGTTAATGTCGTCTGCTCCCTTGCTTTCAGGATATATAGGCTTGTGGATAGTAAGTCTTAGCGGATGCCAAATAACCCACTTGCAATCGCGTGTGCGAGGCATAACATTGAAAGAACCGTTTACTGTTACTGGCAGAATCGGAAGTTGCAGCTCATCGGCAAGCATGAAAGCCCCGCGGCGAAACGTCCCCATGTGGCCGGTAAACGTGCGTGCCCCTTCGGGAAATACCACAACGCTCATTCCTCCGCGCAATGTTGCGCGCGCCCTATCGTAAGTTTCTTTAACGCGTCTTGGTCCACGTTTGTCCACGAAAATCTGATGAGATTTCTCGCAAGCCATACCAACGAAAGGAATCTTGCGCAGCTGGTGCTTCATCATCCATTTGAACTGGCGGCCAAGAAAACCGAAGATAAGGAAAATGTCAAACGCTCCCTGATGGTTTGCAGCAATGACATACGACTGTCCTTTTTCAAGCCATTCTTTTCCTTCCACTTTTACGGGCAGCAGCAACAACCGGCAAATGGCCCATCCCCACGCTTTTCCGGGATAGTACCCCCAAAAGTGTCCGCCACCGAGTGAGCAGCCTATTATTACGGAAAGACTTATAACAACCGTCCACAAGAGAAGCAGCGGCAGAGCCACAAACAACTGGTAAATTCTGTAAAGGTATTTCATGCTATTTTATTTTCGGATACTTCCGTGTCCATCCGTCCCACCTAAGGCGCATCACTCCGAAGAAAGCCTCTCCGAAGATGCCCCCGCTCATCTTTGATGTACCTTCGCGGCGGTTGACGAAGATAACGGGCACTTCCTTAATCTTGAATCCGATTTTGAACGCCGTGTATTTCATTTCAATTTGGAAGGCATATCCCTTGAAACGTATCTTGTCAAGCTCAATGGTTTCAAGCACTCGCCGCTTGTAGCATTTAAAGCCAGCAGTGGTGTCGTTCACTTTGAACCCCGTGATAAACCGCACGTATTTGGAGGCAAAATAACTCATCAGCACTCGCCCGATGGGCCAGTTTACCACATTCACACCGCTTACGTACCTAGAGCCGATAGCCACATCGTAGCCTTCGTCGTGGCAAGCCGCATAGAGGCGTGGCAAGTCATTAGGGTCATGACTGAAATCTGCGTCCATCTCGAACACGTAGCCGTAGTCCCGTTCCAAAGCCCACTTGAATCCAGCAATGTAGGCCGTTCCGAGTCCTAGCTTTCCGCTGCGCTCAATGATGTGAAGCCTTCCGTTGAATTCGCTTTCCGCCAGTCTTTTCACTGTTGAGGCCGTTCCGTCGGGCGAGCCGTCGTCTATAACAAGTATGTCGAATTGCTTTTCGAGTGCAAACACCGCACGTATAATTTTCTCAATGTTCTCAATCTCGTTGTATGTGGGTATTATAACGATACTGTCACTCTTGTTCATGATAGGTTTTGATTGTTAGTATGGGGGCAAAGGTAGTATAAAAACACTAGTTGCGGAAAGAAAAGCGGTTAAAATTTGTGGCGTAAGTGGAAAAGCCTTACCTTTGCAACGCATTACTCGCAACCGGGTTAGGTTGCGTTCTCTGTGTTTTTAAATTCGGGGTTGACTGGATTTGACAGCAGGATGAAATGGTATGTAAGCATGCGGAGCGCTGTATGCCGGCTCCTAAATCCCGACGTTCAACAATTTATTTGGCGAAAACAATTACGCTCTCGCTGCCTAACCGAAGCACAGTAGGTTATCGGCTTTATCCAGCTACCAGGTAGCAGGACGAGACATCGCTCTTGAGGGACTGTGGTTCCGAAGCCCCTTGACACTATAGCGGTGCAGTTTCAATTCGGAGATAGCTGCGGTGCGCCCCGTCACAGCGGTGAAAATTTTAAAAGGGGATAAGGTTGCGGTCTGAGTGGTCCGGGTCTTGCCGCAACACGAAAACATAGTCCGGAATAAGCATGTAGAAAGCATATGGTTTCCTTGTTTGGACGAGGGTTCGAATCCCTCCAGCTCCACACAAAGTCACCGCATTTGAAAGCCTGTCGCTTGGGTTTGCTGCTTTATTTGTGGTGAAGAGAAATTGAAAGGAAGTTTCAGACGTTAGGGCTTGGAACTTCCTTTTTACTTTAGTATGCACTTTTCAATTGTACAAATCTGTGGCTTAGGTTTTATAACCCTATGGCTTAGATAAGTTTGTCTGCGGGCAAAAGTTTATAACTCCGCGGGCTTCCTTAAATGTTCACGCGGGGTTTTAAAACATTCACCCTACTGTTTCTTCTTAAAGATTGCTGGCAATGATTGTCGTAATCTTGGGCTTCTCGGTGGTGTATGCATGGGTTATGCCGAACAAAAGGTAGGCTCTTTGCCGTGTAGTAGAAAAAAATATAGTACCTTTGCAAAGATTATGCAATATTTGCAAATAAAATAAGTTATATATTAGGTGTCTCTATTCATGTAAGGCGTCTTGCGTGATATGTGTGCGGTGCGGGTGTCAAACCCCGTAACCACTTAGTTCTGGGGCACGTACATCGAACAGACAAACTTCTAAAAGTGAGAAAAGATAACAATAGTGAGGCCTGCGCCGACGGTTGTAGCCACGATGCAATGGGTGTCGTGCAGCATGCCGTCAAGAGGCTCTTCGACATTGCGGGCTCTTTGTTGGGGCTTCTGGCACTCTCGCCGGTATATCTTGTGATAGCTATAATGCTGAAACGGCAAAAGAACGGCCCGGTGATATTTTCGCAGGAACGCATTGGCTACGGTGGAAAGCCGTTTACGATATACAAATTCCGCACAATGAGTGAGCCGGAACGAGAGCCGCAACTTGTGGCCCGTGTGGTAGAGGGTCAGTCAACAAAGACAGAACGCTTCCTTCGCGAGCATCATCTCGATGAGCTGCCGCAGTTGTGGAATGTGTTGAAGGGAGACATGTCGTTCGTAGGCCCCAGGCCAGAGCGAAAATACTATATCGACAAGATAATGGAGCGCGATCCAAGCTATGTGCTTATTTATGAGATGCGCCCAGGACTTACCTCCGAAGCAACTATATATAACGGCTATACCGACACGATGGAAAAGATGTTGCGTCGCTTGCACATGGATACAGATTATCTGAAACGGCGCACGTTGTTGCTCGATGCGGCAATAGTATGGAAAACCTTCGTGAGTATGGTCAGTGGCAAGAAATTCTGATAGTAACTCTGCAGAGATAACCTGAAAAACTTCTTTTTCTTAAAACCGATTATGAAAAAAGCAATTATAGCATTCCTTTTGGCCGTGATGCTTCCGGCGGGCATGATGGCGCAATCGTCATCAATGACTGACGACCAGGTGATGAAATTCGTTATCAAAGAGCATAATTCTGGAACGTCGCAGGCGCAAATCGTGACAAAACTCATGCAGCAAGGCGTCACAATAGACCAAATACGCCGCGTAAGAAAGAAGTATGAACGCGCATCCAAAGACCAAGGCTTGGGAATGGTTTCCGGCTCAACGGGAAGTAAGTCTGAAACACGTCTTAGAACAGGTAAGGGAACAACGAAGAACTCAAAGGGCAAGGATGCAGACGGAGAGTATCTTGACGATAACCGTTCGCAGTATTCATCTCAGTACAGAGTTAAAGACGGTCGTGTTGTGAAGAATAACACTGGTGTCTATGACGAGACAGACGAGGATTTCCAGGAGATGAGCTACGAACTTGATGAGTTCGTGCCAGACACGGCAGCGCTATTGGATAAGCTGATGGCAGAGAAAACGAAGAAAAAGGTGTTCGGACGCAATGTTTTCAATAATAAAAATCTCTCTTTTGAGCCGAACATGAACATTGCCACACCGCAGAATTATCGTCTTGGCCCAGGCGATGCTGTTTACATCGACATATATGGAGCTTCGCAGAAAACGATAGAAAGCACGGTGTCCCCCGACGGATACGTTACTATCGAAGGTTACGGGCCTGTGCAAGTTAGCGGACTTACTGTGAGCGAGGCAAACAAAAAGTTGCGTTCCACCGTGGGCGCACGCTATAGCAGTTCGCAGATAAAGCTAACTGTTGGCGAGACACGCTCAATAATGGTGAATGTTATGGGCGAGGTCAAGGCTCCTGGTACATATACGCTCTCGGCATTTGCCACCGTATTCCATGCACTATATATGGCAGGCGGCACAAACGATTTGGGAACACTGCGTAACATTAAGGTTTACCGAAACAACAGGCTTGTCAGCACCGTGGACATATACGACTATATGCTCAACGGAAAACTTACCGGCAACGTGCGTTTGGCTGACAACGACGTGGTTGTTGTAGGCCCATACGATTGCCTCGTGAACATTACGGGAAAGGTAAAGCGCCCGATGTGGTATGAAATGAAGAAGAACGAGAGCATCGGTTCATTGCTTAAATACGCCGGTGGATTTACGGGCGACGCATATACCAAGAGTGTTCGACTGGTTAGGAAGACAGGAAAGGAATACTCTGTATATAATGTAGATGAGTTTGATATGAGTTCTTTCCATGTGAGTGACGAAGACTCAGTAAGCGTAGATTCTATACTCCCACGTTTTGCCAATATGGTGGAGATAAAGGGAGCCGTGTTCCGCCCAGGTATGTATCAGGTTGACGGAGAGATAAACAGTGTCAAGGCTCTTCTTGAACACGCTGACGGCCTGAAGGAGGAAGCGTTCACGGCACGTGCCGTGATGCACCGCATGAAAGCCGACCGCACGCTGCAGGTTATACCTGTTGATGTAGAGGGAATTCTTTCGGGAACAGTGGCAGACATGCCGCTTCAGCCCAACGATGTGCTCTTCATCCCCACCAAACAGGAAATGATGGAAGAACAAACCATAACGATTCATGGCGAGGTTAACTATCCAGGCATTTACAAATATGCATCCAATGAAACGGTGGAAGACTTTATCTTGCAGGCAGGCGGACTGAAAAACTCCGCATCTACAGCAAAGATAGACGTTGCACGCCGTATCGTTAACCCCAAGGCCACAACGACAGACAGCATCTCTGCTTATACATACTCGTTTGCTCTGAAAGACGGCTTTATCATTGACGGTAAGCCAGGCTTTGAGTTGCAACCTTTTGATGAGGTTTACGTTAGAAAAAGTCCTGGCTTTTCAAAGCAACAGAATATAACTGTTGACGGAGAGGTGATGTTTAGCGGAACATACACGCTTGCCAAGAAGAATACCCGCCTAAGCGATGTCATAAAGAGCGCCGGAGGTCTTAACGACCGCGCTTATGCCGCAGGAGCGACACTCGTGAGAAGAATAAACGAGAGTGAGCGCAAACGTCTGGAAGCAGCCCGCAAGATGGCACTTGAACAGTATGAGGCAGTGGCTGCCGAAGAAGCGGCTCGCACTGGGCAGAAGGTGGATATGTCGAACAGCGAAAGGATAAAGAAATTCCAAATCGAGGAAACTTATTCCGTTGGTATAGAGCTTGACAAGGCTTTGGCGCATCCAGGTAGCGATGAAGACCTAGTGCTGCGCGAGGGCGACCGCATCGTTGTGCCGCAATACACGGGAACGGTGAAAATCAACGGTGAGGTAATGTATCCAAATACCGTAGGCTTCGTTAAAGGAAAGAAAGCCAGCTATTATATTGACCAAGCCGGAGGCTTCAGCAATAAGGCAAAGAAACGCCAGGCGTACATTATATATATGAATGGCACCGTGGCTAAAGTGGCCCACAACGCCAAGCCAATGCCTGGATGTGAAATCGTTGTTCCGGCAAAGGCAACGACCAAACTGAGCATTGCCGAGACGATGACCATCGGAACATCGGTGGCTTCCATAGCAACAATGATAGCTACATTGGCAAACATTCTCTAAAGAAATATTCTGCGGGCATGGCTCAAGTAAAGAGTTCATGCCCGTATCTATGGACTATACTTACACTCAAGGAAAATATGTTCAAGCGTTTGCGCAATATTATTGCGGGTAGCAGCAGTCGTTCCATCTTGATACTGAAGAATGTCGTTGCCTCATTCTTTATCAAGGGGTGGAGTGCTCTTATGCAGTTGGCGCTCGTTCCGTTGACGCTGGCTTGCCTGAACATATACGAAAATGGTGTCTGGCTTACTATTAGCTCCATGCTTCTGTGGATAGACACTATGGATATCGGACTGGGTAACGGACTGAGAAACAAACTTGCCGAGGCGGTAGCAGAGGGAAACATGAAGAAGGCAAAGACGATTGTCTCGTCAACGTTTGCCATGCTCGTTATCATAATAGTGCCAGTGGTGGCCATTCTTTATGTAGTTACAATGAATGCCAACATTTATTCTGCGCTTAACGTTGATCCGCACATTGTAGGCAACCTGAAAGAAGTGGTCTTTGTTTCGATACTCTTCGTGGGTGCAACGTTCATCTTCAAATTCATTGGCAATTTCTATATGGGCATGCAGATGCCCGCCGTTAACAACCTTCTTGTAACTCTAGGGCAGACGCTTGCTGTGGCAGGCACGCTTGTCATGAGCCGCACTGGTGTCCACTCCATGCTGGCGGTGGCGATTGTAAACACAGCCTCGCCGTTGTTGGTCTATCTTGTAAGTTATCCCATTACGTTCGGCATAAAATACAGACAGCTGAAACCGGCATTAAGCAACGTTACGCGAGGGGCTATGAAGGAGATGTGCGTCATGGGCGCCAATTTCTTCGTGTTGCAGATATCGTCAATCCTGCTGTTCATGTCGCTCAATATAGTTATTTCAAAGTGCTTTTCTCCCGAGTTCGTAACGCCATATCAGGTAGCCTACCGCTATTTCTGTCTTGTTCAGATGGTGTTTGCCATACTTTCAGGACCATATTGGACGGCCACCACCGATGCTTTCAGGCGAGGGGAAATGGATTGGATAAAGGCTTCGGGGCGTACTCTCGACAAGATACTTCTTGCAATGCTCGTGCTTGTAGTTGCAATGGTGGCTTTCTCAAACGTTTTCTACCGTCTGTGGGTGGGAAGCGGCGTAGAGATTCCACTTGGAATGACGGCTCTTGTGGGGGCATATATGACCGTGATAACAGTAAGCACCCGTTACTCCATCATACTGAACGGTATGGGTAAGCTTCGTCTGCAACTATATGTTACGGCAACAGTGGCGCTGCTTTTCATACCTTGTGCCGTGGTCATATGCCGGCTTACGGGCAATATCAACTGGCTGCTTGTGTTCATGTGTCTAGCAAATACACCGGGTTTGATAATCAATTATATTCAATACCGAAAGATGTTAAATGGCACTGCACATGGTGTCTGGGCAAAATAAACAGAAAAAAATAAAGAAACAAAATATGGAACAAGAGGAAAGATCAACTTATAATTTCAAGAAGTTTCTGAGTGTCGCACTGCAGAACAAGAGAAACTATCTAATAGTTGTCGTGGCGTCCGCCGTGGTGGGACTCATCGTAGCGTTCAGTATACCGAAAACCTATACAACAAAAATTATGCTTGCGCCGGAATCAAGTTCCGACTCAAAGCTTGGAAGCCTCTCATCCATGGCATCTCTTGTGGGAATGAACCTCGGGGGGCTCAGTTCCGACGCCATCGTGCCGGAAATTTATCCTGATGTGGTTAGAGGAACGGCATTTCTTGTAGATCTCTCGCGCATGGAAATACATACAAAGGACAACTCTGTGAAAACAACGATGTATGATTTCCTTGAAAACCATCAGAAATCGGCGTGGTGGTCGGCTATGTTTTCTTTTTTAAAGAAGAAAAAGGAAAGTGTGCCCGCAGCGAAACTGAATGCTCACATGATGACAAGAGACCAAAGTGAGGTGATTAAGATGCTCGAAGAGTCTATTTCATGTAGCGTTGACCAAAAGACAGGTGTCATCACGCTCAAGGCGTCGGCTCAGGATCCGCTTGTGTCAACACAGTTGGCCGACACTCTGAGCCGCCGTCTGCAGGATTTCATAACAGACTACCGAACAAACAAGGCACGCAATGATGAGGCGAATATAAAGAAGCTTTATGTTGAGGCAAAGCAAAGGTATGACAAGGCACGCCAAGTGTATGGGCATTATGCTGATGCCAACCAGGAACTAACTCTTGAGAGCTTCAAGTCGAAGGAAACAGACCTTGAGAATGAAATGCAACTTCAGTATAATATATACACTCAGTTAGCGACACAGTTGCAGATGGCGCGTGCCAAGGTGATAGAAAAGACACCGGTTTATGCCGTAATCCAACCGTCAACAGTGCCTTATCGCCAGTCTGCTCCGAAGAAGATTATTGTTCTGCTCGGATACGTCTTCGTGGGTGTGTTCGGTTATTCAGCTTATCTCATGCTCAGAATGGGTCGAAAGTCTAGGGCAAAATGATGCGAATGGAAATTCATTGTAGTGGAAATGGAATTATCTGCTTCGGGAGTTCTGAGAAAAAGGTTGTAATAAATGGCTGACAGATGAAATCTTTATTGTTGTACGTATGCAGGAACTTTGGCAACTTCCTGTTCTGGATCTTCATTTTTGTGCTAATGATAGACCCAACGAACTCGTTGTTGCATAAGAAAGACATCGTGTTTTGTATTGTCGTGGCTTATAATGCCATGGTATACAAGCCCGATTTCTCAAAGATTCCGTATATTGCCATTTTCCTCGCCTCGGTTGTTATACCTTATCTTGTGGCGACAATGTCTTCAGCCCCTATGGACGAAACGGAAACGCTGGCTGTATTCAAGTCGGTTGCCCCGTTGTTATTGTTGTTCTGGGTTCGGGAATACGATTTGGTGAAGCTGTCTTTCGGTCCCGTTGTGCTTTGCTGCATAATCATGTCTATCGTATATATTGCCATGCTCGTAGAGCCAATGGTTGAAAGTTTGATATGGACTGTGATGACAACCAACAACGACCCAATCATGATGTCAAGGCGTACGATTCTTGGCTTTAAGATTTTCGGCTTTTATCTAAAGTCGTTTGTATCGTTTCTCTTTGCCGTTTCGCACTTCTTGCTTGTGCTTATGAAGGGGAAAAAGGTTAACTTGCTAACAGTTGTGTCGTTCCTCTTCATATTGTTCGCCTTCTTGATAAGCGGAACGCGAAGCACGATGCTTGTGCCGTTCTTCCTGTTTGTTGTCATAGCTTTCAGGGTTTATAAGAATTCAAAGTACATGAAGTATGTGATGATGCCGCTGGTCTATTTCCTGGCCATAGCTTTTGTTGTCATTCTTGTTATGGCGGCAACAGAAGAAAAGGAATACTCAAACGTCATAAAATACGGGCATCTCACATCATACTGGCAGCTTTTCGACGAGCATCCCATTTATCTTCTGTTCGGCCAAGGCCCAGGAACGTCGTTCTATTCAGAGGGATTCAATCAAGTGGTGTTCAAGACGGAATGGTCTTACCTAGAGCTTTTGCGCTGTTTCGGCATATTCTCATTGGGAATAGTGTTTGTGTTCTTCAAACCGCTTGTGACATTCTGGAAGCAACGCAATCTTGATGATTTTACTTACTGCATGTTTTGGTCGTATCTCTCTTACCTAGTCATTGCGGGAACAAACCCATTGATAATGTCTTCCACGGGAATGATAACGCTTCTCATGGCTTATTCGTATGAAGAAAAGGTGAAACGTCTGGTTAGACAGCGTGAAACGGAGCGGCAGCTTGGCGTGGCAGCCGATACAACGGCAACAGAAGTTTAAACAATTAGAGTATGGAAAACAATGTTTTGGTGCTGATGTCCTCTTATAACGGGGAGAAATATATAAAGGAACAGATAGACTGCATCCTGGCGCAGAAGGGGGTAAGCGTGAAGCTCCTTGTGCGGGATGACGGCTCTACCGACGGCACGTTACAAATTCTTAAAGACTATGCCGGCAAAGGATTGCTGGAATATTATACCGGTGGCAACTTCGGTCCGCAGCGTAGCTTCATGCATCTGCTGAAGAATGCGCCGCAATCTGATTATTACGCTTTTGCCGATCAGGATGACTTTTGGATGGACGACAAGCTTGCCACGGCTATAGACATGTTGGAGAGCAGCTTTGAGCAGCCAGCACTCTATCTTGGCAGGACGATGCTTGCCGATACCAATCTCAATCAGTTGGGGAGTGTTGAGGTTTCTCCGTTGCTCACGTTTGGCGAATCCCTGGTATACGAATTTGCCACGGGTTGCACAATGGTCTTGAACAACAGACTGCGCAATGTAATCAATGCTTATACGCCAGAATATCTTGCCATGCATGATGTTTGGATTTATAGCGTGGCCTTGGCTGTGGGCGCAGCAGTGAAGTTCGATAAAGTTCCGCATATGCTTTATCGTCAGCACGGCAACAATGTAGTGGGGCAGGGACAAGGCTGGATGCACGATATGAAAAAGCGTGTGGGACGTATCGTACGTTCTGAAAATTCGCGCTACCGCAGGGCGAAGGAAATAGTTAATGGCTTCTCTGCCATGATGCCCGACAGCAATAGATGCCTGGCTGAGGACTTCGTTAACGCGAAGAATAGTTTCACGCAACGTGTCAAGCTCTGTTTCGACAAGCGTCTCGCCTGTTCCAATGGAAAGACTTCAAAATTGTTCCGCTTGGCTTTATTGCTTAATACTTACTAAGTTTATGATATGAAAAACAATATTAAAATAAGCATTGTCACGATATGCTATAACAGTGAGGCAACGATAGAGGACTGTATTCTTAGCGTTATATCGCAAGGTTACCCGAATTTGGAATATATCATTATAGATGGAAAGTCAACAGACTCCACAATGACGATTGTAGACCATTATAAAGACAACATAACCACGATCGTTTCAGAAAAAGACAAGGGGATAAGCGATGCTTTCAACAAGGGAATAGCAAGGGCAACGGGTGAGGTCGTGTGTTTTATAAACTCAGATGATGTCATGTTGCCTGGTTCTTTGCAAGCTGTTGCCGACGCTTTTGATGGAGAGCATGACATTTACAGTGCAAACGTAATTCTTGAGAATATTGAAACCGGGCACCAATGTCGTGAAATACCGTCTTTGCATTTCCCGACAATGCCATTTTTCAAGCATGTCTCGCATCAAGGACGTTTCGTTACGCTTGATCTTTACCGCAGGATAGGAGGATATGACACCGAACTGCGCTACACTATGGATTTGGATTTCCTCGTTCGTGCCACGCATCACGGGGCAAGGTTCAAACATGTGGCGTTCGATGTGGCAAGATTCCGTTCAGGAGGCGTTACAAGCACAGATATACTGAAAAAGAAAAAGGACTTTGTGCATCTTGTTACCAATAACAAAGGCAATATGTTGCAGGCTTTGGCTTATTATTACTTTATAGTAACGACACAATATGTTAAGAAATTCCTTTCAGCCCTCGGTGGCAAGGATATGGGGCAGAAACTTCGTTACAAGACTGTGTCGTAGGCGACACTAGTGTCAATACCGCGAGTCATGTTGACAGACTTTAGACTTTTCTTTGTCTGTTCAAGGATTGAATGTAGCATTAGTAAACTATTTCTATGAAAATACTGTTTTCCGACAACACTCTTTGGGGCCTGCTGAATTTCAGGGGGGCGGTTATCCGCCATTTTATCAAACTCGGACACGATGTTGTTATCGTTGCCCCAGAAAAGGAAGCCTCTCAGATGAGGACAGCCATTCCTGATGATATACGGCTGATACCGGTTAAAATGGATAGAGCAAAGGCGACATTGCTTAATGATGTTAAGTATTTTATTCGCATACTGGAGATTTACCGCAGCGAAAAGCCTGACTATATTTTCCATTACACAATAAAACCGAATATATATGGCTCGATAGCAGCTAAAATCTGCGGCATTAAATCAACTGCCATGATGCCAGGATTGGGCTACGCCTTTACTAGCAACGGCTTAGTCTCTAGGGTAGCACGCATTCTCTATAAGATAGGACTATCATGTACAGACCATCTCTTCCTACTTAACAAGGACAATTATGATGTTGTGGTGAGCAGAAAAGTTTGCGCCCCGAAGAAAATTGTATTGCTTGATGGCGGTGAAGGGGTAGACATTGATACTTTCAAGTTTCAAGACAACGAATCAGAAAAGACAACTTTCCTGTTTATCGGCAGAATCCTTTACGATAAGGGCTATAGAGAGTATGTTGACTGTGCGAGACAGATAAAAAAGGAATATCCCGGTGTGGAGTTTGAGATGTTGGGCACGCTTGATCCGTCATATCCGAATAGTGTCAAAGAGGAGGAACTCGCCGCAGATTGTAATAGTGGAGCTATCATACACTTGGGCTTTACGAGCGACATGATGGCTGTTTATGCCCGCAAGGGATTGGTAATCGTGTTGCCTTCGTTCTATGGTGAAGGGCTTAACCGTTCTCTTATGGAGGCGTGTGCTTCGGGAAAGCCTATCATAACGACCGATATTGCCGGTTGTCGTGAAACGGTTGTCAACGGTGAGAATGGTTTTTGCATAGAGCCGAAAAGTTCTTCAGCGCTTGTTTCTGCAGTTAAAAAATACCTTGCTTTGACGGATGACGAGCAAAAAGCCATGTCAACTGCAAGCCGCAAGCTTGCCGAGCGGCGGTTTGATATTAAGAATGTGATAAAAAAATACGAGGAAATAGTCGCAAACTAATGGTTCGGCCATTTCCCCGTATTTACAAATCCTGTGTTTTTATAAGTGAAGAGTGTTTGGGCGTCCTACATTCTTTTAAAGCTGAGTTTTAGTGTGGCCGACTGTAGTTTTAGTCGGCTTCCTTTGTTTTGCAGTATTTGGAAACTCTCTTCAATTTTGTTGATGCCGAATGGCAATAATAGAGTAGAGTCTGTTAGCGCACGGTCGCCGTTGTTGCGGTCGTAGGCGTATGGTGAGCTGAGTGTCAGCGAACCATTGGCATAGCTGAAGCGGAATAGTATCGACTGGTTCCCACCACTTTTGTCGTCGGCTTCCATAAGCTTGTTCTCGAACGACCAAAAGATCATCTCTTTTGACATGTCGCGGGTGCCGCCCGTCGCTAGCGTGTCTATGCTTGTAAGATGCCACATTCCGTCGAAATCTCCACCGTTTGCAGATTCAAGCGTGCAGGAACATAACATTGTCGCTACGAGGATTGCTGCACAAAGCGCTCGGGTTATTTTATATGTTGCTTTTAGTTTCATGTTTAAACGTAGTTAGAATAGGGTTGGTTGCTAAAGGTTAAAGCATCCGGTCTTGGCTATCGTTAGCTGAAAACCGCGGTTGTTGCCAAGGATGCCTCCGAAATCCATTGCGTACGCTGCCTTTACGCTCCAATCGCGTATTGGCTTTATATTAAATCGGTATTGGCCTTCAACAAGGAAACTTATGTTGTGGTGTTGCTTTGTATACGGATTTGTATATGTTCCGAGCCCTTCTTGATAAGTTGCTAGAACACGGTATTTCACATTCTCTGTGGGTTTACCGTCAAAGCCCAAGTGGAAAGCCATAAAACGATTGTCTTGAACGGAAATTGTGCCGTCGGCATTGTATATAGGAGAGCGGTAGAGTGGGTTGCCCATCACTTGCCCCCAGTGTTGCCAGCCTGCATATATATTATGGTTATAGAAGTTGTCGTTGCCACCGATATGGTCGGGTATCGTTTGTGTATGGTCGTGATAAATCGGTCCGCTTTGGTATTTTGTGTAAAGATACTCCACAACGATATTGCGTAGCCACGAGCCGTATTTTATGTTAATGTCGAAACCGAGCATCCAGTCCTTGAAATCGTATACCAAATAGCGTCGTTTCTTTTTCTGCTGCCACTCCTCGCCAGTGCCGTAACCGTCGTAGTCTATTTGGAACATAGCGGAATGGTCTTCAAAAAACTTGTCAGCGTAGATGCCTGCCTTCCATAAATCCGTTTCGTAGTTTAGCCTAATCATCCAACTGCCCAGTTGGTCGCCTTCCACATTCTTGTAGTTATCCCCGTCTGTCGCGTCTTTTCCACCAGGGATAAAGGCGTTCCAGAAACCTTTTACTCCTGTGTCGCCTTTTATTTCCTGCATTTGTCCATCGGAGGCAGGCAGGTATGCTGTTCCACCGAAGAGCGATGCCATTTCAAGTCCCAGTTCAATGGAGAAAGGATACATATACGGATCTTTTCCGATGCGTAGGAATCCAGCCTTAGAGTGGTAAAGTGTGTTGTCTGCGTAGCGGCTTCTCTTCTGTGTAAAGTCGTGTTGCCATGAATTGTCGGTCAGCATGCCATATGCAATGTGCCCCTTTAATTGAAGCCAGCCGTTGGTTAGAGGCACATTCCAGTAGTCTTCAAGCGAAAGTCTTACTTGCGGAACGGGACGTGCGTTGACTCCAAGAGTCTGCGAGCCGCTGCTGAGCGTATTGTTCTTCAGGTTCATTTCCCGTTGCTTGCTTCCAACGGAAAGTGTGCCGTGAAGCCACCGCCCTTCTGCATAAGCCTGCTGAACGATAAACTTGCTTGTGTAGTTGAACGACACGGCGAGGTCTATGCCGTATCCGTAGCCCCATTTCTTTTCACTATCGTTGGTTATGGGGCGGCTTACTGCGCCGCGCAAGTATCCGTTATTCTTTTCAAGTGAGCTAAGTCCGTATTTGTTGGCGTTCAGCCATAAGGGAGTTTTTCCGCTAGAGAAAGAACCTTGTGCTTCTATGCGGTATTCGTATTCGCCTTTGGAGCTTTCAGATGTCTGTTCGTCGGAGTAATCACTTTCCTGTGCCTGGATGTTGACGGATGCAGCCGAAAGAAGAAAAAGTGAAAGCAGATGTTTTCTTGAAATCATTTTGACGTTTCCTATCATTGCTGAACTAGGCGTTCTATGTATTTGCATACCATTCCAATGCCTTTCTCGTTTTCTCCACCTTGTGGAATAATGATATCGGCATATCGTTTTGTTGGTTCAATGAATTGATCATGCATGGGCTTGAGAACCTTCAAGTAGCGGTCAAGAACCATTTGAACGTCGCGTCCCCTTTCAACTGTGTCGCGTTGAATGTTGCGTATGAGGCGTTCATCGGAGTCTGCGTCCACGAAAATTTTGAGATCCATCATGTCTCGCAGCTTCTTGTTGAGCAATGTCATTATTCCCTCAATGATTATTACAGGCTTAGGCTCTACTAATATCGTTTCCGGCAATCGGTTGCATATCAAGTATGAGTAGGTTGGTTGTTGTATGGCAGCGCCACGGCGCAGATCGTTAACCTGCTTTATTAGTAGTTTCCAGTCGAATGCATCTGGATGGTCGAAGTTTATCTGTTGGCGTTCTTCGGCAGTCATGTCGGAAGTGTCGTTGTAGTACGAGTCAAGCGGTACGACCGAAACGTAATGCGGTGGGAGCGCTTCAACAATCTTTTTCACTACGGTGGTCTTGCCTGAGCCAGTTCCACCTGCTATTCCTATTATAGTCATCTTTTCATGTTAATTTTAGAGTGCCCTAAATGGGATATGTTGCTGTTTGTTCTTTGGGTTTAAGTACCAAACTATATGCTTCTGCTTTCTTTTCAAGTTTCATCGGGTAGGCCCGCGAACTGCTCGGCATGCGCCATAGTTTGATTTTCCTGTCGTCTTCAAACGTGAATTCTACAGACGTGCCGACTTTTGGTATCTGACATCCGTATCTTTCCGCTACGATTTCTGCTGCTTTTCCTCCTGTTGCGACGATTGTTGTGCATTGTGGCAATTGGCGCAATAGAGCGTTGGTGTCGGTTTGCTCCACGATTTCCAGATCTTTGTCTGATGCAGTGTTCTTGGTTCTGCAAACGGCACATGCGGTATCGTAGAGCGCAATACCCTCTTTTGTTAGAAAATCAACAATCATTTCTTTGTGGAAACGCCTGTTGGCAATGTCAACGAAATGGTCTTTGTCATTGAAAAAGAGCAGTCCGAATATTCTCCACATGTCGTTGATAAAGTTAGGATAGAAGAAATCCATGCTCCATCTTTGGCGTGATGGCGGAAAGCTGCCGAGCATAAGTATATGCGCTCCCTCGGGAAGAAACGGTTTCAGCGGATGTCTTTCTGTAGTCATGCCGGCAACGTTATTTTATCTCTTTCAGAAGGTATACTACAACGGGTAGATGGTCGCTATATCCGTCAAGCCAAACGCCTCCGGCATGTGTGCGCTTTGGAGCACCTTTATATTTCCCTTCTGTTTGGAATAGATAGTCCCGGCGGAAGATTTGGTGGCTGAAGTACTTAAGAGAGGAGAAGTCTTTCTTGCCTTTCCTATTAAGTAGATTCGGCGTGAGGACAATTTGGTCGAATAAGTTCCAAGAACCTCCGTAGAAAAGCGTTCCTGTACCTTCTTTAACGAGCAGGTTATACCATGGATTATACATTTCTCCATCACCGACTTCGTCAATTTCGGGTTTACATCCCAAAGCGGTTGTCATGCTCTCGTTGTTGGGATCGTCGTTCATGTCGCCCATTACAATAACTTTTTCTTTAGGGTTGACTTTCAAGAGAGAGTCTTTCAGAGCTCGAACTTCGCGTCCACCTTGTTCCCGGTAGAATGATTTTGCTGATCTACTTGGCCAGTGGCATACAATAACCGTTACAGGTTCACCGGCAAGTTCTCCGCTGACTGTTAGGAAGCCGCGTGTCAGGAAAGCACTGTCTTTTGCAAGCGTCTGCACATAAGGCACGAGTTTTGACGTGTGCACCTGAAACAGACTTGGATTATAGAGCAATGCGCAATCAATACCTCTGCGGTCGGGTCCTTCAATGTGTATGTATTTGTAGCCGCGCTTAGCCAAAGGTTCTTGACTTATAAGGTCATCAAGCACTTTGTGGTTCTCCACTTCACTCATTCCGATAATTGCACAGCCGACATTCGGTAGCTTGTCTGTGCCCATGTCAGCAAGTGCCCTAGCCATGTTCCTCAGTTTGTGGGTGTATTTTAGGCCATTCCATCGGTAAGACCCGGTTGGAAGAAAATCATAGTCACGCTTTCCCTCGTCATGACAAGTGTCGAACAGGTTTTCTTGATTGTAGAAGCCGATGCCATAGCAAGCGTATTTCTTCTCTGCTTTTGCGCTGAGTGCAAGAAGACAAAGGGAAATTATCAGAATTAAGTTGAATTTTCTCATTGAAATTTTATTGTCTTTATTTTATATGTGTCCTTCTTTTACTTTTGTCGGGCTTTGATGGTGCAATTGCACGCATCGGTATACGGTTACAAAGGTAAGTATTTATTTTTTGTTATTCCTACATTTACCAGCCATTTTTGGCGTACGCTTTGTGTATAGTACCTTATGCTAAAGTTCTTTGCCTGCGTTAAATGTGCCTTTCTTTGCATAAACAAATTAACTTTATTTTTTGTTTGATAAGTGGAAAAGCTCTAACTTTGTCGCACTTAACATAACTTTTATTTATGAAGCAAAAGAATATCAATCTAGCCGTGATGGCTTTATGCTACGCTTCTTTGGTTCAGGCACAGAATTCCGTTGATTCTATATCCCGTGGCGAAGAAACGCTTAGCGAGTCGGCTTTCACGTTTACGGAATCACAGCTTGGAGAAGATGACGACATGGCGCAGAACGTGTCGATAATCAATTCCAACAGCAATATATATGCGAGTGAAGTGGGATATTTGTTCTCGCCTGTGCGTTTCCGTTACCGTGCATTCGACCAAAAATACAACGATGTCTATATCAACGGTGTGCCGATGAACGATATGGAAAACGGGCAATTCCGTTTCTCTCTCGTAGGAGGTCTTAACCAACAGACAAAGAATCAAGAGTATTCCTTGCCTTTTGAATATAACAATTTCGCGATGAGCGGTATGGCAGGCTCCAACAATTATAATTTTCGCCCAGCGAGCATGCCTGCTGGTCACAGAATAACACTGACAGGGGCTAACCGCAACTATACGCTCCGCGGTATGTATACCTTCAATACAGGCTTGAGTAACCGTGGATGGGCCTTTTCCGGAAATCTGACTTACCGTTGGGCAAGTGAGGGATACGTAGAGGGAACGTTCTATAATTCTCTGTCTTATTTCCTCGGGGTACAGAAAGTCTTTGGCGACGGCTCACATTCTCTGTCACTTGTGACATGGGGCAACCCAACAGAGCGCGCTTCGCAAGGAGCAGGAACAGACGAGATGTATTGGCTTGCCAACGATCGATATTATAATCCGTATTGGGGATATCAAAACGGGAAAAAGCGCAACTCACGTATAGTGAACGATTTCTCACCAACTGTTCTTCTTACATGGGATTGGAAAATCTCAGACAATGACAAGCTGACAACGTCTGTATTGGGAAAATACAGCATATATAAAAGTACAAAGCTGAACTATAGCAATGCAGACAACCCGCACCCCAACTACTGGAAAAACATGCCAAGCAGCTATTTTGACATTTGGGGAATACAGGATGAAGGCTATATCTCCACTAGCGACCCGAGCTATCCTGACTATTTAAACTATAAGTATCAGCGTGATTATTGGAGAGCTTCAAAGGCAAACAGACAGATTAATTGGGATCGCCTTTATTATTCTAACAAGCAAGCGGCAGCCCAAGGACAAGATGCTATGTATTATATACAGGCAAAGCACAACAATGCGCTCACATTCTCGCTCTCATCAACATATAACAAGCAAATTGGTACAGATAAAAATTGGAACTTAGGTATACTAGCCTCTACAAACAAGGGCATGCATTACCAGACAATAGACGATCTTCTTGGTGCCTCGCAGTTCCATAACATAAACACTTATGCTCTCGGGACATATCCTAGTACATCAGACGAAGTGCAGTATGACCTGAATAACCGCAACGGACTTGTAAAAGAAGGTGATAAGTTTGGATACGACTATAACTTGCTTGTCAACAACGGAAAGGTTTGGACAAGTTTTGCACAGACCTTTGGCAATCTACACTATATGGTTGCGGGAAAGCTTGGCTATACTTCAATGCAGCGTGACGGAAAGATGCGTAACGGACTTGCCAAGAATAACTCTTATGGCAAGAGCCACACGGCACAGTTTCTTGACGGAGGATTGAAATTCTCGGCAAACGTTAATCTAGGACGCGGAAACACCTTTACGCTTGGTCTAGGTTACGAACATCGGGCACCGCAAGCAAAAGTAGCTTTCGTAGCTCCGGAAATAAACAATGACTTCGTGAAAAACCTGCATAACGAGAGGGTGTTCAGCTCTGAGGTAGGCTATCAATTACAGACATCGTGGCTGCATGCCAACGTTAACGCCTATTACAGCTATCTTACCAACGTCAGCGATTGGCAAAATTTCTATTATGATGATATAAACTCATTCTCTTATGTTTCCATCACGGGCATGAAAAAAGCCTATTATGGTGTTGAGGCTGGTTTGAAGTTCCGAGTTTCAAGTGCTTTCGACGTGAAACTCATCGGTCAGATAAGCGATGCCCGAATACTAAGCGACAATGAAGTGACATATATGAACTCGACAAAGGGTATTGAATACCATGACAAAATATACAATAAGGATATGCGCGATAACGGAACGCCGCTTACATCAGCAAGTCTGGGCGTGAGTTACCATAGTGGGGGGTGGTTTGTTGACCTCAGTTGTAACTACTACGATCGCATATATCTGTCTTATTCGCCTTGTTTCCGTTATGAAAGCGCACTGCTAGCGCGAGGAGACTTCCAGGACAATGAGCCGGTGCGCTCCAATTTCGCCCAGGCAAAAGGACATGGTGGCTTTATGCTCGATGGGTCTGTTGGGCGAAGCATTTATCTGAAGCGGGGATCGCTTTCAATAAATCTTTCTGTTACCAATATTCTCAACAATACGAATATCGTTACCGGGGGATATGAGCAAAGTCGAAGCGACTACTCTGTGAAAAACGACGGCAGTACGTCAAGCCGCACTTATAAATTCTCGAAAAACCCGATGAAATTCTTTGCATACGGCACTAACGGAATGTTGAACATAGCATACAAATTCTAAAAAACTCACTGGGACATGAAAATGATGAAATACATAAAGTTTTTTGCTGTTGCGCTTCTTCTTGTCGGTATAGCGGCATCATGTATGGATGATGACTGGACAGATCCTAATGGGGAAATGGCTCCCGTAGGAAACAACAATATCTCAGAGGACGCAAGCAAGCTAATAACGATAAAGGAACTTAAAGAACGTACCGTTAATAAGTTGGCCACTTCAACAACAAACGACACAATACGCATTAAGGAAGACTGGCAGTTGAAGGCTCGCGTTACGGCGAACGATATCCAAGGCAACATATATAATGAGGTGGCTGTGGAAGACGAAAGCGGAGAAGCCCTGATTATCTGCATACAAAAGGGTGGACTTTACGGCTTTCTGCCTGTCGGACAAGAAATTCTCGTAAACTTGAAAGACCTGTATATTGGGATCTATGGCAACAATGTGCAGCTTGGCGCAGCTTATACCAATTCAAGCGGAAGAACATTCCCAAGCCGTATGGCGTTCAACGTGTGGAATGAACATTTCCGTCTGCTCGGCGTTGCTGACCCATCAAAGGTTGTACCTGAGGTTTTTGCCGATTCTTTGCTCGAAGATGTTGCCTACATAAAATCGCACCGCGGCAAGCTAATGACATTGAAGGGCGTTGAAATGGACGTTAAAAACGACACTACTAAGTGGGCACCGGAGTATGACAAGGATAAAGGCAACGGTGTCAGCCGCACGGTAGTGCTAAAAGGGAAGGCAAACTCTAAGCTTGTAGTGCGTAGCAGCTCGTATGCAGATTTTGCCGCTGCAGCCATCCCACGAGGAAAGGTAAACCTTAC
The DNA here is from genome assembly GCA_963661195.1 of bacterium. GTDB lineage: Bacteria > Bacteroidota > Bacteroidia > Bacteroidales > Bacteroidaceae > Prevotella. The sequence continues at coordinate 62,865 of CAVLBD010000009.1, forward strand.
AGGAGTGTTTACTGTATATTCTACCAATCCTAGTCGCTATGGTTATACATGGCAGATACTGCTCCGAACGGAAGATGACGTGGAGATAGTGAAATAAACAACAAAGAAAAGAAGCAACAACAAGAAAAAGACATTCTTATGAGAAAGATATTATATTCAATCATGGCACTTGTTGCCATCTCGTTCGCCTTCACTTCGTTTACTAGCTGTGAAGATGTACCGGCACCTTTCAAGGAGCCGACGGAAAAACAGGACACAACTGTCGTTCCAACAGTTGATTCTCTTGGAGCGGGAACGCGCCAAGATCCTTTCAACGTGGCTGCTGCCGTGAAGTATATAAGTGCCCATGGCAGTGAAGATGTTGAAGTTTACGTAAAGGGAATCGTTGTCAACGTAGTTAAAGGAAGCTACGATGCTTCCTATGGAAGCCTGAAGTACTATATATCCGACGACGGCACTGAGACAAATACCTTCTATGTGTACAATGGTTATGCAGGGGCAAACAGAAAGAAATTCACTAGTGAGGACGACTTGCAATATGGCGATACTGTTGTGATTTGCGGAAAACTTGGCAATTATAACGGTACATCTGAATTTTCAACAGGCAACTATATAGTGTCTCTCAACGGCAAAAATTCTGATGGCGACGATTCTTCTGATGGTGTGCCTACAGGTGACGGAACGGAAGCCAGTCCATTCAATAGTGTTGCAGCCAATGATTATGTTTCAAAACTTGCCGACAATATTGAGTCTGACAAAGACATATATATAAAAGGTAAGATTGTTTCAGTGAAAGAGGCTTACAATACACAGTATGGCACCGCAACATTCTATATTTCCGACGATGGCAAAGCCGACAACCAGTTCTGCGTATACCGCGCCCTGTATCTTGACAACAAGAAATACACTTCTGGTACGAACATTCAAGCGGGCGACGAAGTGGTTGTCTGTGGAAAGGTCGTTAAATATGTAAGCAGTTATGGTACAACCTGCGAGACCGCATCTGGTAAGGCATATCTGGTTTCACTTAAGAGCAGCGGCAGTAGCGATGATAGCAAGCCGGCGAGCGATGCTTTGACCATAGACGGAACAACCGTCACACTGGCAGATGTGTCGGCTACCGCAAGCACGGAGTCCATAAGCGTGGATTGTTCAGCCTTGGGTTATACAAATCAGCAGGATGTAGCGACCATAACTTTGTCAGACGGAACAACGGTGACGTTCGACAAAAACGGGGAGACGAACGGACCGAAGTATTATGACGTGACAAAGGGCTTCCGCGTTTACAAAAACAACAAGATTACTTTTGCAGGAGTAAAGAAGATTGCCAAGGTCGTTCTTACGTGTGATACTTATAACGGAACGGACTATGTTGGCAACACTACGGCCACTGTTGAGGTTTCCGGTAACAACATCGTTTATACAAATGTGTTTACTGGCACATCCGGCGGCGGAGTGCAGTTGAGAATCAAAAACATTAAGATAGTATACGCACAGTAACAATCTGAAATGCTTAAGCATGTCAGGAGGTAAACGCAACGTAATGCGTTTGCCTCCTGATTGTTTTTTTGTCTATCTCGGTGGTGTTGACATTATATCCGTGTTGAGGTAATAAGGCGTTTTAATAAAAAAGTTGACGTATTTTTGTGGAATAATGAAAAAATACGTACCTTTGCAGCCAAATGCCGAATGGCATCTTGAAAGAAACAAACAAAACAATAAACATTAAAGATTAAAATGAAAAAAGGTATCCATCCAGAAAACTATCGTCCCGTCGTATTCAAGGATATGTCCAACGGCGATATGTTCCTTACACGTTCTACATGTAAGACTAACGAAACAGTAGAATTTGAAGGAGAAACTTACCCAGTTGTGAAGATAGAAATCTCAAGTACATCACATCCCTTCTACACTGGTAAGAGCAAGCTCGTAGACTCCGCAGGTCGTGTGGACAAGTTCATGAGCCGTTATGGAAAGGCCCGCAAATAATATATACATTGTTCTATATATTATAGGAAAGAAATTTGAGTGTGTTCAGGCGTAGTTGCATATGCGCATGGGCACACTCTTTTTGTATTTGGGTATATGCTGTATGTGAATATCCTGTAGATGATGCCTTAAAGAAGTAAAACTAAAAACTATGAATATTAGCAAAATCAGACTGCCTTTCATATTGTTTGGCATGTCAATAGCCTTGTTTTCGTGTGGAGGGGGAGACGATGACGGAGACAACGATGGGGGAAAAACAAGCGAAGTCAACGTAAACCGCAACACTGTATATGCCGATGTTGCGGCAACACGTGCAGAAGTGCCGCATCTGCAAGGTGGAAACAGTGAGTTTATTGTATATCGTGTCAATGACATTTCCTTTGATTCTGATAAGGTAAACTTCTGTGTGGAGTGGGATAGAAGTCTGAAATCAAACCGCTGGACTTGCTATATATTGACAAAGAAAAACCTTAAGAAAAACACATCGCGCTGGAGTCCAAGTGCGGGGGAACGGCTATACCCCTTTGACACGCAGAACTTGACAATGAACGACTATTTCACGAAGTCAGACGGCGAAGATTGCTTTTCGCGTTCAGGCTTTGATCATGGTCATCTCTGCCCGTCGAACGACCGCCTTTACAGCAAGGACGTAAATAAACAGACGTTCTATATGACAAATATGCAGCCGCAATACGCCGTGTTCAACGGTAGTAGTGATAGTCATCCGTATAGCGGCTTGTGGATAAACATGGAGAACTTTGTATATTCCATTGCTTCCGGCAATAAATTCGGAGCTAACGACACGTTGTTCATTTGCAAGGGTGGAACGATAGATCAGGAAAGTCAAATCTTGATGAGAGTGGATAATAAAATGATTGTTCCGAGATATTTTTATTCAGCCGTGGTATGGAAACATGCCTCCACGGGCAACTATTCCGGTTTGGCTTTCTGGTTTGAGCACACCAATGTTTATCATGGCAACGACAAACTGAAGAATTATGCCATTTCCATTGACGAATTGGAAACGAAGCTTGGCGGCAAGATAGACTTCTTCTGCAATTTGCCAGATAACGTGGAGAATAAAGTAGAGAAGACGGCGGCTACGCTTGATTTTGGCTTGTAAAAAATAACTAATAATGCGTTAGGCACAAGCGCATTTTAATGGAAAATCGCTACTTTTGCAGTAGAAAACTAGTAAATACCAAGTTTAACCGGGCATAAATAAAACTCAAGCATGCCCTAAAACAAAAATAACAAGAAATAAAATGAATACAGTATTTGACTTTTCGGTTAAGGACAGAAAAGGGAAAAGCGTGGCGTTGAAAGAATACGCCAACGAGGTATTGCTTATTGTTAACACAGCCACGAAGTGCGGATTCACACCGCAGTATGAAGAACTGGAGAAACTCTATGAGAAATACCATAGCCAGGGGTTTGAGATTCTTGACTTTCCTTGTAACCAGTTCGGCCAGCAGGCACCTGGCACCGATGAGTCTATCCATGAGTTTTGCAAGCTCAACTACGGAACGGAGTTTCCACGCTTTAAAAAGGTTAAGGTGAACGGTCCGGATGCCGATCCTCTCTATCAGTTCCTAACCTCACAGAAAGGCTTTGCCGGCTGGGATGAAAACCATCCGTTGACAAAAGTCCTTGACGAGATGCTTTCAAAGCAAGACCCAGACTACAAGGAAAAGGCAGATATCAAGTGGAACTTCACCAAATTCCTAATAAATAAATATGGCATGGTGGTGGAACGCTTTGAGCCAACAGAGAGTCTTGACAAAATAGAAAAGAAGATAGAAGAATTGCTTTAAACGACAAATCCATGGAACACGTTAAATGCGTAATTATAGGAAGTGGCCCAGCTGGATATACAGCTGCCATTTATGCTTCCAGAGCTAATCTTAAACCAGTGGAATACTGCGGATTGCTTACCGGCGGTCAGCTGACCCAAACCACAATGGTAGAGAATTTCCCAGGATATCCCGAAGGTGTGCTTGGTGGGCAAATGATGAATGATATCCGTGAGCAAGCGGAACGTTTCGGAGCCGACATCCGTGAAGGGATAATTGAGAAGGTTGATTTCAGCAAGTCGCCATACGTGCTTACCACAGATGCGGGAAAGGAAATTTCTGCCGATACGGTGATTATTGCCACGGGAGCTTCTGCTAAATATTTGGGACTACCTGACGAACAGAAATATAATGGAATGGGAGTGTCGGCTTGCGCTACTTGCGACGGTTTCTTCTATCGCAAAAAGACTGTCGCCGTTGTTGGCGGTGGTGATACCGCTTGCGAAGATGCCTTGTATCTTGCTGGTCTTGCAAAGAAAGTATATCTTGTTGTGCGCAAACCTTATCTGCGTGCTTCAAAAGTTATGCAGGAAAGGGTGTTGAATACTGAGAATATAGAAGTACTTTTTGAGCACAATACCGTTGGCTTGTTCGGTGAGAACGGAGTAGAAGGCGCTCATTTGGTTAAACGTCGGGGTGAGGCTGACGAAGAAAATGTTGACATTAAGATTGACGGTTTCTTCCTTGCTATAGGCCACAAACCTAACTCTGACGTGTTTAAAGAGTGGCTAGAAACAGACGAAGTGGGATATATAAAGACAATTAACGGTACGCCGTGTACGAAGATACCGGGAGTGTTTGTTGCTGGCGATGTGGCCGACCCTTACTATCGTCAGGCTATAACAGCTGCCGCAAGCGGCTGCAAGGCAGCTTTGGAGGCGGAGAGATATTTGCAGACTCTTTAGAAGATATTTTTTAAAATGGTGAAGGACAGGAATTGCACGTGCATCCTGTCCTTCTCTTTTTTATTGACTTTGTTAATCCTGTCACTTACGTATTGGCGTAAGGCAATCTTCTTACCATAACTCCTGTTATGTATACGTAAAAACAGGAGTGATTTATATAGTAAAATTATAGAGAGAAATATTCTTTTCTTTTATCTGCGTCCTCCGAAATGTCCACCGCCGCCTGAGCGTCCGCCGCCTTGTGATGCACTACCACCAAAGTTTCCACCGCTTCGGCTGCTTGGAGTGAATGTGCTGGCGGGGCGTGATGTTGTGTTAGTTGAGGGACGTGAGAATGTACTTTCGTTTCTTATTGCTCTAGACGGTGCAGATTGCATAGGAGTATCCCTTGTTACGGTAGTGCGTGTGCTGCTTTGGCGCAGTGTTCTGCCGCTGGTAACGTTGGTCTGCATACGTTGTTGAGTCTGCTGAGTCTGCTGCTGTACTGAAGCTTTCTCCCAGCTGCGGTTCTGGCGTGTTGGCGTCGCAATCGTGGTGCCCGTTCTTCCGTTTTTGAAATTGCCGTTTCCATTGTTGTTCCCGTCGAAGCGTGAGTTGCCGTTGTTGCCACCGTTGTTGCGGTCAATGTGCCCTCTATCGGTATTTTGCCTGTTGTCGCGTCTGAAATTTCCTCTGTTGTCACGCCCGTCATTACGCGAATTGTTGAAGTTCCCACTTCTGTGGTTTCTGAAATCCCCTCTGTCGAAGCGGTCTCTCATTCCGAAGCGGCTCTCTCCAGGGCGTGGACCAAATGAGCGCCCATGATACCAACTGTGTCCACCGTTCATTCTCCAACTGTGTGCCCCATAGTATGTTGCATAGAAAGTGGGGCGACCGAAATAGAAATACGCTCTGTTGGGATAGCGTGCGTATATGCCGAACCTCCATATTCCGTCTGCCCATGTGAGCGGGCGATAGAAGTATGTTGCAGCGCAGAAGGCGTTGTATTGCCAGTCGAAGAGAATATAACTCAAGTCCAGATTTCTTCTTGTCCAATATGTGCCATATAGATCGTCATAATCGTTTATGCTCATTAAATAGTCGAGGTTTACCTCGTATGCAGCTTCATACTGTTCATCGTTAAGATTCAGTTCATATGCCATTTTATCGGTAAGGAAGAGGGCTCTTTCTCTTGCTTGCTCGTAGCTCATGGCCATTGTTGTTAAACATACGGTCAGGAGCATTGTGATTGATAATATAAACCTTTTCATAGTCAATGCGTTTTTTACTTGTTTGTATGCTTTTTGTTTCGTTTCTGGTGCAAAGAAACAAACATTCATTGTAATGGCAAAAGGTTTTTCCCTAAACGCTTGGGGAAAAACCCTATTCCTATCTGTATAGAAAGGAAGCCCGCGCGAATGTCGTGAAAAGTCCGCATGGTTATGTCTGGATGCCCACTGCCTTTTGTGCCAAAGCAGGCGGCTTCTATGTGTTGTTTTAAATTGATTACAGAAAATGAAAAAGTGGCATTCTGCCGTTTTCTTGACGGTGGAATACCACTTTTTTACTAAAGCGTAGCGCATAAAAATAATGCGTACTTAAATGCGCAAGTTATTTCTTGTATATAAACCTTGCCAATCCGTAAATGTAGCGGCGGAATCCTGGTTTATATGCCAGGATGCGCTCAAACCATCCAAGGTGTTTTCCTACATTTTTTACCACAATGCCTACATAGAACATTGCGAACAACGTTCCTATCCCCACTATATGCCAAAGCCAATGGCCGAAGAATGCAAAGCAAGCAACAAGTCCTAAAACGACTAATCCTGTGTCTACGCATATCTTTACTTTGGGAAATTCTATGCCTGACACTCTGCTTATGGCTACAGGGAAGCCTTCGCCCGGCATAGTGACGCTTCCGCATCTAACTTCTAGGGCGATTCCTATACCAAGAACGGTACATCCGCCAACCTGCGCAATGACTTTTTGCCACAATTCTACTGGCATAAGCCACGAGGTCAGTAGCATGTTAAGGTCGATGAGTGAGCCGAAAACGAATCCTACTAGGAGCTGGAACAACTGTACAGGTTCGAAACGTCGGCGGAGAACCAGAATCTGTCCTGCCACCAAAAGGCCATTCATTATGTATGTGTATTGTCCTATTGTCAGACGGGGGGCTAAATTATCCACCCCTGCACTTTGAAAAACATACGGTAAAACGCTAATTACGCTTGAGCCGAGCATAGATCTTACACAAACAGCCACACCGACAGTCATAATCCATAGTGAAACAAGCAGCAAAAGGTGCTGCCAACAAAATGATACAATCTTATCTTTCATATTAATACCTCTGTAATAATAGTGCAAAGTTACAAAAAAAATGACAATTTAACTATTCTTTGAGGCCTAGTTGCATGACATTTGTGGGTGGCATGGACATTTTGTCATTGTATGTTATTAGAATTACTTTATATATGTCATAAAAAAAGATCATGTGAGGGCGCTTTTTTGATGAAGGTCAAAAATGATGCTAGTAGAATTAATTTGTGGATATTTTCTATTGTGTACGGGCACAAATGGTGTTATCTTTGCATCAGAAAAAATAAAGGTATTAGAAAAGCTGCGATGAGGGCAGCAGGTAAAAAGATTGTTTAACGATAACTAAAGAGAAAGGAATTAATTATGGTAACATTTATGTTAGTAACAGCATGTGTAGTAGCATTCGCAGTATTAGCAAGTGTAGGCATGAACATAGGTATGAAGCTCTATAAGTAAACTGATGGTTGTTCGTGTATTATTCTGAAAAAGAAAAATTGAGAGAATACTCGAAAGTTTTTTTGAAATAACGTTTCGAAAATAACTGAAAATTAAAGCGGTTGCACAATGGTCTATTGATATTGTGCAACCGCTTTCTCGTTTGTTCTCATTAAACGATATCATTTTTTTTCTATCATCAATAAGCGTTATGACAGTAAGTAGGTTGGCAAGCTATTTGCTAATATAATCTTAGCAACTAGCTAATCCCTGCTTACGTTAAGCCTATTGTCACTACCTTTGTAAATAAAGATGAGTTACAAAT
>CAVLBD010000010.1:0-68383 GCA_963661195.1 bacterium
GTAGGCATTTTTATGTTTGCGTCACCCTGAGTCACCCAATTTAAACATCTAACTCGCTGATTTTCAATGTGCGCTATGTAATGGCGTAAGAAAGTGATGAAGTCAGGAAATAATGCGCCATAAGCTATCATGCATAAGCCAATGCTTCAAGACGGCTTTTGAGTTCTGCCGCAAGACTTTTCCTTATCCGCAACACTATCTTGCATGTATTGTCAAACTCTTGTGACACAATGCGCGGTTCCATTGCCTTTACAACACGCATTACCCCGTTCATCATAACATAAGGGAAAGAGTATTCAACATCCTCTTCAACATATTTTTCCACCTTTTCTGAAGATGAAATAGCATCAGCTGCTGCAGTACGATAAGCCACAATCAATCCACCTGTACCAAGATTCACGCCTCCATAGTATCTAACTACCACAACAAGCACATTTGTAAGCCCAGCAGATACAATCTGTCCCAATATTGGTTTTCCAGCCGTGCTCGATGGTTCACCATCATCATTTGCCTTACTCTCGTCTGCATTAGCACCCATAATATAAGCAGAACAAACGTGACGCGCATCATAATATTTGGTCTTGTAGAACGACAACAATTTCTTTACTTGCTCATGCGTTTCCACATGATGTGCAAAAGCGAGGAATTTACTGCGCTTCTCGCTGTAGAATCCCTCGCCAATGCGATCTGTTATGGTAGTATATTTATCTTCCAAAACTAAACCTGTGTTATTTCCTGTTACTAATCAAGCTGATGAACAACAAGCCCTGAACGCAATTTTGGCTCGAACCACGTTGCTTTTGGTGGCATTATATTCCCACTATCAGCAATATCCATAATTTGTTTCATCGTAACAGGATAAAGAGCTAATGCCATTTTCATTTCTCCTGAATCTACACGACGTTTCAATTCACCAAGACCGCGCAGACCACCAACAAAATCTATTCGTTTATCGGAACGGAAGTCCTTGATACCCAAGAGCTCATCAAAGATTAGACGACTTGAAACGTCAACATCCAAAACACCTATCGGATCATTAGGAATGTATGTGCCCTCCTTTGCCGTCAAGCTATACCAATTTCCTTCTAGATAGAGAGAGAAATTATGCAAAGCATCAGGACGATACTCACTTGCACCTTTTTCTTCAACAATAAAGTTTTTGCCTAAAGCGGTTAGGAATTCCTGCGGAGTAAAACCATTAAGATCTTTAACAACACGATTATAATCAAGTATTGTCAATTGAGAAGCCTGGAAACAGACTGCCATGAAATAGTTGTATTCTTCTGTTCCGGTATGATTCGGATTTTCCTTAGCTTTTTCAAGTCCGACTAATGCCGCAGCAGCAGAACGATGATGACCATCTGCTATATAAAGCGAAGGCATTTTACGGAATTCCTCTGTTATTGTTGCTATGTCATCTTCTGAAGATACAACCCAAAACTGATGGCGGAAACCATCTATAGGCGCAATGAAATCGTATTCAGGCTCCGTGGCTGCATATTTTTTAAGCAGAGTGTCAAGTATAGAATTGTCTGGATAGGCAAAAAAGACTGGTTCCATATTAGCATTGTTCACACGAACATGTTTCATACGATCCTCTTCCTTGTCACGGCGGGTTAACTCATGCTTTTTTATTACACCCGTCACATAGTCATTTACCAATGCTCCTACAACAATTCCATACTGCGTTTTTTTGCCCATCGTTTGAGCATAGATATAATAATTGGCATGAGTATCCTGAACGAGCCAGCCATTTTGCCTAAATTTCTTGAAATTTTCTGCTGCCTTGGCATAGACACGGGGATCGTATTCACTTGTTCCTACTGGAAAATCTATTTCTGGTTTGATTATATGATAAAGACTTTTTTCATTACCCTCTGCTTCAGCACGTGCTTCCTCACTATCAAGTACATCATACGGACGAGACTCAATCTGCTCAACTAAATCCTTTGGAGGACGAAAGCCTTTAAATGGTCGTATTGTTGCCATAATATTATTCTTTAGCGACTGTACTTACCCGACTTATTTTTAAGGATTTATAAAACAAATCCGCAAGCCGAGTTTAACATTGCAGCCATTATGAGTACTTATTTGTTAACTTGATATTTTGTAAAACCGTCAGCGAAATATTCATTTATTTGGCGAGCTGCAGCAATGCCTGCATTTATATTCGCTTCAGCCGTCTGTGCACCCATCTTTTTAGGAGTACTAAAATAGCGTCCAACAAGTTTTTCAGCAAAGTCAGCATCTAGATCCGGTTTAATATCTGTTACATATTTCAAGTCAGCACGTTCCTCCATAATAGAGAGTAATTCAGCCTCGTTTATAACTTCTTTACGAGCTGTATTCACAAGCACGGCACCTTTCTTCATTTTGCCCACTAACGCCGCATTAATACTTTCTTTCGTCTCTGGTGTTGCTGGAATATGGAGTGACACAACATCACATTCCTCAAAAAGTTTCTCTTGGGTATCAACTGCATGAACACCACTCTGTTCTATAACTTCTTTCGGGCAGAATGCATCATAGGCATAGATTTCCATACCAAAGCCTTTTGCTATGCGCGCAACATTGCGGCCAACGTTTCCATAAGCTAGAATTCCCAGTTTCTTCCCTTTAAGTTCTGTACCAGCTTTTCCGTTATAGAAATTGCGAACGGAGAAGACCAAAAGTCCAAATACCAATTCTGCTACAGCATTCGAGTTCTGACCAGGGGTATTTTCAACAACAACTCCCTTTTGTTTTGCGTAAGCCGTGTCAATATTATCATATCCTGCACCTGCACGAACCACGATTTTTAATTCTTTTGCCGCATCCAACACTTCAGTTGTAATCTTGTCTGAACGAACAATGAGTGCATCAACATTAGACACCGCCTCCAAAAGTTGTTGCTTATCTGTGTATTTCTCCAACAATATAAGTTCGTGTCCTGCAGCAACGATTTCGTTTTTAATTCCTTCTACAGCTACAGGAGCAAATGGTTTTTCTGTTGCAACGAGTATTTTCATAGTTGTAAGTTTTTATAGCCTGACATTTTTACAAAAAAATCAGAATTGCCACGCTATTTATTGTATAAAAAATGTCAGCAGCCTGTATACTGAAATCCAGGCAGACAGGACTACTGACAAAAGATCTGATAAAAATTTATTTTTAATGAAGTGCCTCAAAATCCTGCATACACTTCACAAGAGCCTTAACGCCCTCTACCGGCATTGCATTATAGCAACTTGCACGGAATCCACCCACTGAACGATGTCCTTTTATTCCGACCATACCATGCTCAGTGGCATATTCAAGGAACGGTTTCTCCAATTCTTTATATTCATTGTTCATGACAAAGCAAATATTCATGAGCGACCTGTCTTCTGTTGCTACGGTTCCACGGAAAAGCTTGTTACGGTCAATTTCTGAATATAGAATTTCAGCACGCTCGTGAGCACGACGATCCATCTCCTCTACACCACCATTCTTCTTTATCCATCTCAATGTTTCAAGCGCAGTATAAATAGGGATTACAGGAGGAGTATTGAACATACTTCCCTTTTCAACATGTGTTTGATAGTTCAACATTGTTGGTATCTGCCGCTCAACTTTGCCCAAGCAGTCATTCTTAACAATAACTAGCGTAACGCCTGCCATTGAAAGATTCTTTTGGGCTCCAGCATATATACAATCGTATTTAGCCACGTCAACTGGACGACTGAATATATCTGATGACATATCGCCCACCAAAGGTACACTGACTTCTGGATCTTGACGCATTTCCGTACCATAAATAGTATTGTTCGTGGTAATGTGAAGATAGTCACAATCGTCTGGACAAGTCCAACCTTTGGGAATAAATGTAAAGTTACTATCAGCCGAAGATGCTACTTCCACGACTTCGCCAAATAATTTAGCCTCTTTGATTGCTTTCTTTGACCATGTACCTGTATTGAGATAAGCGGCTTTCTTTTTTAGCAGATTATAAGGAACCATGCAAAATTCTAAAGAAGCGCCACCTCCAAGGAACAATACGGAATAGCCTTCGGGAACTTTTAACAATTCCTTTATGAGAGCTACGGCCTCATCAACAACAGGCTGAAAATCTTTTGCTCTGTGGCTAATCTCTGCTAGAGAGAGTCCACTTCCGTTAAAATCAAGAATCTGTTTAGCAGTGTTTTCAATTACCTCTCGAGGTAGAATAGAAGGTCCGGCATTGAAATTGTACTTCTTCATACGGAAATAGTTTTAGGTTAATGTTTATGATGCGAAGATACGCCTTTTATCCGAACACGCAAAATATTTCCCAATTATTTTTCTTTTTGACTATATCAATGAAATCTCCCCACTACCAATACAACGATGATGGTGTTCATCATAAACAACGCAGAATTGACCAGGAGCAACGCCGTGGATTGCATTGTCTGAGTGAATGAGATAATTGTCAAATCCTGTATTTTCAATCGTTGCCGGATGATAATCTGGTGTGTGACGGATTTTGAATGTCACCCGATTCATTGAAATCTCACGGGTCAGAAAATGGAAATCAATGATAGGAAAATCCTTCTTATATGCTGAAGAAGGGTCATAACCATGACTTACATAGAGGATATTTTTCTGAACATCTTTCTTGACTACGAACCACGGGCCTCCCCCGAAGCCTAGTCCTTTACGTTGGCCTATAGTATGATACCACAAGGCCCGATGAGTTCCTATTTTCTTTCCCGTCTCAAATTCAACGACATCACCGGGGTTATCTCCCAAGTAACGGCGAATATAGTCATTGTAATTTATCTGACCAAGAAAGCATATTCCCTGGCTATCTTTACGACGAGCATTGACAAGATGTTCACGTTCTGCTATTTCGCGAACTTCATTCTTTTGGTAATGTCCAATAGGAAAAATTGCTTTTCTTAACTGCCAAGAATGTATTTGTGCAAGGAAATCCGTCTGATCCTTTACTGGATCTGGACTGGTTGTAAGCCATTTGTCTCCATTTTCATCATATTCTGTCTGAGCGTAATGCCCTGTTGCAATCAAGTCGTAAAGGTATCCTTTCTTTTCATGAAAAGCTCCAAACTTTATAAGTCTATTACACATAACATCAGGGTTTGGAGTAAATCCGTTGCGCACCTTGTCAATGGTATACCGCGTTACGTCGTTCCAATATTCACGATGGCAGTCTACAACTTCTAGGCGGCAGCCATATTTCTTTGCTACGGATGTAGCCATCTCTAAATCTTCTTCTGAAGAACAATCCCATTCCTCTTTCTCTTCTGGACCTATTTTTATATAGAAACAATCTGGAGTAAGTCCTTGAGAAGCAAGTTCATGAACGACCACCGAACTATCTACCCCACCAGAGAGGAGCACTGCTATTTTTTTTTCTTGTATATTCATCTTGTTGAGTTTGCACATATATCACGCTTTATCTTGCGTTGCCTATTCGCGATAAATGTTTGTCATTCTTTTATAATTCGCCAATTAAGAAATTCGGGTGTATCCTCCAGCGTCTGATAAATCCGCTGAACTGGCAGTCCCATAACATTGTAATAGCTTCCCTCTAAACCAGTAACACCAATACAACCGATCCATTCTTGTATTCCGTATGCTCCTGCCTTGTCAAACGGCAAATACTTCCGAATATAATAGTTTATCTCAGTATCAGACAACTCTTTGAATGTCACCCCAGTTGAAACATGAAAACTGACACTTTTCTGGGATGTTTGCATACATACCCCTGTCGTTACTTGATGTTTTTTTCCAGAAAGAAGTCTAAGCATGCGATAGGCATCTTCCTCACTAGCTGGCTTACCAAGTATTTCACTCGCACAAATAACAACAGTATCTGCCGTAATAACAAGGGTTCGGCCATCATACAATAAATCTTTGTAGGCAGAAGACTTCTCGCAAGCTATATATTCTGCAATTTCACATGCGGGAATTTCAACAGGATAAAATTCACTTACATCTTTACGTACTAAAACTTCAAAGGTTAGTCCTAAACTTTTTAGCAATTCTTTTCGACGAGGACTACCGCTTCCTAAGACGATATTATAGTTCTCCAACATAATTATATAATAAAAAGCACGAAAGAGTTATCCCCGCTTTATGCCAAGGATAACTCTCTGAGTTATAACAAAATATCTTTTTTAAACACTTCCTTTTTTAGAAATGATATCCTAAAGTCAAGAGAACTTGATGTCGTTTGTTTGCTACATCTATCGCATCACAAAGGTTACTGTTTCCTTTACCACCAAAATAGTCATTGAATGCGTGGAAGCGTCCGTTTTGTGAAGAATACTGATATGCCAAATCCAATGTAAATTTATCTATAGTATAGCCAAGTCCACATGTTATGCGGTTTGTTGACTTCCAATTTGTATAATCCGTTGTCGAAGAATAATATGAGCCTGGAGAATTAATAGTCCCGTCCTTATAAGATGATTCATTATACATCGGAGAAACATAATTATAGCCAAGACGTATAGCTAGATTATTATCAACTTTGTATTCAAGACCTAATTTTAGCGTGCTCACACCTTTCAGCGTGCTCTTTGTATGCCTATTCATTGCATCATCAGACGAACTTGAAGAATAATACGTATCATAATACCAATCATAGCTTTCACCATCATTAATTCGTGAATCAAGTGTTCCATAATCAGCATACTCATATGTCGCTCCTACTGCAAGGAATTTTCCGACTGTTGTTCCTGCACTTATTCCAAATTTCCACGGAGTAAACAATTTAAAATCATAACTTTCTGAATTATAGCCGGTATCATAGTTACCATAGTCTTTAGCTAGGGATTTATTGTCTATCGTTGTATAATTAGTTGTCGTTAGGTCATACCATGTGGGGGTTGAAACATATAAGCCGAAGCGTAATGGTGACTCTTCTACCGGACGAAATATTATTCCGGCTTTAACATCAAAACCTGTTCCAGTAATATGCCTATCATCTGTAAGTTTTGTGCTTCCTATCGCACTGCCACTTCCATTTAATAAATTCTCAGAATACTCGCTGTATCCATTATAGTGCACATCATGTATCCCCACAGTAAGACCCAAATAAACGCGGTCATTTAGGTTTCCACTTATATTAAAATCATATTCACCGATATAGCCCGTATGAGCACGATCAAAGGCAAATCCACTTGCACCATAATAATCCGTCAGATATGTTGATGTCTGCTCTTTGCTAGATTCTGCGGGAAGCAATGTATTGGCATACAAAAAATCCGTCTGCGAAAACGCATTGCTATTGCCTATATACTCTCCGTTTCTTTTAATTATATCAAAGGCACCATCTTGACTTTTCAAATAAGTCTGTTTGTTCTGCGATGAATTTCCATCAAGAGCACCTGCTGCAGACAATATATAGTCAAAGTTTTTACTCTTATGATAGTTAAAAGCAAAATTCAGAAACGATCGTTGTCCTGTTCGGAGTGCAGCAACAATTCCGACTTGGTCAAAACTCATGTTTGTTTTATTCCCATCAGCAAAACTTTTTGCATCCTCCTGTGATACGAAACCGAAAGAAACACTCGCCGTAGAATGACGAAACAATCCTATACCAGCAGGATTGGAAGAAATCGTAGACAAATCAGCTCCAAGGGCCTCCATCGCACCACCCATACCTATATAACGGGCTGTTCCGTTAAGATCTTCGTTTGCAAGTTTTGCATTTTCATATGTTTCTTGCGCATTTGCCTGAGAAAAGCCTATCAAAGCAATGGCAGAAAAAAGAACTATCCTTTTCATAAAGCTAAGTTTTTTATCGTATTTTTAAAGTATAGCTATTCACATTGTTGTTAACGTCTTCCACCAAAATGTCCGCCACCGCCAGAACGGGTAGCCCCACCTGTGCTAAAGCCACCGCCATGATGTCCGCCTCCATTAAAGCTACCTACGCTACTATTGCTCCCTCTATTCATTGCCCCCCCATAGTCAAAAGTGTTATTCCTAGTGGATGTATTTATGTCTCGACTGCGATTTATATATGTGTTCTCACGCATATTTCCGGTATTTTCATACTTTCGATAGTCGGAGAAACGTGCCGTATTCATACGATTATAGGCATCTGTGTTACGCGAACCTACAGAGTTACTTCCTCTATATGAAGAACGTACGCCACAATCAGTACGACCACGTCCGACCCATCCATGATTTGACGTTCCTGTAATACTACCTCTATTCATATTATTATGCGCAATAAACCCACCGCCATAGTATGGACGATGCCAATAACCATAATCATAATACCATGGATTATACCAACTTGAATATCCATAATACCAAGGTTCATACCAACCATAATAGTAACCATTATACCACGGACGCCATCCGTAACCATACCAAGCAGAATAAGGACCATATGCAGGCATATATCCCCATGTCCAAGGATCATTATACCACCAAAAATCATCAAAATAACGCAGCCTACGGCTATACACGTATTCATCATCATCACAATCTTCTGCGAAGCGATGCATCTTACAATTATCCTTCTTGATATTATACAATGTATCTGGAGTAGCGCCATAAAAATCAATAACATCATCAGTACTATCATTGCCCATCACATGATAGTAGCTATGAAAGCCCCTACGGTTATATTCATCTACATCCCTTGGGCATATTGGAATACTTTGCTCCTCTGCCATAGGAGCTTTCTTTACGGACACTTCAGACTTAACTTCTTTAGGCGAAAAATACATATCATCCTGCGCATTGCCAGTCTTTGGTATTATAGCCGCCACAACAAGCATGATAACTAACTTTTTCATTTTTTCCTTTCTCATATTTTTAATTATAACAAGCATACTTTAAAAGTCACAAACGACACATATGCAAGTTACACCTTTTTTTTGCAATAAACAAATTCTTGTTTAAATTCATTTTTCTACAAGGCAAAATTACTTTGCTTTGTCTTGCAAAAATAAGGAAAAACCCTATCATCAGATAGGTTTTCCCCTATTTTTTATACTTTTGCAAGTAAATAACTGCTAATATGAAATATTTAAAGACTTTTTTTACAATAGAAAGCACCATTTCATCGGACATTCAAATTGAAAAAGAAACACTTTCAACTGCATGCGACATATGCGCAGCTCTTGCTGGTTACGTTGGTTATGAATCGTTTGAAAACACTGAATATGGAATAATCGGATATATACAGAAGAATATTTATAACAGAGATGCATTAAAAAATAGCATAGAAGATTTTCCTTTAGAAAATATATCCGTAAAGTTTCACACAGAAGAAGCAGAAAACAAGAATTGGAACGAAGAATGGGAGAACGAAGGTTTCAGCCCTATCCTTGTTGGAGAACGTTGTATTATACACGACACACACCATCAGATGGTTTCTAAATATCCAATTACTATCGAGATTGATGCGAAACAAGCTTTTGGCACAGGCACACATGACACAACGCGAATGATTGTTGAACAATTACTAAATAGTGAAATTAAGGGGAAACGTATTCTTGACTGCGGATGCGGCACAGGCATCTTATCAATAGTTGCATCAAAATGCGGTGCAAAAGAAATTATAGGGTATGACATTGACGAATGGAGCGTAAAAAACACTTTACATAACGCACAAATAAACAACACAAATAACATCAATGTTATACTTGGCGATGCGAGCATACTAGAAACAATTGATTATCGCTTTGATTTAGTGCTAGCGAACATCAACCGCAATATTCTAATAAACGACATGCCTTATTGGACAAAAAAGATGTCAACAGGCTCAGAACTTATCGTAAGTGGCTTTTATGTCCAAGATGTTGCAAAAATAAAAGATAGAGCAACCTCTCTCGGACTTGAATTCGTCCGTGAGAAGCACTCTAACACATGGACAATGTTGTGCTTCAAAAAATAAAGGATATCATTTCCTAAGTGGGCTTTTAAGCTCTATTTCCGTACGTATTCCTTTAATTTTTTCTCCTGACGAGAAGCGAAGTACTTGTTCCACCTTGCTACTTTCTATCGCTACATAACAATAACGCTCTGCAACATTTATTTTTCCAATATCACGTCCTTGCAAACGACAAACTTTACAAAGGAAACCTAGAACATCTTTTTTTGAGATTTTATCCTTCTTCCCCTTGCCAATGTATAATGTTGACATTCGCGGTTTGGGGATAACAGACATATCTTCAAGAATTTTATATTCAGGCAATTCACTGCGAACATATTCAGGCACACTTTCTTCTGGCCCTAACAAGAGAAAGGTACGCCCTTTAGCTTGCCACCTTGCAGTGCGTCCAACCCGATGAACATATTCAGCTTCTCCAAGAGGTATATGATAATGAACAATATTGTCAACGTCAGGAATATCCAAACCACGTGAGGCAAGATCTGTGCTAACAAGCACAGTTGTTGATCCATTGCCAAAAGCGTTAAGATTATCCTCGCGTTCACGCTGATCCAAGCCACCATGATATAAACTCGCAACAAATCCTTTATCCGTAAGATAACGCCATGTACGCTCTACACTATCACGATAATTCAAGAAAACGATTGTGCTAGAGTTTCCAAAGCTACAAAGAATTTTAGATAATGTTTCCAATTTGTCTTTTGACAAACTCCTCACAACGTATTCCGTCACCCGGCCTGATACATTTTTATCATTAATGCTTTCTATGTAATCAACTATTTGTGTTGTTTCCATATTGACAAATTCAGGAATTTCATCACAATCTGTTGCCGAAAGAAGAATTCGTCTTTCTACGGAGGGAAGAGAAATGAACACCTTTTTCATCTCTTCTGTAAACCCCATATTAAGACACTTGTCGAATTCATCAAGAACAAGAATACGTATTCCAAGAACATTTATATTGCTCTTTGCAATATGGTCATTGAATCTTCCTGGTGTTGCAAATATTATCTGCGGTCTTAGCTTTACTATATCACGGTGTTCGTCCATAGTCGCACGCCCACCATAAAGAGCCATGCCACGTATACCTGTTCCCAAGGAGTGAAATACTTCTAATGACTGCTTCGCTAATTCCCTACTCGGTACAATGACAGCAACCTGCACCATATCCAAATTAGGATTCATTTTAAAAATAACAGGTAACATATAGGCAAGAGTCTTGCCACTTCCTGTAGGTGAAAGTATCGTAATATCATCAGTTGTCAAGCTCATTAGACGAGCTACTTCCAACTGCATGGGATTAAGTTGAGCAACACCCACCCTTGATAAGATTTTATCTATATCCATAATAAATAATAAAAAATTATTGTTAAAGCTTAGCACATATCATTACAATACCCTAAAGTTGAAGTAATTTGATTATCCAAATACGTTAGCTTTTAACACAAATTTATTTCACCTTCCATAAAAAGACTTTTCTAGAACGCAGGCTTCGTTGGAGCATTTTGAGAAGCTAGAAAGTCAGAATTATCAACA
The DNA here is from genome assembly GCA_963661195.1 of bacterium. Classification (GTDB taxonomy): domain Bacteria; phylum Bacteroidota; class Bacteroidia; order Bacteroidales; family Bacteroidaceae; genus Prevotella. The sequence continues at coordinate 11,411 of CAVLBD010000010.1, forward strand.
TTCATGTTTAGCTTACTACCAATAATCTCACCACCAAGACTTTCACCTAATGCCATATCCCCCGTATCGGGATTTTGGAAGCGCGTAAACGCTCCCTTAAAGTGAAGTAGAACATCACCAGTTGCTCCCTTACGATGTTTGGCTATAATAATCTGAGCCATACCACGCAAATCATTGCCTTGTTCATCTGTATAAATATGATAATATTCAGGACGATGTACAAAAAGGACCATATCTGCATCTTGCTCAATGGCACCAGATTCACGCAAGTCACTTAATTGAGGACGTTTACCTTCTAATCCTGTCCCCTCACGGCTTTCAACCGAACGGTTCAACTGCGAAAGTGCAAGCACAGGAATATTAAGTTCCTTGGCCAACCCCTTAAGGGAGCGACTAATAGTTGAAACCTCCTCTTGACGGCTTCCAAAACGAGCACCACTTGCATTCATAAGTTGCAAATAGTCAATCATTATTATCTTGACCCCCTTTTCACGCACAAGTCTACGCGCCTTTGTTCTAAGTTCAAAAATTGACATACCAGCTGTATCATCAACATAAATAGGAGCTTTCTGCAATCTTCCCACATTAGCATCGAGACGTTTCCACTCATCATCATCTAGCTGCCCATTAAGGATTTTACGACCTTCTATCTCACACACATTTGAAATAAGACGATTACCTAACTGAACATCACTCATTTCAAGAGAAAAAAATGCTATCGGTACATCATAATCAACAGCAATATTTTTAGCCAAAGACAAAGCAAAAGCCGTTTTGCCCATGGCTGGTCTTCCTGCAATAATCACCAAGTCACTTGCTTGCCAACCTGCTGTCATTCTGTCTAGTTCAGTATAACCAGTAGGAATACCTGTAAGCTCGCCTTTATTGGCAGCAGCCTCTTGCAAAACACTTATGGCCTGACTTACGACAGGTGCGATGTGAGAATAATCCTTTTTCAAATTATTCTGCGAAAGTTCAAAAAGGTTTTTCTCAGTTTCCTGCATCAAATCGTCAACATCGATTGACTCATCAAAAGCCTTCGTCTCAACAACACTAGCAAAAGAGATAAGCTGACGCGCCATATATTTCTGAGCCAGGATATGAGCATGATACTCAATATGTGCAGACGAAGCCACATGCGATGTTAAATCTACAATGTAAGACTGTCCACCGACTTCCTCCAATGCAGACATATGTTTTAGCTCTTCTATAACAGTCAATAGATCGACTGGACGCTCATCAATATTGAGCTGTTGTATGGCTTGATATATCTTTTGATGACGTGGCTCATAAAAAGTTTCTGGATGGAGAATTTCTCCAACAACAGTAAAAGCATCTTTGTCAATCATTAGTGCTCCAAGAACTATTCTCTCCATATCAGGAGCTTGAGGTTGCAGATGCCCATAAGTACTGTCAATACCCTTGGTAGATGTTCGTTTCTGTTGTGCCATTTTTACATTAGTATTTGGCTGCAAAAGTACTACTTACCGAGATATTTATCAAAACAAATCATATAAAATCTTTTCTACAAACACATACTTTATAAATAAGGTAAAATCGCCCAAAACGTTTTTTAGAATAATAAATGAGAAATTTTATTCGTTTTTATTTGGAATAAAAAGAAAAAAGTCATACCTTTGGCGAAGAAATAAACAAAGCATTTAACTATTAACATATCGCTAAAGAAAGGAAAAGATTATGAAAAAGACTAATTTCAACTTAAGAAACATGATCATAGTTGCATTGGTTGCTATGAGTACAATCCTTAGTTTTGCACAGAATGAACGCAATAGTAAGGTTATAATATCCATGAACGACCTTACTTACAACGTAAAAGAACAGAAAGCCAATGTTGGAAACGTTCTAGGAAAAGTAGCCGACTTCGTTTTCAATAGTCAAATAACGCAGCAACGTCCTGAATTTCAAGACAATGTAAGAGCAAGCATTATAAAAGGCATCACAAACGGACGAAGAACGATTGCTCTTGACGGAGAAAATCCATCAAATGTAGACTATATCATTGATGCACATATATCCAACATCTCTACAACTTCGAAAATTGAAACATACAAAGTTAAAGACCGCAATAAAACTCACACCATTTACAAAGGTCTCATTGGTGTAACTCTCCAAGTAAAGAACGCTAAAACGGGAGAAATTGCAGTAAGTCCATCATTTAATGTTTCCGATTACGATGCAGCATGGATTGAAACAGCAGAAGGAGCACTTATGAACTCAATGGACAGACTTTCTAGTTATATCACAAACTACTTCAATAGATGTTTCCCATATAAAGCAAACATCGTAGAAGGTGCACGCGAAAAGAAAGACAAACAGAAAGAAGTGTATATAGATCTCGGCTCTAGCGTTGGTGCATATTCTGGTATCCACTTTAACGTGTATACAGTCAAAACCGTTGCAGGAAAAGAAGCAAGACAGAAAATTGGAAAAATAAGAATTACGGATGTACAAGGACAAGACATAAGTCTATGCAAAGTCCAAAATGGTGGAAAGGACATAAAAAAAGCAATAGACAATGGTTCGTCATTACTAATAGAATCATATGATTGATAATGCCCCAATATGCAACATTGACTGCAAGAAGCATATTAATTACCCATATAAGCCATCCGTTTTAGAACTAGAAAAAACGGATGGCTCAAAAATACACACAATGTTAATAATAATTAACCATTAAAGTTTATAACAAAATCGGGTTGCATAAAAAGGAAAAATAATATAACTTTGCAGCCGATTTTATCCGTGGAGGCTTGATGAAGATACTGCAAAAGCAGTACGCCTTGCGGACCAAACCCGTTTATTAAGTAACAAAAATGTACGCAATCGTAGAGATTAACGGTCAGCAGTTCAAGGTTGAAGAAGGCAAAAAGCTTTTTGTAAACCACATACAGAACGCTGAAGAAGGTCAGACAGTAGAGTTTGACAAGGTTCTTCTAGTAGATAACGGCGGAACCGTAACAGTAGGTGCACCTACAGTAGAGGGTGCAAAAGTAGTATGTGAAGTAGTAAATCCGTTGGTAAAGGGCGAAAAGATTATCGTCTTCAAAATGAAGCGCAGAAAAGATGAGCGCAAGCGCAACGGTCATCGCACACATTTCACACAGATTTCAGTTAAACAAGTAATCGCTTAAAAGAAGGAGGACTAAAGAATGGCACATAAAAAAGGTGTAGGTAGTTCAAAGAACGGCCGCGAGTCAGCTTCGCAGAGATTAGGCGTTAAGATTTGGGGTGGACAGAAAGTAATCGCAGGCAACATTATCGTTCGTCAGCGTGGCACAAAACATAACCCTGGTCAGAATGTAGGTATCGGTAAAGACGACACTTTGTATGCACTTACAGACGGAATTGTAAATTTCCGTAAAGGTCGTAAGGACAGAAGCATCGTTTCGGTACTGCCTGAAGCTGAAGCATAACAATAAAAAACTTATTCCAAACAAACACATAGAGCCCTTATGGGCTCTATTTTTATTTATTCCATAGCCACAGCTGAGCGAACACGCGAAAGCGTCTCAGGTGTCATCTGCAGATAACTTGCGATGTACACAAGTGGAGTTTTCAAAATAACTTTCGGATTTAATTTACATAGCTTTAAATATCTATCCTTTGCGCTTTCAAAACGCAAAAGGTCAGCTCTACGCTGAGATATAATTAAGCTTTCTTCCAATATTTTCCGATAAAGAATTTGTATATTTACATTATGCAAAGCAACATGTTCTAGACGTTGTTTTGGCAATGCATAAAGAACAGTTTGTTCCAAGGCCTCCACTACTATCTTTGAAGGCACCTCACGAAACAAGCTCTCTATACTCATAAATATTGTTCCGTCGGCCGCAAGATATTCAGTTACACTTTTATTATTTTTAAAATAGTATTCACGAACAAGACCTCGTTCAACATAATAAATAGAATCACTAACTTGCCCCTCATCAACTATTTTTTCTCCTCGCGCAAATCTCATAGGCACCAAAATACTCTCAAGAATATCCAGCTCATCGTGCGCCATAGTGCTATATTTCCGTGCTAACTCACGAGCTATGTCACGTTTTGTCATCGTTGGTTCTTTCATATGCGTATTCAGATTAGTAGGAATTCATTTTTTCACAAACTAGCTAGAAATTAAATTAAGACATTACTAGTCAAGTTTCAAAACAGCAAGAAAAGCCTTTTGAGGCACTTCTACATTCCCTATTTGTTTCATGCGCTTTTTACCTTTCTTCTGCTTTTCAAGAAGTTTACGCTTACGGCTTACATCACCTCCATAACATTTTGCTGTAACGTCCTTTCGTACACATTTAATTGTTTCACGAGCAACGATTTTAGCACCAATAGCAGCCTGTATTGCTATATCAAATTGCTGACGCGGGATAAGTTCTTTCAGTTTTTCACAAATACGTCTGCCAAAAGCCACAGCATTGTCTTGATGGGTTAGAGTAGACAATGCATCAACAGGTTCACCATTAAGAAGTATATCCAATTTTGCTAGTCGAGAAAGTCTAAAGCAATCTATATGGTAGTCAAAAGAAGCATATCCTTTGGAAATGCTTTTTAATTTATCATAAAAGTCAATTACGATCTCCCCTAAGGGCAACATAAAATGCAAATCAACTCGGTTACCACTTATGTACTCCTGCTTAAGAAGTTCACCGCGTTTATCCAAACAGAGCTTCATTATTGGCCCTATAAAATTTGTGTCTGTTATTATTGAAGCTTTAATATATGGTTCCTCAATATGATCTATCATTGTCTGATCAGGAAGTCCTGAAGGATTATGAACTTCTCGAGCCTCACCATGCTTATCATAAACAAGATAAGAAACATTTGGCACAGTTGTTATTACATCCATATTGAATTCTCTGTCCAATCGTTCTTGAACGATTTCCATATGCAACAATCCTAAAAAGCCACAGCGGAAGCCAAAGCCTAATGCTACCGAAGATTCTGGTTGGAATGTAAGTGACGCATCATTTAACTGAAGTTTTTCAAGTGAAGCCCGCAGATTTTCATATTCCGATGGATCTATAGGATAGACTCCTGCAAAGACCATAGGCTTAACTTCTTGAAAACCAGATATAGCGTGATCACAAGGATTCTGCACATGCGTAATAGTATCTCCTACCTTCACTTCAGTTGGATTTTTTATTCCACTAATTATATATCCAACTTCTCCCGTAGACATTACAGACCTAGGTATCATGTTCATTTTCAGCACACCGACCTCATCAGCAGTATACTCCATGCCTGTATTATAGAATTTAACCTTATCCCCTTTTCTTATTTCTCCATTCTCTATTTTAAAATATGCAATTATACCCCGGAACGGATTAAACACAGAGTCAAAAATAAGGGCCTGCAAAGGCTTTGTCATGTCCCCTTCTGGATGTGGAATGCGATCAATTACAGCACTCAGAATATCAGCAACGCCTTCTCCTGTTTTACCAGAAGCACGCAAAATATCAGAACGGTCGCAGCCTATCAGCTCTATAATTTCATCCTCCACTTCATCAGGCATAGCGGAAGGCATATCAATTTTATTTATTACAGGAATTATTTCAAGGTCATGCTCAATTGCCATATACAAGTTACTAATAGTCTGTGCCTGCACACCTTGTGTTGCATCCACTACAAGAAGAGCACCTTCGCATGCAGCGATGGAACGAGACACCTCATAAGAAAAGTCTACGTGTCCAGGAGTATCTATAAGATTAAGCACATAGTCTTCATCATTATACCTATAGTTCATCTGAATAGCGTGACTTTTAATTGTTATCCCTCGCTCTTTCTCAAGATCCATATCATCAAGCATCTGACCTTCTACGATTTTTATCGTATTAGTATACTCCAACAATCTATCTGCCAACGTAGACTTTCCATGGTCTATATGCGCAATAATACAAAAATTCCTTATATTTTTCATCAGTTATTCAATATTATTCATAAGTCCGCAAAAACGTCAAAGCAAACAGAATACAAGCAATTAGATTTGCTTAAGCATTGACGCATATATACATTGCGGAAATACCATATGCAAATTTACGATTTTTTTTTCATTGCGCAACAGACGCATTAACATTTTACACCCATTTAAGCGACATAAAACAATAATAAAACAACTATAGGCAATTAGCTATTGCGATAAAGGTTTAAACACAAAAATCTAATTATAAGTAAACATTGCCATGAACACTATATATATATAAGGTAATAAGTCTTATATAGACATTTTTAAGTCCCTTTATTCAAAAAGTTTCTAAAAAAAACGTCATAAATTTGCATAAAACAATCAAATCAACTAACTTTGCACACGCAAAATAGGAAACGCTCCTATTAAGCAATAAAAATGCGCCTGTAGCTCAGTTGGTAGAGCATCTGACTCTTAATCAGAGGGTCCAGGGTTCGAACCCCTGCAGACGTACCAAAAGGAGAAAACCTTTAGAAAAATCTGCTTGCGCCTGTAGCTCAGTTGGTAGAGCATCTGACTCTTAATCAGAGGGTCCAGGGTTCGAACCCCTGCAGACGTACAAAAAAGGAGACTTAGGTCTTCTTTTTTTGTTTTCATATACCTATTGTCATCTACAAACAATTTTTATGAGCAACGACGTCAATGAGCTAAACAACACAAATAATAAGGATTGGCATTTGGCATGGCATATTATAAGCGAAACAGACTGTAGCCTCTTCCTTACAGGCAAAGCCGGTACTGGCAAGACAACATTCCTACACTATGTCAAGACACATATAAATAAGCGCCTTGTCGTCCTTGCACCAACAGGCATAGCTGCCATCAATGCCAAAGGAATGACCATACATTCTTTTTTTCAGCTACCTTTGTCTCCATTTATACCCAACGCACCACACCGTTCATCCCTTTATAAATTCAGCAAGGAAAAACTCAATATAATAAGAGGATGCGACCTTGTCATTATCGACGAAATCAGCATGGTACGTTCCGACTTGCTTGATGCCGTTGACGACGCACTACGTAGACACCGCCATAACAACCAGCCTTTCGGTGGAGTGCAACTTCTTATGATTGGCGACATGCAACAATTGCCTCCCGTTGTAAAAGAAGAGGAGTGGAAATTATTGCAACAATACTATAACTCCATGTATTTTTTCGATAGTCTTGCACTAAAACGCCTTACTTATGCCACTATTGAACTAAAAACTGTTTTCCGGCAGACAAACGAAAAATTCATTACTTTACTGAATAAGATACGAAACAACGATATTGACGACAATGTGCTCCTAGAGTTAAACAAACATTACAAACCGAATTTCCACCCATCGGAAGATAGTGGTTATATCCAGCTCACCACACACAATCAGCAAGCAACTCTGATAAACGAAGAATGTATGAGAAAGCTCCCCTCAAAAGGTTTCACTTTTGAAGCAGAAATTTCTGGAAATTTCCCCGATACATCATACCCAACAGAGCAACGACTTGTTCTAAAAGAAGGAGCGCAAATAATGTTCGTAAAAAACGACATATCACCAGAGAAGCTCTATTACAATGGTATGCTGGGGAGAGTCACGTCTATAAGCGAAAAATCTGTACAAGTTATTGCAGGGGAAAACAACCGAATATTAAACGTTTCAAGAGAAGAATGGAAAAACATAAAATACAGTATTAATAAAGAAACAAACGAAATAAGAGAAGATATTGAAGGAACTTTCAGTCAGCTCCCACTAAGATTAGCTTGGGCAATAACAATACACAAAAGTCAGGGACTAACTTTCAGCAAAGCCATTATCAACACTAGCTCTGCTTTTGCACACGGACAAACTTACGTAGCCCTAAGCCGTTGCCGGTCACTTGAATCTATTGTACTAAGTGCTCCTATAAGCAGACATTCAATTATCAGAGATGCAGCTATTGATGATTTTTCAAACGAAATACAGAAGCGCATTCCCAGCACGAGTCAACTGGCAACAATGAAACAAGATTATTTGTTACATACCATTGAAAACGTTTTTGATTTCAATGTTCTACGCTCTGCTCTTAACCACTTCATACGTATAATTGACGAGCACCTCTATAACCAATATCCCAAAAATTTGGAAAAGCTCAAGTATACATCATCAATATTAGAAAGAGAAGTGTGCAATGTTTCCTCTAAGTTTCATAGCCAGTATAAGGCAATGGTTTGTTCATCTTCAATAGGCATCACCGAAGAATTGCAACAAAGAATTTTCTCTGGTGCTACATATTTTATCGAAAAACTCGAAGAGATTGACAACATTTTCCGCACATCAGATATCGTCACCAAAAACAAGCAGATAGAAAGACAATTATGTTTGGCAAAAGAGACACTTGCTGAAACGTTGCTTACCAAGATTGGATTACTACGCTATGCAAAAACAAACCCATTCTCTACCGAAGGTTATCTTAATACTAAAGCCAAACTTACATTAATTGCAACATCTGGGCAAATAAAAAAGAAGAACCTAGATGTCAATAAGGATACAAACATAAACGTATCAGATATTACAGACAAGAAACTCTTCGACTCGTTAGTAAGGTGGAGATTGGCAAAAGCAAAGGAAGAATCCCTCCCTGCCTATTGCATTTTATACCAAAAAGCGATTATCGGCATTTCAAACACACATCCAAGAACAACCGACGAACTTATACTCATACCACACATAGGAAAAGCGAAAGCCGACAAATACGGAAAAGAGATCTTGGACATAGTAGAACGTGATGGAAAGTAATCCGCAGCCAATCACTGTTCCTTTTCATTCCACAAGTCAGGGTCTTTTAGCACGGGCAACGATATCTTGTATTTTACCGCAAGCAATCTTACTATTACGACAGAACAGAAAGAAGCCATAACAGTAATTTCGAGAGCAACTCCAAGTTTCTCACAAATCTGATATACCACCCCGCCTATAATACAAGCGATAGCATAAATTTCCTTCCTAAAAATAAGTGGCACCTCATTAACCAAGACATCACGCAGAACTCCGCCCGCTGCTCCTGTAATGCAACCCATTATAATAGCCACCCAAAAAGGAAAGCCGCAAGTAAGCGTCTTCTGTAATCCAGCTATAGTAAAAAGTGCCAATCCAAATGTATCGAAAAGAAACCATGTCTTGCTCAGTCTTGTAAACAACTTCTTCAGAAGAACAAATGTTATAAGGGCTGCCGCTGTGCAAACAAGGTAAATAGAGTTAGTCATCCAAAAAGGTGTTTGCCCAAGCATGACATCTCTTATCGTTCCACCACCAATAGCCGTAGCCAACCCTACGACATAACCGCCAAACCAATCGAAATTCTTTGACGAGGCATTACGTATACCAGAAATAGCGAAGGCAAATGTTCCAAGGAACTCTATTATAAACTGTATTGAATCCATATTCTCAGACAACATTTTGCGGTTTACCGTCAACAAAAGCCTTCAGATTTTCTACTGCCGTTGCCATGAGCCTCAACCTCGCTTCACCAGTTGCCCATGCGATATGCGGTGTAAAGAATGCATTTGGAGCAGAAAAAAGGGGATTGTCGTTTTGCGGTGGTTCCGCACACATCACGTCTGCACCATAAGCACCCAGCTGACCACTATGTAAAGCCTCTGCCACATCATTCTCATTTACCAAAGCCCCACGTGCTGTGTTTATGAGAATTGTGCCACGGCGCATTTTTTCTATTGCCTTTTTGTCTATCATCTGATAGTTCTTTTCTGTCAACGGGCAATGAAGTGAGAGGATATCACAACAACTCAACAGACCACTGAATGTTGTTTTATGTATTCCTTCAGGGAGGTCTGCAGAATTTTTGCTCGTGAAAGCAAAGACCTCCATTCCAAAAGAGCGTGCTATCTGTGCCATGCCTTTGCCTATATTGCCAAGTCCCACAAGCCCGATTGTCAAAGACGCCAATTCGCGCAACGGAGTATTCCAATAACAGAAATCTGCATTCTTGCTCCAATGACCTTGTCTGCATTCATCCGTATAGTGCCCCACTCTATTTGTGATATTGAGGATGTGGGCAAATGTATTTTGAACAACACTTGAAGTACTATATGCAGGCACATTTGTTACAACGATTCCATGCGCATGAGCTGCCGCAATATCAACAACATTCACCCCTGTTGCCAAGACACCAATATATTTCAGCTTAGGCAATGCCTCCATTGTCGCTTCATCTATTACGACTTTGTTTAGGATTATTGCATCAGCATCGGCAACACGCTCCATCAGCTCTTTTGGGCTAGTTCTATCATAAACGGCAACTTCTCCCAAATCATTAAGAGCTTGCCATGAGAGATCGCCTGGATTCAATGCAAACCCATCTAATACGACTATCTTCATTTTATATGTTTCTATTTCTTACAAAGTTTATTTATATCTGTCTCCCCAACATAAAACCATTTGTTTGTATAGCTTTTCTTCGTTTGGTGCATGTTGTGCTTCCCATATACGTTGATTCTTTATAGCATCAGGCAAGAATTGCTGCTTTACAAAATGGTTGGGATAATCATGAGAATACTTATATTCTGCAGCATAGCCAAGATCTTTCATCAGCTTCGTTGGCGCATTCCGCAAATGTAGCGGAACTGGCAAATTTCCCGTTTGCCGAACAATCTCCAATGCACTGTTAATACCCTTGTATGCAGAATTGCTTTTTGGAGAAGCGGCCAAATAAACCGTTGCTTCAGCAAGCGGTATTCTTCCCTCAGGCCAACCGATTTTCATTACTGCGTCAAATGCAGCATTGGCAAGAAGAAGTGCATTTGGATTTGCAAGACCTATATCTTCGGCCGCACTTATCACCAATCGCCTAGCAATAAAAGAAGGGTCTTCCCCACCCTCTATCATGCGAGCGAGCCAATAAAGGGCAGCGTCTGGATCAGATCCACGTATACTCTTTATAAAAGCGGAAATGATGTCATAATGCATTTCTCCATCCTTGTCATATGCCATTGGATTCTGCTGCAGACATTCAATTACGCGTTTATCTGTTATATCCACACTCTCATCAGAAGAAGCCCCAACAACAAGTTCCAATATGTTGAGCAATTTGCGTGCATCACCGCCACTATATCTCAAGATAGCCGCAGTTTCTTCTATATTTATATTCCTTTGGCTTAACTCAACATCGGTTTCTATCGCACGTTTGAGCAGCTGCAAGAGATCATCTTCACCAAGCGGCTTCAGAATATACAACTGACAACGCGAGAGAAGCGGGCGTATCACTTCAAATGACGGATTTTCCGTTGTTGCGCCTATCAGAGTAACAATGCCTTTTTCAACTGCTCCTAGAAGAGAATCTTGCTGACTCTTGCTGAAACGATGTATTTCGTCTATAAAAAGTATAGGATTTGCAGTATTGAAAAATCTTCCGCTACGCGCCTTTTCAATAACATCACGAACATCTTTCACGCCGCTTGTAACGGCACTAAGCGTAAAGAAAGGGACATCTAGCTGATTTGCTACTATTTGCGCCAAAGTTGTCTTGCCTACCCCAGGCGGTCCCCAAAGGATAAAGGAACTTATATGTCGTGACTCTATCATTTTGCGAAGCACCGACCCTTGACCGACCAAATGTTTTTGACCGACATAATCATCAAGCGTCCGTGGACGCATTCTTTCTGCCAACGGTTTGTTCATATAACTGCAAAATTATGAATTATATCCCACACGGACAAAAAAAATATAACTCAAAAAAAAATTTGCAGGTAAAGGATATTATAGTACTTTTGCAGCACTCTTAAAACATACTGCAACACACAGAAATGAAAGTCACAATTCTGCAAACCGACATTACTTGGGACAAACCGTTTGAAAACCAAAAGCATGTGGAAGGGCTCATCAGCACTTCTGAACGGTCTGACATTTACGTCTTGCCCGAAATGTGGTCAACGGGATTCAACACTTCTCCTGACAATGCACAAGATGGGGCTTCAGCATATTCCAGTTCCACCACAGTTGCATGGATGGCAAAGACGGCTGCCCACTGCAATGCCGCCATATGTGGCAGTTTGGTTGTTAAGACAAATACAGCGTTTGCTAACCGGTTCTATTTCGTAACGCCAGACGGCAACTGCTATACTTACGACAAGCGACACTTGTTCACCCCAGGCGGTGAGGGGAAATGCTACGAAAAAGGAAAAGAAAGGGTTATTGTTCATTTCCGCGGCATGCGGTTTTTGCTGCAAATATGCTACGACTTGAGATTTCCCGTATGGAGCCGCAACAACGAAGACTACGATGCCGCTATATATGTTGCTAACTGGCCTTCATCAAGACACAACGTATGGACAACACTTCTAAAAGCTCGCGCTATAGAAAACCAATGTTACGTCATAGGAGTGAACCGCGTAGGAAATGACAAGCAATGCCTTTATAAAGGAGGAAGCATGATTGTAAATCCCTATGGCAGTGAAATGGTTTCATGCGGCAGCGGTGAAGAAACAATTCAAGCCGAGCTTGATATGGAAAAGTTAGAAAAGTTCAGAAAAACATTCCCTGTTCTGAAAGATAGAGACATTATGGTTCAGGACAAAGAAAATGGCATGTTTGCCTGATACAACAATATAGAAAATAACACGGCCAAGAAGCCAAGCCTTTCATACCAAGCACATAGGCTAAAACTCATGGCAACAAATTGAAAATAATAATACAACAACAAAATATGAAAGAAGCAGGTAAGAAAGCACTAACACTCAAGACTTTGAACAAGAGCAACGTCTGGGACATTCAGGAAAACGACATTTTCAGAATGTTGGAGGCATCAGAAAGGGATGCAGACCTTACAGACAATGTTAAACACTATTTCGACATTATACGCAGTGCCTTTGATGTAGAAGAAATAAAGGTGGATAGACCGGAAATTATCGCAAAATACGAGGCTCGCGGCTTTAAGGTAGGTTCAATAAAGGCCGACGACAAAGGCATTTTCAAGTTCGCTCTGAAGAAAAAGACCATTATGAGGGTTACAGACCTCACATACGAGAATATCCGCCACATTTCCGCTGCAAAGCTACTCGAAGTAATAGACCGAAACTTCGGCGGTGGATGGGATTCACTCTCGCAAAGCATACAAGATATCATACAAAGCGGGTTCGACATAAGCACGACAACGCTTCCAAAAGACAGGCTGCACAAAAAAGGCGGCATGTATGAAAAAAAGGTAAACGATGGTTTTGAAGTTCTTGAAATACCAAAAGGCGGATGGACAGAAGCTATCTTTGCCATAGCGAAACCACTGGAAGAAAAGCCACATATCGACCTTGAAGATGAAAAGAAGCGCTTTGATGAGGAAGATATTGACGACGAAGACGAGGAACTGCCGGAAGACAAGGAATTCGACGATGAGGATGACGAGGATGATTTCGACGAGGATAAGCTCACGGAAGAGAGCTATCGCACAACAATAGACGAAGACCCGGAAAGCCTATCACTTGAAGCAGAAGACGTTGCCGACGAGGAAGATTTCTAGTGTGCAAAGAACATAACGATTCTTCTGATGAGAATAAACAAGTCTTTTATACTTTTTATTGTCCCTTTCCTTATTGTTTCCTGCGGAAAAAGACAAACCGCAGCCAACAACGAGGAAGGGGACACTTTGATTTTCAAGTATGCACGTAACATCTGCGTGGTCAGACATAAAGGTTACACAAAGGTAACAATGTCAGACCCGTGGAACAAAGGCAAAATTCTTCATTCATATACGCTTGTTCGAAAAGATTCCAGAAACAAAGAAACAGGGCAAGAAACACATGACGGAAACGGCAGTAAAAACACTCACAACACTGACGTCGTAAAGATTCCCGTTTCAAACGCATTGATAACGACATCCGTTCATTGTGAATTACTCAAAACACTTGGCAAAGAGCGGGTAATAAGTGGTGTCTGTGACATTCAGTATATGAATTCGCCATGGATTCAGCAGCAATACACAGTTGGAAAGATAACCGACTGCGGCAACTCCATGGCTCCAGACATAGAAAAGATTATAGACCTTTCGCCTGAAGCAATTTTCCTTTCACCCTTTCAAAATAGCGGAGGCTACGGAAAAATTGCAGAAATAGGCATTCCCGTGATTGAACTTGCCGACTATATGGAAAGCACACCATTAGGAAGAGCCGAATGGGTTAAGTTCTACGGAATACTTTTCGGATGCGAAAAACAAGCCGAGGCAATGTTTGAAGAAACAGAACAACACTACATCAAGTTAAAAAGCCGAGCCAAAGAATACAAAAAATCTCCTCTTCTGCTCATGGATAAAGTGGAAAGCGGAACATGGTTTTTGCCTGGTGGCAAAAGTACAATTGCACAGTTAACAGCCGATGCCAATATACGGTATTTCTATTCCACAGACAAATCTGCTGGCAGCATCAGAAAATCAAAGGAAAGTGTTATTGAAAACAACTCCAAAGCGAGCTTATGGCTAATAAGATATTACAAGCCGAAAGGTGCAATGACGCTGACAGAGCTCCTTGCCGAAGATAAAAGTTACTCGCTAATCAGCGCGTTCGCAACTGGCAATGTATACGGATGCAACACTGCCACATCACGCTTCTTTGAAGAAACTCCGTTCCGACCTGATTTATTGTTGCGCGACTTCATCATAGCAGCCCATCCAGAAGCGAGAGATCTCGGGAAAATGCGTTATTTCTTCCGACTGGGAAAATAAGCCATAGAGCTTGCCAACCATTCATCAAAAGTAACGGATCCACAAAAAACATCCCTCACCTCTCTCTCAAAAGTCAAGTTGATGACAACACATAACAGAACAAAAAAATATTTTGCATTCTCGACTGTCGTATTGATGTTGCTATTTATGCTCAATATAACCACTGGTTCGGTAAACATTCCTTTAGAAGCAATATGGCATATCGTATGCGGAAGCACGAACGAAAAAGCGACATGGCAATATATCATTCTGCAATCGCGCATTCCTTCCGCCATCACTGCCATGCTTTGCGGAGCATCACTGGCTGTATCGGGATTGATGCTACAGACATCGTTCAACAATCCGCTTGCCGGACCTTCTATTTTCGGTATCAGCAGTGGGGCAAGTTTGGGCGTGGCTATAGTTATATTGCTCTTCAACGGAAGCTTGTCTACAGACATTCTTACTCTGAACGGTTTTATTGCCGTAATATCCGGAGCATTGTGCGGTTCGTCGGCAGTCATAATCATACTGCTTCTATTGTCTAAAAAGATACGAAACAATGTTGCACTACTGATTGTTGGCATAATGGTTGGCTACTTATCGTCTGCAGCAATATCCATAATGAACTTCTTTGCTTCAGAACAAGGCATCTCTTCCTACGTTATGTGGGGCATGGGCAGCTTCAATAACGTAAGCATTGAACATTTGCCTACATTTACCACTGCCACAACGCTTTGCATCGGTCTCTCACTCTTGCTCATCAAGCCGTTAAATGCCCTACTTCTTGGCGACAGATACGCTGCCAATCTCGGAATAAATGCCCAACGGACACGCATGCTTTTGCTTTTACTAACAGGCATACAGACTGCTGTAACAACGGCATATTGTGGCCCCGTGGCATTTATCGGACTTGCAGTACCACACATCGCACGGCTACTTTTACATACAGACAGCCAATCATCACTTATGCCTTGCACCATAATAACAGGCGCTTTAGTTGCTCTTCTATGCAACTTGCTAAGCACAACACCAGCGACAGGCAGCCTTATTCCATTGAATGCGATAACACCAATCATCGGTGCGCCTGTCATCATATACATCGTTGTAAAACAACGGCCAGCAGAACACTGACCTATACTCTTAACCTCAGAAACTTATAGCAGCGCACTTTGCACATTTTGGCTGCATACTTTCAAGATTTAGCGTGCGGGATTACAACGTTAAGCCCGCTTCATTCTTATCACTAAGCCTGGCATCTGCAGTAAAACCGCCACTTTCTTAGGTTAAAATATTCTTAATCCTACATTTGTAAACATAATATTGTTATCTTTGCAAGATATAATGGAGTGGTACGAGCCCGCACCATTCCTTTGCCTATTTACAATAAAAAGCAAAGACAATGAACAGAATACTCACTACACTGATAGCTTTTATGGCATCTACCGCGTTAACACAAGCCCAAGACGTTTGGGAACGTCCTGATGCACCACAGACAGAGAAGACGCAAAAGAAAGAGAAAAAGGAGCAAACAGCAAAGATAAGCGCCGATGCCAAGTATCTTGAAGGAGCGGTAAAGGAAATTGACGGTAAAGTTACGTGGAAACACACTTTCTCAGCCCCAGGGAAATCGGCACAGGAAATATACGACAAAATAATGACTTTCGCCAAAGAATTTACAAAAGGCGAGAACCAACTGCCCGAAAGCAAAGTGGCTTTGGTCAACAAGAAAGAACATATCATTGTTGTCTCACCTTGGGAATGGCTCGTATTCAAAAGCTCCTTCATTTCGTTAGACCGAGCAAAATTCAGCTACATCGTTATCGCAACATGCAAAGACGGAGAACTTGACGTGAATATCGACCGCCTTAAATACAAATACGACGAGTCAAACAACAAGTCTGAACAAACAATATTTGCAGAAGAAGCCATCAACGACAAGAATGCCTTGAACAAGAAAAAGACAAAGCTCGTACCTGGATGGGCAAAGTTCCGCAGAAAGACCGTAGACCGCATGGAAGAAGTTTTGGAAATGTTCGGTAATCAAATAAAATAAGAGCACTAACTGAAAGCAAACATCAGAAATGACAGAAGAAATTCAGAAAGACGAGAATAGCATACAAGAGGGAGCAACAGGCTTCGCACAAAGGCCGGAAAGACGACATAACCGCCCGAAAGACAGAGGCAAGTTCTTTGCACTACGCAACTTGCTGAACATAATATTCATAATCGGTGCCATTGTAGGAATGATTATCTATTTCTTCCATGATGCCGAAAGGGGCATGATTATCGTGCTCGGAGCGATGGCATTCAAAATGTGCGAATGTGTAATACGTCTTGTGAAATGATGAAAAAGGCTCTGACATTTGCCGCCATGCAACTTACTGTTTGTCTTGGACTAAATGCCCAGAACTATAACATGTTGCAGGATGATGGCACGTATACCTCCGCAGACAACAACGGCCTTGGCGCGCGGCGCGACTCCACCAAAACGAAAGATAAGGTTATACCCAAGGGGCTGAAAGTATGGACTATAGACGAGCGACTCGGCGACAGGCTTGCCGCAAGCCCTGACACCCTTTCGCACATGTTCCAAAATTCAATTTTCACAACCGGAATGCGTGGCGAATACAACACCACCGGCAACTTAGGAGCACCACGAATAAACAGGATTTTTACAGATAGGCCACTGGCGGAACAATTCTTGTTCACTCAGCCTTACGACTATTTTGTAAAACCTATTGGCCAATTCCTGTTCACAAATACTCTGTCGCCCATAACAAATCTGACATACAACGAGTGTGGCGACCGCTCCAACGGCGAAGATCATCTCAAGGCCCTGTTCGGTGTAAACGCAGGAAAAAAGATTGGATTAGGCTTTAGCTTTGACTATATCTACGGAAGAGGGTATTATCAAGAACAAAGCACTGCGCATTTCAACTACACAATGTACGCTTCATATCAGGGAGAGCGATACATTGCACATCTTTTGTTCTCTACCAATCACCAAAAAGTCACCGAAAACGGAGGTATAACAGACGACCGCTACATAACGCATCCTGAAATATCCAACGACAATTTCAATGAAAACGAGATACCTACAGCCCTTACAAGGAACTGGAACAGAAATGACAACCAGCATATATTCTTCACACACAGATACAACATCGGCTTCAACCGTAAAGTGAAGATGACCGACGATGAGATTAAAGCCCGTAAGTTCGCCATTGAATCGCAGAAAGAAAACGAAGAGCTGCGCAAGAAAGAAGAAGCAAAGAAAAAGGCAAAAAGCGAAGGAAAATCATTCAACGAAGATGAATACAACCGCAATAGCAAGTCTTTCGGAGGACGTCCAAGTGGCACGATTGTAAGCGGCGAAGAGCCAGAAGCAGAAAAAAAGAACGATACGGGAAGAATTGCCGTCAACGGGAAGACTGCAGCTGACAGCATGGCACAGGCCTACAAAAAAGAAAGCGAAGACACAGCATGGATGAAAAACGAATACGTACCAGTAACAAGCATCATTCACACCGTAAAGTTTGACAATTATAAGCGCATTTACGAAGCGTATCAAACACCTGAGAACTATTATGCAAATACATTTGATATGGATGAGCGGTTCTTGGGCGATTCAATCTTCGACCAGACTAAACACTACTCTCTGAAGAACACCGTTGGACTTGCCATGCTAGAAGGCTTCAACAAATGGGCAAAGGCAGGAATAAAAGTGTTCGCCACGTCAGAACTGCGCCACTTCATGCTGCCCGCACTTGGCACAGGTACTGATTCTTACTCTGAACACAACTTGAGCATAGGCGGAGAAATATCCAAATACGAGGGGAAAGTCCTCCACTATAAGGCAACAGCCGAAGCTTGGCTAACGGGAGAAGACGCCGGGCAACTGAAAATTGACGGCCATGCAGACTTCAATTTCAAGCTTTTCGGTGATACAGTACAGTTGGCGGCCAATGCTGCTTTCTACCGTTTAAACCAGACATTCTACTTCAGACATTTCCACTCAAAACACAATTGGTGGGACAATAGCTACGATAAAGAAATAAGGTCAAGACTAGAAGGAATACTGACTGTAAAGAAGACAAAGACCATGTTGCGCGTTGCTCTAGACGACATTAAGAACTACACTTATTTCGCCCAACAGTATACGACAACAACTGACTTTAACCGCACACTTAACAACGTGAGCGTGAAACAAGCCAGCGGCAACATAACCATGCTCACGCTGCAACTGAATCAAGACTTCAAATTCGGACCGCTCCGCTGGGAGAACTGCATAACTTATCAAAAGTCAAGCAATACCAGTGCGCTTCCTGTGCCACAGCTTAACATCTATACCAATTTGTATCTTAAATTCAAGTTAGCAAAAGTGCTTAGCGTTGACTTAGGCGGAGATGCACGCTATTTTACCGAATACGAAGCACCAGAATACAGTGCTGCCATCGGACAGTATACAGTGCAGGACAACGGAAGCAACAACGTAAAGGTGGGCAACTACCCCATTATAAACGTTTATGCCAACATGCATCTCAAGCAGACACGCTTCTTTATAATGATGAGTCATGTTAATTCAGGCAAAGGAAACTATTTTCTGACCCCACACCACCCGTTGAATACAAGAGTGCTAAGATTCGGATTGTCGTGGAACTTCTTTAACTGACAACACGGATATTGAAGAAAAAAATATCCGAATAAAATAAATAAACGCGCACAAATACAAAAAAACATCTCCGAACAACGGATATGATAACATACATAAACCGCCATACTTATATGGCCTGAAAAATAAAAAAGACTATGCCCCAAATATCAATACGCGGATTGGAAATGCCGGAATCGCCTATCAGAAAATTGGCTCCCTTGGCTGCTGCAGCCAAAAAGAAAGGCATAAAAGTATATCATCTGAATATCGGACAGCCTGACTTGCCCACTCCACAAGTTGCACTTGAAGCCATAAAAAACATCGACCGCAAGATTCTTGAGTATTCCCCATCGCAAGGCTACTTGAGCTATAGGGAAAAACTCGTGGACTACTACAAGAAATTCAACATTAACGTTACTCCAGAAGACATAATAATAACATGTGGAGGAAGCGAAGCTGTGTTGTTCGCATTTATGTCATGCTTGAATCCTGGCGACGAAATTATAGTTCCAGAACCCGCATACGCTAATTATATGGCTTTCGCCATTTCTGCCGGGGCAACAATACGCACTATCGCTACGACAATAGAAGAGGGCTTCTCCCTTCCCAAGGTGGAGAAATTCGAAGAACTGATAAATCCTAGAACAAGAGCCATACTGATTTGCAATCCCAATAACCCGACTGGATACCTTTACACACGACGTGAAATGAACCAAATCAGAGACATGGTGAAGAAACACGACCTATATCTCTTCTCTGATGAGGTTTACCGCGAATATATCTACACAGGTTCTCCTTACATAAGTGCTTGTCATCTTGAAGGAATAGAGCAGAATGTTGTGCTCATTGATTCCGTAAGCAAACGATACAGTGAGTGCGGAATACGCATTGGCGCACTGATTACGAAGAACAAAGACGTTAGACAGGCTGTAATGAAATTCTGTCAGGCACGCCTTTCCCCACCACTAATCGGACAGATAGCCGCAGAAGCATCTCTTGATGCACCTGAAGAATACTACCGCGATGTATACGATGAATACGTAGAACGCAGAAAATGCCTTATTGATGGGCTGAATAGAATTCCTGGAGTTTACTCTCCCATACCTATGGGAGCGTTCTATACTGTGGCAAAACTGCCTGTTGACGATAGCGAAAACTTCTGTCGATGGTGTCTTGAGGAATTCAATTACGAAAACGAAACAGTGATGATGGCTCCTGCCAGCGGTTTCTACACAACACCCGGGGCTGGTTTCAACCAGGTAAGAATAGCATACGTACTGAAGAAAGAGAATCTTACGAGGGCTCTCTTCATCCTTCGTAAAGCACTTGAAGCCTACCCTGGACGCAAAGACGAGGAATAAATGAACTTACCCCTATTTTTAGCAAAACGCATCTATGCCTCCAATGAAGCAGGAAGGCAAGTAAGCAAACCAGCAATCCATATCGCTACTGCCGGTGTTGCCATTGGTTTGACCGTCATGATTGTCAGTATCTGCGTAATCTTCGGCTTTAAACACACCATACGCGACAAGATAACAGGACTGGCACAGCATGTTTCAGTGGGTAACTTCTCACTCTACCACGGAGATGAGAGCAGACCCATTGATGCTAACGACAGCATAATGAACATTCTGAAAAAGACTCCCAAATGGCAACATACGCAACGTTATGCCATGACACAAGGGATTCTGAAAACAGACGAAGACTTTATTGGAGTAATTTTCAAGGGTATAGCTGCTGACTACGACACAACCTTTATACATAACTCCATGAAAAGTGGTTGTATCCCTAAATTCAGCGACGAAAAAAACGGAAACAAAATCCTTATATCACAGAATATCGCGGACAAGCTCAAGGTAAAGACAGGGGACAGAATTTTCTCATATTTCATAAGCAACGGTGACGTAAAAGCACGCCGCTTGACTATCTCTGGCATTTACCAAACAAACATGACGAAATACGATGAGAATCTCGTATTTGCCGACTTATACATGGCATGCAAAATTAACGGTTGGGCTGAAGGACAAGTGACGGGAATAGAGATACGCTTGGCCGATTACGATGCTATACCAGAGGCGGGCGATTTTCTTGTAAAGAACATAAACCGGAGGACTGACAAATATGGCGAGACATATTCCTCGGAAACGATATACGAAACTTACCCACAGATATTCTCTTGGCTTGACTTGCTCGACTTGAATGTATGGATAATAATCGCTCTTATGACTTGTGTGGCAGGCATAACAATAGTTTCAGGACTCTTAATCATAATACTTGAACGGACAAATATGATTGGTATTCTGAAAGCACTTGGAGGACGCAACAAAACAATAAGACACACATTTATGTGGTTCGCAGCATTCATCATCGGAAAGGGTATAATCATCGGAGACATTCTTGCCTTTGGCATAGTTATCCTACAAAAAATCACAAAACTTGTCGCACTTGACGCATCGGTTTACTATGTTGATTATGTACCCGTTGAAATAAATATAGCAGCAATAATTGCCATAAACGTAATGACATTGGTTGCATGCCTTTTGGCTCTTCTTGGGCCTAGCTTTATTGTATCGCACATCACACCTTCGAAATCAATGAAATACGAATAAAAAACTATGGCGAAATATTGAAATGCGCAAATTAAAAAAACATTACGCATAGTAACATTAAATCAAAACACGACAAACAATACGTCTATGAATTTACGTTCGCTTTATAAGCTCCTGCTGATTCTGTTCCTGTCTGTCTCCTTTTTCAATACATATGCCCAAAAGAACCGACAGATAAGGAAGGCCGATATAAGGAAAAGTAACAAGAAAGCCGCAAAAATGCTAGAAGATAGCCATTTATCAGTGAGTGATTTTCTGGCGTCTACCGCAAGGATCATGATTATTGATAGCATTGTGGTCGACAAAGACAATATGCTGAAAAAAATTCCTTTCACAGAAACATGCGGAAAAATGCTGAAAAAAGAAGAATTATTCGGCAAGGCCCATGAAGCGGACGATACGCTGACAGCCTACATTAACGGGTTCTCTGACCGATGCATATATAGCAAACGATACGCAAACGGAAAGACAAAACTGGCAGTAGCAAATTTAATTGGAGGAAAATGGAGCCAAGGACGGATTCTTGACGAATTGGGAGAAAATTTTGAAGATATTGGCTATCCGTACATTATGTCCGACGGAATGACGCTATACTTCAGTGCAGTTGACAAGAACAACAGTTTTGGAGGCAGAGACATTTTCATGACAAGACTTAATACCGACTCTATGAGATTCTATAAAGCAGAAAACATAGGACTACCCTACAACTCTAAAGCAAATGACTATGTCTGCGTTATTGACGATCTGAATAACTTGGGATGGCTCGCCACCGATAGAAATCAACCATCAGGCAGAGTTTGCATTTATACCTTTGTGCCTTCTGATGAAAGATGGGCAGACACAGACGCTTCGTTGGACGAAAACAAACTATCTGCACTTGCTACCATTACAAATATAAAGGCAACGCAATACGACAAAACAGAATTTACACAAGCAACAAAAAGGCTCGAATACATCAAGCAGAAAGCTAACAACATAGGTCTTGAGAGGAAAAGTGCTGCACAACAAGAGGAAATACGCTTTATTGTTAATGATAGTACTGTATATAAAAGCATTACTGATTTTAAATCGCCCACAGCTCGCAGCATGTTTATCTCCATGTTAAAGTTAAAAAAACAACAGGAAAACAACCGTCAGCAAATAGAAACACTAAGAAGTTCAATATCGCAATCATCTTCACAGAAAGAGTTGAGAACTATTAAAGCGGCAATAAGTCAACTGGAAAAGACGATAGAAACGAACGAAACCGAAATCAAAAATATCGAAAAGAAGATACGTAATGCGGAAAACCTTTTGTAACTTTGCAATAAGCCTTAATGCAAAACATCAATATCGTGTTTAACTAAATTTAATCACCATTATGAAAGAATACTATCCTGAATCTGAATTAATTATAAACGAAGACGGAAGCATATTCCATCTCCACCTCAAACCTGAATATCTTGCCGACAAAGTGATACTCGTCGGCGACCCGGGACGTGTGCCTCTTGTGGCTAACCATTTCGAAGACAAGGAGTGCGACATTGAAAGTAGGGAATTTCGTTGTATAACAGGAATTTACAAGGGGAAAAGAATCACTGCCGTTTCTACAGGAATAGGCTGCGATAACATTGATATTGTTGTTAACGAACTCGATGCCCTTGCAAACATAAATTTCACGACACGTGAAATAAACGACAAATTCCGCCAACTCACCCTCGTAAGAATTGGCACTTGCGGTGGATTACAGCCCAACACACCCGCAGGAACATTCATCTGCTCACAGAAATCAATTGGGTTTGACGGGCTTCTAAATTTCTATGCCGGGCGTAATGAAGTGTGTGATCTGCAAGCAGAAAGAGCTTTCATCAACCATATGGGCTGGACAGGCAATATGTGTCAACCATTCCCTTACGTAATCGAAGCAGATCGCGAACTTGTAGACCGTATTGCTGCCGATGACATGGTGCGAGGAATAACAATTGCATGTGGAGGGTTCTTCGGTCCACAAGGACGCAAACTGCGCATTCCACTGGCAGACCCACACCAAAACGAGAAAATTGAAAGCTTTAAATACAAAGGCATGAAAATAACTAACTTTGAAATGGAAAGCTCAGCCTTGGCGGGGTTAGCAAAACTCATGGGCCACAAAGCAACAACAGTGTGCATGGTAATAGCCAACCGAATTGCCCAAAAAGCTGACACCGGATATAAAAGTCATATAGATGACCTTATAAAGGTCGTACTTGAAAGGATATAATACACTAACAACGAATAAAAACAGACAAGTACAATAAGAAACGACTTAATAAATAAACAAAAGAATGAGAACTACAGAGTAACGTTCACAGACAGAACTGTGACGTTACTCTGTTAAACTATTCAAGATTATGTCCATAAAATCATTATCACAAAAAAAGTACTTTATCCTTGCATGTGTATGTCTCTTGGGAGCAGCGGGATTAGTATACTATTATTTGTTCGCCCCTATTTCGGTGGCACAATCAACACAGTATATTTACATTGACAACAACGACAATGTGGATTCTGTCTGCGCAAAAATTGAAGAAATATCCAATGGGCATGGCATTACCGCCTTCAGAACAATAGTACGACATACGTCTTATGCAGAAAACATTCGTACGGGACGGTATGAAATAACAACAAGCAACGGAGCGCTTTCTGTTTTCCGAAAATTGAAAAACGGACTTCAAACGCCAGTAAACCTCACTATACCATCTGTCAGAACAATTGAGAAACTGGCAGAAAATGTTTCAAAAAAGATGGAATTCAGCAAAGAAGAATTATTGGAAGCTCTCAGCAACGATTCTATATGTAGGAAATACGGCTACAACACACAGACCATAGCATGCATGTTCATACCTGAAACATACTCAATATACTGGAATACAAGTGTAGAGAAATTCCTCGACAAAATGAAAAAAGAAAGCCAACACTTTTGGAACTTTGAGCGCAAAAATGAAGCAAAGGCTATGGGGTTGGACGAAGTGCAGGTTATAACACTTGCAAGTATTGTTGACGAAGAGACAGCCAACGATACTGAAAAACCTATGATTGCGGGAATGTACTACAACAGGCTAAAAACAGACATGCCACTTCAAGCTGATCCAACAGTAAAGTTTGCACTCGGCAAATTTGAGCTGAAGAGAATTTATCATGACATGCTGCAAACAGATAGCCCTTACAACACATATAAATACAAAGGTCTGCCTCCTGGTCCTATACGCATACCGTCTGTTGCCGGTATAGAGGCAGTACTCAACCACGTACACCACGACTACCTTTACATGTGTGCCAAGGAAGATTTCAGCGGAACGCATAATTTTGCCAAGACCTACGCAGAACATAAACAAAACGCGGCAAAATATACAAAGGCACTCAATGAACGAGGCATACAGTAAATCTCATTTTTCAACGTAAATATTGCATAGCTCACTAAATATTCCTATTTTTGCAACAGTGAGAAAAAAGGAAAAATAATAAAAAACAAAAAAGAAAACTATATGATAGACGTAAAACAAACTCTGAACGATAGCGAAGAAAAGATGGAAATGGCAGCTCTATATCTTGAAGAAGAGCTGAACCGCATCCGCGCAGGTCGCGCCAACGTAGCGATTCTCGATTGCGTAAGAGTGGAATCTTATGGTTCAAAAGTTCCTCTCAACCAAGTAGCAAGCGTTTCTGTGCCTGATGCACGCACAATAGCAATAAAGCCATGGGACAAAAAGCAGATTAGAGAAATAGAAAAAGCTATTATGGATTCAGAAGTAGGCATTACACCAGAAAACAATGGGGAGATAATACGTCTTGCCATACCACAACCTACCGAAGAACGACGCCGCGAACTTGCAAAACAATGTAACAAAATTGGCGAAAAGATAAAGGTACAAGTACGTAACGTAAGAGCCGAAACAAAAGAGAAATTGAAGAAAGCAATTAAAGACGGCCTTTCTGAAGACCTTGAGAAAGACGCAGAACAGGATCTGCAGAAGATACACGACAAGTATATAAAGAAGGTTGATGATCTGCTTGCAGCAAAGAATAAAGAGATAATGACTGTTTAATATCCATAAACAGAAACATCGGCATGAACGAAAACGTAGGACTGGTAATAAGGAATACGGGAAGTTGGTATACTGTTCTTACTGAAAGCGGCTCAAAAATAGACTGCAAGATAAAAGGCAATTTCCGTTTGAAAGGCATTAGGAGTACTAATCCGGTAGCCGTTGGCGACCGCGTTGAAATAATACGCAACCAAGAAGGTACGGCCTTTATAAAGGAAATTCTTGATAGGCGTAACTATATAATACGCCGATCGTCAAATCTTTCTAAACAAAGCCATATAATAGCAGCAAATATAGATCAAGCCTGCCTCATCGTAACCATTGACTTTCCACAAACATCCACAACGTTCATTGACCGTTTTCTTGCCTCGGCAGAAGCATACCGCATACCTGTAGTACTTGTTTTCAACAAGACTGACCTACTGACAAGCGAGGAAGAACAAAGATATCTGCATCTTATGGAGAATCTCTATGAGAACATAGGATACAAATGCATTAGCATATCAGCAAAAACAGGACAGGGCGTAGAAAAAGTAAAACAAATACTACAAGGAAAGACGACACTCTTCAGCGGGAACAGTGGCGTTGGAAAAAGCACTCTGTTAAATGAACTTGTTCCAAACGCAAAATTACGCACGGCAGAAATATCCGATGCTCACAATACAGGCATGCATACCACAACGTTCAGCGAGATGTTGCAACTTGAAGAAGGAGGATGGGTTATTGATACTCCTGGAATCAAAGGCTTTGGAACCTTTGATATGGAACCAGAAGAAATATGCGGATATTTCAAAGAGATATTCGTATTTTCAAAGAAATGCCGTTTTAACAACTGCACCCACACGCATGAACCAGGATGCGCAGTAAGAAAAGCTGTTGAAGAACACTACATTTCCGAGAGCAGATACACCTCATATCTAAGTATGCTTGAAGACAAGGAAGAAGGTAAATACAGAGCCGCATACTAAATTCTTGGGGAAAACACAAATCCTGTCAGTTTTGCAAAACGCAAAGTTGACAGGATTTGTCGTAAATGGCATCAGCACTCCTTCACTAAACCATGACGATAAGCATAAAGCAACTTCTTCAAGTAAGAAATCTGGCTGCGGAGACCATCACCAATATCTGTATCTGCCACCAACATTCTGTGGGCAGACATTTCAACAATTTGTGTAATGCTCTTTATATCTGAGCCACGTTGAACAGCATCCTCTTCACTTGTGAAAGGTTCGTGCTGAACAAGAACAAATCCTCGGCTATGATACACAAGCGTATAGCCGGCAATACCAGTTTCCTTATGGTAAGCTTCAGAAAAGCCACCGTCAATAACCATAAGTTTACCATTAGCCTTAATAGGATTCTCTCCACTTGCTGCATGAACGGGCACGTGTCCGTTAATAATATGCCTGTTTGGACCATTCACTCCAAAGGCATCCAAAATTCCGTCGCAAATGGCTTCATTGTCCCTCAAAGTATAGTAATTGCCTTTTTCTTCCTTATGCGTTTCCTTATCAGGTATAAAATAGCGTTCAAATGTTGCCATCTTTGATTTATCAAACAACGTGGAATCCTTTCCGCACCACAAGTAAAGGAAATAGTCTATGGCGTAACCACGTTCCTCAGCCGGTGTGTCTTTTTGGAAAGCACTGCGTATAAGCAACCCTGTCTGATGCATCAAGTCACGTCCTTTAAAGTACTTACCTGGCGTAAGTTCCACATCCTTTAAAGTACCGTCGGCATTAAGCGGAACAGAAGCATGATACAATAAATTGTTATTCGTTATGTTATACATGCATCCGTGCGCCAAAAGCGTCTTAATATGACGACGCAATTTTTCGCACACAGTGAAAGAGTGATGCAATTTATCCATAAGTTCAGCTTCTTCTGCCGTCAAAGCATTAGGATTCTCGGGACTTATTGTTGGAAACAGACAACTTTTCATCAGATATTCCTTGCCGTTAATCATACATGTATGCTTTGTATAATCAATTCTTTCAAGTAGCTTTCTGTCCGTCATACCCCACCATGAGTGTTTGTCAAAGAGTTGTGCTTCCACTTTGAACTGGATTACCGCAATAGCCTTATGCATCATTGCAATAAGTCGCTTAGTCTTGTCATCCACATTGCCACTTCCTCCATTTGTCTTCGGAACAAATTCTGCGCAAGGATCATCAGAATACGTTTCCATCGCAAAAGTTGCAAGAGGCACTAAGTTTATGCCATAGCCTTCTTCCAGCGTTGCCATATTTGCATATCTTAAGGAAAGGCGTATAACATTACATATACATGCATCGTTACCAGCACATGCCCCCATCCACAATATATCGTGATTTCCCCACTGAATGTCCCAGTTATGATAATGTTCCAGCAAATCCATAATACGGTGTGCACCTGGACCACGGTCATACACGTCACCAAGAATATGTAACTGGTCTATTGCCAATCGTTGAATAACGTTAGATATGGTAATAATAAAGTCGTCGGCACGGTCTGTTTCTATCATACTGTCTACAACAGCATTAACATATCCAGCCTTATCTATATCATCAGAGCGCTCTTGAAGCAGTTCTTGTATAATATAAGAAAAGGAAGCAGGCAACGATTTCCGTACTTTAGAACGTGTATACTTGCTTGCAACATCGCGACAGACCTTTACCAGTTGATGAATAATGATATGATACCAATCGTTAAGGTCACTTTCGCTTTCCTTTATCCTTTCAAGTTTCTGTTCTGGATAATAGATCAGCGTACAAAGGTCGCGGAGTTCCGTTTCACGAATCTGGTTCCCGAATATCTCGGTAACTTTCCTTTTTATGTTTCCTGAGGCATTCTTCAACACATGCTGGAAAGATTCGTACGATCCATGTATGTCTGCAAGAAAATGTTCCGTACCTTTTGGCAGGTTAAGGATGGCCTGAAGGTTAATAATCTCAGTACTTGCCGCAGCAACGGTGGGGAAAGTTTTCGACAACAACTGCAGATACTGCAAATCATCTGTTGTCAGGTTTTTCAGAGTGTTGTTCATTGTACGTCTGATTTATATAGTTTTCGGTTTATGTGTCTTGTAGTTCTATCGCTAATAGTTTCTATCGGGATGTATCCTTCGTCAAGAAGCAAAGTCTTTTCAAGTACACTTAAAATTCTTGCCGTGAATTGCTTTATTCCCAAGTCATCAAGCATGTTCTCCAAAACATATTCATCATATGTTTCATATCTGAAAAACAGATAGAGATCAGCCAGATTTCTCCTGCTTAGTTTTCCTTTATCAAACAAAGACTTCGCATTGAGCAACATTATACACAACCGTTGTTCGGTTTCATTGCGTTCATAATCTTCTGATACTTGATGCATTCTTGCCCTATGAATTTGCGGCTGCGATGTGTCAAGATAACTCTTTTCACGAAGAAAGCGATAACGTTCAATCTTGTCAATGTCAATGTCATCATGAATCCCCCCAAGAAATTTATACGCCTTCCGCACATATGGTAATACGTCTTGGTCTGTTGAATGTATCTGTATGCGTCTCCAATTCTCCGCTTCTATACACTTCACCATTTCTTTCATTTCCTCTATAGGCAAAAATATATCATTCTCGCCAATGCCTGCATACAAAGCTGCACCCAAAGCCACAAGATTATTCTCAAGAACATGGTCTTTTGCCGACATCAGCGAAAAAGCATTGCTATCAACAACCTTACGGTAAATTCTCTCCATCTTCAGAAGAACCTCACGAAAGTCTGCCCTGCCCTCTGCATTGTTCACAGAATATTCTACAGTTTCCACTCTGTTGCTTATTGGAGTATGTGAAAACGGAAAAGTCTGCATCTTCTTTATGCCTTTCATTTCCTGCTGCGTCACAGTATGTATCGCGGCAGCCCTGCGCAACATTTGCCTCTTTGAAACTAGAAAACTTATAAAACGAGGTGTTAACGGATTGGCAGGCAAGTGCCATGGCATAGTGCCCTTATATGTTGAAAGAACAACAGCACGCCCACATTCACGGGCCCAACGAAATACCGCTTCAGAATGTCTGTTCCAAATACCATGAATATGAACAATGTCTGCATTCGTCTCTTCAAGAATTTTCATGAAACGTCGATGAGAGTTGAAGCTCAAGCATGCCGTTTTCATTTTGAAAACCTTCACACCATGCCATTGTGTTGCCGCATAGCCTTTCGAAGTGGTAAGTATGCAGAAAGAACATGAGGATTCTCCACCTTGGAGAATCTCTTCGACAAACTTTGAAGCCAAGCTTTCCCTGTCGAGATATGGCAAGAAATGCAACACTCTTATATCTGACATGATGAAATCAAATCTTATGTGTAATGAAATCGTATTTATCAGTTAGCCTATAGCTGACGTAACGCTTTAGCTTTCGCAAAGGTAGTGTCTGCTCATACCAAAACATCTTAAATGGTGACATGCTGGAAGCATATTTCCTTAGCGTCTTTGCAAGCACAACCATGCGCAGTATCCACGACAATACTAGTGCCAACGCCGAGATAGCCGTCAACAGATATTTTTCATCCCAAACAGAAAAGGCTATTATACAGATATTTGCCACGTTGAACAGAACCATAATGGCCAGCGTTAAGCACACTAAACATTTATGAATTGCCACTCTTGACAAGTTTTTCATTGTCGAGAGGAAATAGAGATTTTTATTACGCCACCCCTTATCCGTAAGTTCATCCTCTGTAACACATGCATCATCGTCCAAGACAACAGCAACATTCGTGGGCGTAGCAAACTTGTTAAGCAGAAAATCATATTCTCCGCGAAGAAACTTAAGATTACCGTCAAAGCCCTTGCCCTTGATAAACAAACTTTTTCTGAGCATCATGTTTGCACCAGCATACGCCCAAGCCTTGCCACGCTGTGCACTTGCCAGTTGATTGTAAAGCAGATAAGCGTGGTCAAAAATCCTTACTCCCTTACTTTCTGCATGCATTTGCGTATAACCTAAAACTATATCTGTTGATTCTGCGCAATGCCTTGCCATTTTTTCCAGACATGATATGCTGTTTGGTGAGCAATCCACGTCTGTTAGCAAAATCCATTCATATCTTGCCGCTTTTACTCCAACAGTAATAGCTAGTTTTCTTCTGCTCATATAACGGGAAGAACTTGGTATAAATGTTGTGTAAAGCCGAGAGTCACTCCCTATATGCTTAAGAAAATTGTCTACCGCTTCATTGTTTCCTGTAGTAACAACAACTATCTGGAAATCGCCTTCGTACCTTTGTTGAAGCCACTTGGGAAGATTATTGCGCAATTCTTCTATTTCATCGTCTACAGTAACCACTATAGATATACCAGGCCTCCGTATAGAAACATTTTCCCCTACGGCCACGGGATCTTTATCGGTAAGTTTTGAGCTATCCGATGCGCTAGTATTGTCGGCAACTACACTATCCGTATCATCGTCCTCACGTCTTAGCTTTAGCATAAGCACGTTTATTAACGGTGAGAGTAAGGCAACAACCAATACAGCAATGCCAATAGTTAAAGAAACTTCATCAAAAACAAACATTATATTCCAGTTTTCTTTTTCACTTTTTAGGTAAGGTATCTTTGAACAACGCAGACATCATATCAGTTTTTTAATGGATACGCATGAGGTCTTCTGTTGTATAACCTATGGGAAGCTTTCTGCAGTTATACTGTGAAGCCATGATTTCCCCGTAAGCACCAGCAGAACGCAAGGCCAACAAGTCGCCTCTATGACAAGCATTAAGGTCAACAGCCTTGGCAAAGACATCGCTTGACTCACAGATGGGGCCTACCACATCATATGTTTCTTCGGCATCGTCGCAAGAAATATTTTCTATCTTGTGACAAGCCTGGTAAAGTGCGGGGCGAATCAAGTCTGTCATTCCGGCGTCAACAATAGCGAATTTCTTTGCAGTACCTTCTTTTACATACAAGACCTTAGTTATTAGCGATCCACACTGTGCCACTACGGAACGTCCAAGTTCAAAATGTAGCGTCTGACCTTCATGCAAATCCAAATGTTTGGCGTAGGTTTTAAAATAAGCCTTGAAGTCTGGCACTGGCAAACGGTTAGGATGATGATAGTCAATGCCGAGTCCGCCTCCAACGTTTATCGTATCAACCTTTATATGGTGCAATTCCAACTGACGTTGAAGTTCGTTTATACGGTTACATAAAGCCTCGAAGTCTCCCATATCAAGTATCTGTGAACCAATATGAAAGTGCAAGCCATGAAACTTAACATTCTTCATTTCCGCAGCAATACTTATCACTTTTTCCATATCACTCATAGGAATACCGAATTTATTCTCTGCCAAGCCCGTGGTTATATTGGCATGCGTATGTGCTCCCACATTGGGATTTATACGGAAAGCCACATTTGCGACCTTTCCTTTTGCGGCTGCCAGCTCATTTATGACTTCAAGTTCCGGGATGCTCTCTACATTGAAACACTGTATGCCACAGTCTATACCCAGATTTATCTCCCAATCACTCTTTCCTACGCCTGCATAGACAATCTTGCTTCCAGGAAAACCTGCATCTATCGCAGCTTGTATCTCTCCACCGCTTACGCAATCTGCCCCAAGTCCAGCTTGGGCAATAATATTGAGAATCTTTGGATTCGCATTTGCCTTTACTGCGTAGTGTACGTTGAATGACGGATATTTGGCCGTCTCGTCACTGATGGAATGCAATGTCGTGCGCAGCAGTTCCGTGTCGTAATAATAGAACGGAGTTTCTATTTTCTTAAATTTTTCTGTATTGAAATTACCTTTCATATATGAATATTGTGTCGTGTTTGTTTCTTTTGTTCATGCAGTATATCCACCTTATCTTTTCAGGTCTTCCACAAAGTCTTGGGGTTCTGTATGAAAGCCCGCGGCCTTTCGCTACAAAACCACAGACTTTCATACAGAAAGCCCGTGGCCTTTATAGAACGAACAGTAAGGTTTTCTTAAACGTCCTTTCACATGGACAATCCTCCTAGGTTTATTTGCTATGGAATAACGTTTCGCTAAGACTTTGTAGCGCACGTTTCTTATCGCTTTCCTTAACGAGGAACGAGATATTATAGTTGCTACCTCCGTAAGATATCATTCTGACAGGAATGTCTTTCATCGCTTCAGCAGCAAGAGTCTCAAAACCAAGATTGCTCCAATCCAAATCTCCCACTACACAAATTATACACATGTCTGTGTCAACTGTCACTGTTCCGTATTTCTTCAACTCATCAACAATGTCGTTCAAGTGTGCACTGTTGTCAATACTCATTGAGACTCCGACCTCGCTTGTGGCAACCATGTCAATAGCTGTTTGGTAGCTTTCAAAAATCTCAAATACCTTGCGCAGGAATCCCGTTGCCAACAACATTCGACTACTCTTGATCTTTATGGCGGTGATGTTGTCTTTTGCTGCAACAGCCTTTATTTTGCCTTTCAGCGTAACGTTGTCTATAATAGTTCCGGGGGCTTCAGGTTCCATTGTATTTAGAAGTCTTACAGGAATACCTGCATATTTTGCCGGTTGGATGCATGTAGGATGAAGAATCTTCGCACCGAAATAAGCAAGCTCTGCTGCCTCTTCAAAATGCAACTGCCTTACGGCTTCTGTTTTCTCAACGATACGCGGATCATTGTTGTGCATTCCATCTATATCTGTCCATATCTGAATTTCCTCAGCCATGATTGCTGCACCGATAAGCGAAGCTGTATAGTCGCTACCGCCGCGCTGAAGGTTGTCAACCTCTCCATAGGCATTACGACAAATAAAGCCTTGAGTTATATAAATCTGACTTTCAGGTGTGTTAGTCAGCACTTCATTAACTTTCTCTTTAATATATTGAGAATCAGGCTCACCATTTTTGTCTGTACGCATAAAGTCAAGTGCAGACAAAAGAGAGGCTTTCACGCCACATTCCTTGAGATAATTGACAACCATATTCGTACTCATTATCTCTCCCTGCGCCACAATGCTCTTCTCCTCGAAACTAGTAAAGAGATCTTTTGTAAAAGAACGCAAGTAAGCAAACTCTTCACGCAGGAAATCTCGCGTTGCACGCTTCCATTCTTCTGTAGAATAAAGATCTTCTACATGTCCCATGTACTTCTGTTCCAGGCGGTTTATCACCTCGTTAGCACCATCTGTATTCTTCTTGTAGAGATAGTTTGAGATTTCTACAAGCGAATTTGTTGTGCCAGACATTGCCGAAAGAACAACAAAGACTGGCTCACCACTTTTTGTTATAAGCGTTGAAACACTTTTCATCCGCTCTGGCGAGCCGACGGAAGTGCCTCCAAATTTCATTACTTTCATATCTATTGTTTTTTCTGCTTTTAACTACATGTTTCCGCACATACAACTTTACATTTATAAAGTCTTAAAAAAATATCTACGCAAAGCACACTTTCTTTTCTTTCAATGTACCGTCTTCACAAATATACTCTATTCCAGGATATTTCTCTATGAGCGGAAGATTGTGTGTAGACATTATAACGGCTGTCCCTTTCTGGCTAATGCCTTTCAGTAGGCTGATTATGTTGGATGCTGTTTCTGCATCGAGATTGCCTGTCGGTTCGTCAGCAACAATAAGTTTCGGTTTGTTTAGCAATGAGCGCGCTATAGCTATGCGTTGCTGTTCACCTCCCGACAGTTGATGTGGCATTTTATCCTTAACATCTGGCATTCCTACATCTTGAAGAACCTCATCTATACACTGGTTTATATTGTCTTTTTTCTTCCAACCTGTGGCTTTCAGTACAAATTTCAAGTTTTCATATACCGAACGGTCGTGCAACAACTGAAAGTTCTGAAAGATTATTCCCATTGACTTTCTCAGATGAGGTATCTGTTTGCGTTTGATTGCAGTTAGATCATGCCCGAGAGCTATGGCTGTATCTGCCTTCTCTATATCAAGTTCGCAATATATTGTCTTCAGCAGACTGCTTTTCCCACTGCCTACCTTTCCTGTGATATAGATGAATTCCCCTTCATCGGCATGAAAATCAACATCCTTTAGTATGCATCTTGTTTCTTGACAAATGCTTACCCCTTTATATTCTACCAGCATTTCGGTTATCAGATCTTGTTTTTTACCCGTTAAAAACTATTGTCAGTGCTTTTTCCAACTTCCAGAATGTCTTGTTTTAAGTTCCTTAGCTATGTCTTCGATACGAAGTCCCTTACTTGTTAGCAATACTATCAGATGATAGAACATGTCGGAAGCTTCATAAATCAAGCGTTCGTCTGAGCCATTCACTGCCTCAATAACAGTTTCAAGAGCCTCTTCACCTACTTTTTGTGCCATTCGGTTCAAGCCGTCTTTGAAAAGGCTCGTTGTATACGATCCTTCAGGCATCTCCTTGTAACGCGTTTCTATAAAGTCCTGCAATTCCGAGAGGAAAGTCAGATCATCACTTTCGTTAGTTTCTCCCCAACAAGTATCTGTACCTGTGTGACAAACAGGCCCACTGGGGTTAGCCTTTATCAACAACGTATCTTTATCGCAATCTACTTTCAAGGTAACTAGCTCAAGAAAATTCCCCGATGTTTCACCCTTTGTCCACAACTGCTGGCGGCTTCGGCTAAAAAAGGTTACTTTCTTCGTATCAAGAGTCTTACGATAAGCCTCTTCATTCATATAACCTAGCATCAGGACATTTTTTGTTTTTGCATCCTGAACAATAGCCGGAACAAGTCCGCCAGATTTCTCAAAATCTATATCCATACCGTTTCTTTTTTCTTTTGTGTGCTGTAGCATTTGCAACTGCCCTAAATGAATTTGTATCGCAAGTCATATAGATAAGACATATCCACATGTTTATTATGCTGAAACTACAAATTGCACTTAGTTAAATGCAAATATACTAATTAAAATCTTAACCCAACGGACGTAAAGCAATTTTAATAGACTTTCCCTTTCATTTTGTCCGTCTACGAAAAAGTACAATCAACATATCCTTACCTTTATCCCTTTCTCAGAAAGGTAATGCTTCAGTTCAACTATCCCTATCTCACCGAAATGGAATACGCTTGCCGCCAAAGCTGCATCCGCCAGACCACATTCAAAGACATCTAGAAAATGTTCCTTTCTTCCGGCGCCACCACTTGCTATCACGGGTATATTAAGTTCTTCAGAGAGTCTACGTGTGGCATCAAGCGCAAAGCCGTCTTTGGTTCCGTCGTTATTCATACTCGTGAATAATAATTCTCCCGCCCCCAAATGCTCTGCTTTTGCAGCCCATTCAAACAACTCAACATCGGTCTTTATGCGCCCCCCATTCAAATAGCAACACCATTTGCCGTTTTCATACTTGGCATCGATGGCACAAACGCACACTTGTGAACCAAATCTACCTGCTATTTCTGATATCAATTCCGGATGTCTTAGTGCAGCACTGTTTACGCTGACCTTGTCAGCTCCTGCGTTAAGCAATCGTTCTACATCCTCTATGGAATTTATACCACCGCCAACAGTAAATGGAATATTCAGTTGCTGAGCAACACGAGTAACCATTTCCGTGAACGTCTTCCTGCCATCAACTGTTGCCGTTATATCTAAGAACACAAGTTCGTCTGCCCCTGCTTCACTATAAGCCTTGCCCAAGGCTACAGGATCGCCAGCCTGACGCAAGTTTACGAAATTTACTCCCTTAACCGTCATGCCATCCTTTACATCAAGGCATGGTATAATTCTTTTTGCTAATCCTTTAGCCATAATACATCATAACGTTTTCAAATCGTCTAATGTTATCTTCCCTTCATAATAAGCCTTACCAAAAACGACTGAAGGAACCCCCAATCTGTCAAGCTCGCGTATGTCATCAACGGATGAAATGCCTCCACTTGCGATAAGGTTTATTTCAGGAAATACATGCAGCACATTAGAATACAAGCCAAATGCAGGACCTGAAAGCATGCCGTCTTTTGAAATATCCGTGCAAAGCACGTTTTTTACACCTTTGCTAACGTAATATTCCAAGAAAGGCACAAGGTCATTATCCGTATCTTCCTTCCAGCCGTTTACGCTTACCTTACCATTGCGCACATCAGCTCCAAGAATTATACGTTCTGGACCATATTCTCCAAGCCAACGTTCAAACAGAGACCGATCGGTTACTGCCACCGACCCAACTGTCACCATAGCAGCCCCACATTCAAAGGCTATTCGTATGTCTTCATCGGTCTTTATTCCTCCACCGAAGTCTACCTTCAGATGCGTTTCTGAAGTTATGCTCTTAAGAATATCAACGTTTACAATATGTTTGTTCTTTGCACCGTCAAGGTCAACGACATGAAGTCTTTTTATTCCAGCCTTCTCAAACTCCTTAGCTACTTTGAGTGGATCGTCAGAATAAGTCTTGCTTGCACTATAATCACCTTGTGCAAGCCGCACACACTTCCTGCCGACAATATCAATCGCGGGTATTGGTTCTATCATATATTCGTTATGTTTAGGAAATTACGCAACAACAATTCACCGGTCTTACCACTTTTTTCTGGATGGAACTGCGTTGCATAAAAATTGTCTTTGTGCAATGCCGCACTATAAGGATGGATGTAATCTGCCTTTGCTACTGTGGATTCACAAAGGGGAACATAGTAGCTATGTATAAAATAGACAAAGCTATCAGTAGCGTCAAAGCCGTCAAACAACGGACTTCTTGTTTCATAACACTGATTCCAACCCATTGCCGGAATTTTTTCGGCATGACAAGTGGGGACAAAACGCTTAACATCAACATCAAATACGCCTAGACAGTCAACATCTCCTTCTTCCGAATGTCTGCACAACAACTGCTGTCCTATGCAAATACCAAGAACGGGTTGTCGTAATGACACTATGAGCTTGTCCAGACTTCGAGATTTAAGATAGGCCATTGCCGTACTTGCCTCTCCTTGGCCTGGAAAAACCACACGATCAGCATTCATAATTGTCTCGGCATCATCTGTCAGTACTGGTTCTACCCCAAGTCTACGAAAAGCGTTCTCCACACTATAAACATTGCCCGCATTATATTTAACTATAGCAACATCCATATTTATTAGCTGAATATTATCGTTTTATTGTTGTATGTCAGTATCTTTCGTTCTATATGCTTTGTCACGGCACGACTCAAGACAATCTTTTCCAAATCACGACCTTTACGTACGAGACTCTCAGGAGTATCCTTATGACTTATTCTTACCACATCCTGTTCAATGATTGGGCCTGCATCAAGTTCGTTAGTCACATAATGACTCGTAGCCCCTATAATTTTTACTCCACGTTCCCAAGCTTGATGATAAGGCTTTGCACCAATAAAAGCTGGAAGGAACGAATGGTGTATGTTTATAATATGGTGTGGATACTCTTGGATCATTGCGTCAGATATAATCTGCATATAACGCGCTAGCACGATGAAAGATATCTTTTCTTTCTTCAATAGTCCCATTTCTGCAGCCTCAACATCAAGCTTGTTTGAGTGATCCTTATTTATTGACCAAACATAATAAGGTATATCAAACTGTTCGGCTACATATCTCAAATCATCATGATTGCTGATTATACATGGAATATCTACATTCCATTCTCCCGCACGGTATCTTGACAACAAATCATAGAGACAATGACTCATCTTGCTCACAAAAATAGCCATACGAGGACGCTCATCACTGAACGAAAGACTGAAATCCATCTGGTACCTCTTTGTATAAAGCATGTCTAAATATTCACCAATCTTTTCACGCGGTATAAGGAATTTGTCCATTTCCCATTCTATACGCATAAAAAACATGCCATCCTGACTGTCTGTATACTGATCTAGATAAACGATATTTCCTTTATTGTCAGTTATAAACTTCGTAAGTTCTGCAATGATTCCGAGTTCATCGGGACAATGCAATAACAATATCGCAGTTCGCTTCATTGGCTTAAAAATTAAAGATTTTCTGACTCCTTGTTTAAACTTAAAGTGCAAAATTATAAAAAAATCAACTAAATACCCCTATCCTAAAACATTTTATTACATAAGGACAAGAAATACAAAATAAAACGAAGAAAAAGCATATGGACATTTAGATAAATATAATTACTTTTGCAATAGAAACAAATGTAACACACAATGAAATTAACAAAAAAAATAACATTAGTCATTATAATGTGTCTGTCTTCAATTAGCATTTACGCCCAAACAGACATGGAAACATTCTGGAAAGAAATGCCCGACAGCATAATTCCCATTCTAAACAAGAACACAAGATCAGAACTCATTGCACTGTATAAATCCAAGGACACAATCGGTACAAACAATGCCTTAGGAGGAAAAACAAAAATAAAGAAGCTCACACATAAGTTCATTGACATACAACTTACAAAAGCATCTTCTGTACAAATATTATTGTTACAGGAAAATGATTCTACTCAACTTCTTTGCATGCAGAAAAGCTTCGGTTCACCCACATTAGAAAGTGAGATTTCATTCTATTCTACCGATTGGACGAGTATTCACAATTCTTTCGGATTGCCTAACCTTTCAAACGAAGATGTTCTTAAAAGTTTAATTCCTATACAACATGATAGTATAGAAAACATTAAACCCATAAAATTAAAATCTATACTTAGTCCAATTATGGCAAGGGCAGAGCTCTCAGAAAATGATGGTGGCACTCTTACGCTCCATTTGGACACATGTCTCTTAACTGAAGATGAATGTAAGACATTAAAAAGAGCAAAATTGCAAAAATCATTTAAATGGAATAATGGTTTATTTAAATAATATTTATTTTTAAAAACTTAATGATAGAAACACTTGCAAAAAAGTTTTTGACGCATTACCTTTGCAACGTGTTTTTCATGGTATTAGATTATTAAGGTTAATAAAAGATTGGTTGTCGTGAGACAATCAATTTTTTTGTTTTTTATACGACATTATCAGAACAAATTCCTTGCATATTTTCTCATAAATCATAAAAAAAGGAAAGCTATCAAGCCTTCCTTTATCTTCCCTTGTACTTACAAGAAATTATTCTGCTGCAGGAGCTTCTGTCTCTGAAGCCTCATTTTCTGCTGCTGCCTCTGCTGCTTTGGCAGCCTCTGCCTCAGCACGCTTCTCAGCAACTTTCTTTGCGATAGCTTCATTTACTTTCTTCTCTTCTGCAAGACTCTTCTCATAAGCTGCTTTCTTGTTGTTCGCAACACTTTCGCGCACTGCATCAAGACCATTTTCCTTACTCGTCTTCCAAGCTTCAAACTTAGTTTGAGCAGTAGCCTCATCAAAAGCGCCTTTTTTAACACCACCACGCAAGTGCTTCATCAAATACACACCTTCACGTTTTAGGATGTTACGAACAGTATCAGTTGGCTGTGCACCAACTTCTACCCAATAAAGGGCACGGTCAAAATTCAAATCTACTGTGGCAGGATTGGTGTTTGGATTGTAAGTACCAATCTTTTCAGTAAATTTTCCATCACGTGGAGCTCTAACATCAGCGATTACGATGCTGTAAAAAGCATAACCCTTACGACCACCGCGCTGCAATCTGATTTTTGTTGCCATTTTTAATTTTTTGTTTTTTAGGTTTGAATTTATATCGCGCTAACTCGTAGCGTTTTGCAAAGTTAAGACTTTTACAAATTCTGCACAAATGGGCTATACTTTAACCGCATTTTTTAATTTTCTTTAACCTTGCATCTATCATAATCTGTTACTACGACATAAAAAGA
This sequence comes from bacterium, assembly GCA_963661195.1. Classification (GTDB taxonomy): domain Bacteria; phylum Bacteroidota; class Bacteroidia; order Bacteroidales; family Bacteroidaceae; genus Prevotella. Next base: position 52,074 of record CAVLBD010000010.1, read on the forward strand.
AAGCCCATTTACATTATTTCTTTGTTAGGCGAACACCACATTGCATGCCATCCATACTAGAAAGTAATGAACCAGCTGTTTTGAGAAGTGAGTTGCTTGTAAGTGAACTAGCTGCACTAGCAAACTTCAAAAGTTTTGATGCATCCATAACTATCAATAACGAATTGCCATCCACCTGTGTTGTACCGAGCAACTGCTTTACGCCACCTGTATACGTCAACTTTACGCTTTTACCGTCAACTGTATATGTTCCTTTTACTGTTTTTTTTGCTATTGTTTGGGTAAAGTTTCCATCCTTATCAAACGTCATGGTCATTTTTCCTTTCTTGATACCATACTTTGCAAGAACGGTCTGCAGTTTCTTTTCTATATTTTGTGACACAAGCTTTCCACCAGCCTGCTTCAGAATATTTGAGCTTTCAAAGACTACCGCCGGTTCCTGATATGTCCATGTACCAACAAGCTGCTCTGCGGTAGCTACCTTACTACTTGAGAAAATGGTAGAAAGGCCAGAGAGAATACTTGAAGTCGTGTTGTCAGATGAAGAGCTACTGTTGGTATTGCTACCAGTTACAGAACCAACCACACTGCTGAGTATCCCTCCAAGTGTGTTTTGTGCATTAGATACAGCAGCGTTGCAAAGCAAAATAGATGCTATGAAAAGCACTTTTACGAATTTCTTTTTCATTTCCTTAGTTTGTATTTATAGTTTATGTCTTTAAAAATAAAATTATGGTCTCTTTTTACGATAGACTAGTATAGCAAACGAGACAATTCATAACGGCAAGATTTTCATAGGCTTAGTGTCTGCAAATCAAAGTGAGAAGAAACCAGTTGGCAGCTTTCGTTTCAGAACGTCAAGTTTTATGTTTTTACCAACAATAAAGCCTCTTTCTTCAAGTGCTTGCTCCAATGTTTTGCGAGCTAGTTCTGGGTGATTATTTTCTTCACTTAGATGACAAAGCCAAACATGCTTGAGTTTACTATTTGCATTATGCAGAATAGCTTCTGCGCATTGTCTATTACTTAAATGTCCCGTTAACCCTGCCACGCGTTCCTTAAGATATTGCGGATAAGGGCCGTTCAACAACATTTGCTCGTCATGATTTGCCTCTATAACAAGGTAGTCTGCCAATGAGATGTTTTCGGTTATTTTGTCGGTGACATGACCTATATCTGTCATAAGACAAAATGTTATGCCGCAATATTCAATACGATAGCCTACATTATCACTACTATCATGCGGTATTTCAAAGGCCGTGAAAGTAATGTTTCCTATTTTATATTCTGTGTCCTTAACTATTATACGCTTATTAGCCGCGGGAATTTTCTTTCTAACACAATAGTTGCCCTCTATTCCTTTATGGACTTTCTCTGTTGCATAAACAGGAATATTGTAATCTGAACTTATTGCGCCTACGGATTTCACATGATCTGCGTGATCGTGTGTCACAAGAATGTTCGTTATGTTCGAGAATTCTATGGCATAGTCACGGAAATACTTCTTCACGGCCCTTATTCCTACCCCAGAATCAATCATCAACATTTCATCGTCCGTCTGTATAACGTAACAGTTTCCGCTACTGCCACTACCGAATGATATAAAATTAAACATTGTTTTTTTCTTTAATGCAAAGTTAAGTCATTTGTATGAATAAACGAAACATTTGCATTTCTTTAATTTTCTTTTAATCTGTTGTTGAACATGCTTTGTTACAACGGCTATTTATCTGTAAAACATCTTTTTTAAACAAAAAGATGCAGAAAATGCATTTATATTAGCCATGCATTTTCTGCAACCTTATGCTATTGATTGTACTTTATATATATCCACATGCTATGGCCTGTAAACAAGAAGTAAACAAGCCCAAGATCATTACCAAAGCATCAAACGCTGATTTGCCGGAACGAAAAGTTTGTCTGTTCCGCTTACCCCGAATGCATCATACCACATTCCTACATGAGGCAGAGCACCATTAACTCTCCAACGCCCCAAAGCGTGTGGATCACTCTTTGTACGATTTCTAATTTCAGCCTCGGTGATGTTCGCTGCCCATACCTGAGCATAGGCAATGAAGAATCGTTGGTCTGGTGTCAAGCCGTCAATGGTCTGAAGCGGTGCGTTTTTTGTTGCCTCCTTATAAGCTTCATATGCAACCTGCAGACCTCCATGATCGGCAAGATTCTCTCCAAGCGTAAATTTTCCGTTAGCATTAAGATCGGGCAAAACTTTTATATTTGAGAAGAAATCGGCATATAATGTTGCACGTTTGTTGAAGTTGGTGCCATCGGCTTCCGTCCACCAGTCCTTCATATTTCCGTCTTTATCATAGTGGCGGCCCTGATCGTCGAAGCCATGCGTCATTTCATGACCTATAACAACACCAATTGCGCCATAATTGAAAGCATCATCTGCTGTCGGGTCAAAGAAAGGCACTTGCAGGATACCTGCAGGGAAACAAATCTCATTGGTTGTTGGGTTGTAATAAGCGTTTACCGTTTGCGGATACATCTGCCATTCGTCCTTATCAACAGGTTTTCCTGCCTTTGTATCAATAGTCCATTGATTCCAAAAGCGGCGACATTCCTCGATATTTGCATAATACGATTTTGAAGCATCAATATTCAACTTTGAAAAATCAGTCCATTTGTCTGGATACCCTATCTTGACATAAAAAGTACTGAGTTTTTCAAGAGCATTCTTCTTGGTTTTAGCACTCATCCAGTCCTGTGCTTCTATACGTTTAGCCAATGCTTTCTGAAGATTGCCCACCAAAGTTTTCATTCTCTCTTTTGATGATGCAGGGAAGAACTTAGATACATATATCTTACCCAGCGCTTCACCCATCTGACTTTCCACTTGGCTAGTGGCACGCTTCCATAACGGATGGTTTTCCTTCCTTCCACTAAGTGTTTTCCCGAAGAAGTCGAAATTTGCCTGAACGATATCGTCACTCAAATATCCAGCTGCACTCATTATCTGCCCCCACTCCATGTAATCACGGTATTCTGCTGCTGTCAATGAAGAAACAAGTTTATTCGCTCCTGCAACAAACTCAGGCTGCCCCACAACAAGTTCTTTTGCGTAATCAAGCTTTATACCACAAGCTATGAGTTGACGTGAAAGTTGCAAAGCTGGATATTTAGCGTTGAAATCCTTGAGTGTCATTTTGTGATAGTTGGCCTCGGGGTCTCGCAATTCCGTGTTCGATTTTGAAACTTTTGCAAGCTCCGTTTCCAGCTTCATCACATTGTTCATTTTTTTCTGTGCTTCCTTTTCGCTGAAACCGAACATCTTAAACATTCTCACAATGTGCTTCTTGTAAGCTTCACGTATTGCAGTTGTGGCTGAATCTGTATCAAGATAATATTCTTTCTGTCTCAAAGTTATACCGCTTTGCGAGATGTTCAATATATTAAGGGAAGCGTTCTTCTCATCAGAGCCGAGCATCATGCCTATAAACTCATGATCCCCATAAGGCATTAAGCTGAGCTGAACATCAAAGAGCTCTTTTACGGTTTTTGCTTTCTCCAATTTGTCAATTATAGGTTTAAGCGGCTTGTAACCGTCTGCGTTGCGCTTTTCTGCATCCATTGCGAGCTTATACAAATCACTTAGTTTCTGCTCTGTTGAACCTTTTGTATATGTATTTGTACGAAGTTCATTCAAAATTTCATTAATGCGCTTATTGTTCTCTTCTCCGAGCACATCAAAACTGCCGTATCTTGAATAAGCGGCAGGCAATGGGTTTTTCTTCATCCAACCTCCGCAGGCATACTGGAAGAAATCGTCTTGCGGACGGACACTGTTGTCAAGGTTCGTCAAGTCAAGCCCCGACTTCAACGTCTGTGCGTTGTTCTGCCCAAAAGCAGAAAGCGAAATGGAAGCCAAGGCAACCATAGGGATAATCTTGTTAATTTTCATACGATGTTTTTCTTTCGTTGTTTTACTTAAATTTAAGTGCTCTTTATTCTTAAACTTTAAAGAGCAACATTTATTATATTGAAGGTAGCTATTTTTCTTACTTTTTCTTGTTTTTGCACATATTGGAACTACAAGGACTTATCTTTTAACTTAATATTCTCAAGATTTTCCGATAGTTCTTCCCATTTTTCTACCGCATCATCAAGAGCTTTCTTTGTTGTTGTGTACTCTGTAACGTACTCCATATTGGAAGCATTTTCGGGCTTCATCAATATTTCGTCAAGTTCTTTCAGCCTGTCTTCCAACTTTGATATTTCTTTCTCGCACTCTTTCACGGCTTTCTCCGCTCGGCTCTTTTGCTTCTGCAGTTCCTTACGTTCTGCATAGCTTTGCTTTCCGCTAGATTCTTCCTGGACAGAATCTGCGTTTTTAGATACCGTGTCTTGTTTTGCCAACAAAGCCTGTGCATGCCCTATTTGGTCAAGGCTATCAATGTTGTGCTTTTGCAGAAAATCGTATATACCACCAAGATGCTCTACAACCTTTCCACCACCGAACTCATAAACTTTATCCACAAGACCGTCAAGAAACTCACGATCGTGACTCACTATTACGGCAGTACCGTCAAAAGCTTTTATAGCCTCTTTCAATACATCTTTGGAACGCATGTCTAGATGATTGGTAGGCTCGTCTAAGATAAGCAGGTTAACGGGCTCAAGTAAAAGACGTATCATTGCTAAACGACTACGTTCACCACCACTCAGAACTGAGACTTTTTTCTCTGATTTTTCTCCTCCAAACATGAATGCTCCAAGCAAATCGTTTATCTTCAAACGCATTTCGCCACGTGCAACATTGTCAATTGTCTGAAAAACAGTTTGACGATCATCAAGAAGCTGCGCCTGATTTTGTGCGAAATAACCGATTTGCACGTTGTGTCCTATTTTCAGTTTGCCATCGAAAGGAATCTCTCCCATTATACATTTCACAAGAGTAGATTTGCCTTCACCGTTTTTCCCGACGAATGAAACTTTCTCACCACGCTTTATTGTCAGACAGACATTGCTGAAAACGTTGTGTTCGCCATAGTCTTTTTTCACTTCATCGCAAATTATCGGATAATCACCGCTACGCAAACATGGCGGAAACTTTAAGTGCATCATGGAATTGTCTACATCATCAACCTCGATGGGCATAATTTTTTCCAACTGCTTTATGCGGCTCTGCACCTGCACTGCCTTTGTCGGTTTATAACGAAACCGCTCTATGAAGTCTTTTATATCAGCTATCTCCTTCTGTTGGTTTTCGTAAGCACGCAGTTGCTGCTCTCGTCGTTCCTGACGGAGTGTGACATACTGGTCGTACTTCACCTTATAGTCAACAATCTTTCCGCAACATATCTCAAGAGTACGGTTAGTAACGTTATTGATAAAGGCACGGTCATGACTTACAAGCACTACCGCCTTGCCGTTTTGCGAAAGAAATTGTTCGAGCCACTGTATACTTTCTATGTCAAGATGATTAGTCGGCTCGTCAAGAAGCAATACATCAGGGCTCTGCAACAATATCTTGGCCAGCTCTATCCTCATACGCCAACCACCGCTGAACTCACTTGTCGGTCTGTCGAAATCTCGCCTTGTAAACCCTAGTCCTACAAGCGTACGTTCTATACTAGCATCACAATTTCCTGCTCCAAGCATCATCAGGCGCTCGTGTGCTTGGGTAAAACGGTCTACAAGTTTAAGATAATCGTCGCTTTCATAATCCGTACGTTCAGAAAGCTCATTGTTCATCGCCTCAACTTTCTTTTCGAGATGCTTAACGCCTTGAAAAGCCTTGTAACATTCTTCCCTTACCGTTGTATCATCAACAAGTTTCAAGACCTGCGGCAAATAACCTATCGTTGCATCTGCCGGCACGGCAACAGTGCCTGCCGTAGGCTGTTGCTCACCGCAAAGGATCTTTAGCAAAGTGGATTTGCCTGCTCCATTCTTTCCTACTAACGCTATGCGATCGCGATCGTTTATTACGAAGCTTGCATCCTGGAACAATGGCTTTGTTCCGAACTCAACTTTCAGTGAATTTACTGATATCATAATTAGATTAAATTACAGCTTTTCTATTGAAACTACAAACAAAGTTAATGAACTCAATCTCTGAGAATCTCCATTCATATTCGCTTATTATACATACATAAGAGGAGAGTTACAGAATTTCCACAATCACACTTCTATATACCCGCGGCCTTTCATTAAAAACTACGCACGGTTACATCCAAAAGTCCAAGAGTTTCACACATCAACTTATAGGCTTTCATTTTAAAGAAGCAATTAAGTTTCAAGCCTTTGTTCTCGTTACAGAAAAAAAGGATAAGGCAGACACCGATAGACTGAAACAATCAATCAATGTCTGCCTTTATTTCATTTCTTTTATGAGAAGATCTATTTAATTATACCTTGCTCAACAAATATCTTTTTCAAAGCAACAACACCTTTCTCAACCTGTTCTTTAGTGTGGGTTGCCATTAGTGCGAAACGAACCAAGGTATCTTGTGGTGCACAAGCCGGAGGGATAACAGGATTTATGAAGACACCTGCATCAAAAGCAAGTTTTGTTACCGCAAAAGTCTTGTAAGGATCACGAACATAAAGCGGAATAATAGGACTTTCTGTTTCGCCTATTTCAAAACCTTCTTCACGGAAACGCTTAAGAGCATAATTGGTTACATCCCAAAGTTTTTCCATCCTTTCAGGTTCACGCCTTATGATATGAAGAGCTTCCATTGCAGCGGCTGTAGCTGCAGGAGTATTAGAAGCACTGAAAATATAAGTTCGACAAGAATGACGCAGATAGTTTATTGTGTCACTATCTCCAGCAATAAAGCCACCAATACTAGCAAGACTCTTTGAGAATGTGCCCATGATAAGATCAACATCGTCAATCACACCAAAATGATCGCACACACCACGTCCCTCTTTTCCGAACACTCCAAGTCCGTGAGCCTCGTCAACCATGATTGATGCCTTGTACTTCTTCTTCAAACGTACAATCTCTGGCAAATTAGCCAAGTCACCCTCCATAGAAAAAACACCGTCTACAACAATAAGCTTCACCGATTCTGGTTTACACTTCTTAAGTTGTTTCTCTAGGTCTTCCATGTCATTGTGCTTGTATTTCAAGCACGTTGCAAAGGAAAGGCGACGGCCGTCTACTATACTTGCATGGTCACGTTCATCACAAATTATATAGTCCTCACGACCACAAACAACAGAAAGCACACCGGAATTCACAAAAAAGCCCGTGGAAAAACAAAGAGCATCATCTTTATGCTCGAACTCTGCCAATTCTTTCTCCAGCTTAACATGCAAATCAAGCGTACCATTCAAGAAACGGCTGCCAGCGCACCCCGTGCCATACTGGTCAATTGCTGCCTTTGCTGCAGCCTCTACACGTTCGTCACCGGTAAGACCGGTATATGCATTTGAGCCAAACATCAGCACTTCGTGCCCATCCATCTGAACCACAGTTCCTTGCTTTCCTGTTATCTCTCGGAAATATGGATAAACTCCCGCAGCCTTATACTTTTGTGGCTCACGATAATTCTTGTACTTGTCTTGTAAAAGTCCCATTATATATAATATAGGTGTAGCAAAGCTACAATAATTTATAATGCTGCAAAGTTAGTAATATTACATGAAAAAAAGCACTTTTACGGAAAAAAAGTACAAACGTCACAAAAAATTAGAATAAACGCATTCGGGTATAAACGAAATATTATTATTTTTGCAAACATGTCTAAGAAGAAAATAGAATTCATAATGAACCCGATATCGGGTACCGTAAAAAAAGCCGGCATTCCGAAAATTATCGAAGACACCATTGACAAGGACTTCTTCGACTGCACTATAACGGAAACACGCTATGCAGGGCATGCAACCGAAATTGCTTCGGCTGCAAAAGACCGTGGGATAGATATCGTTGTAGCCGTAGGTGGCGATGGAACAATAAACGAAGTGGGGCGAGCTTTAATAAATTCATCCACCGCAATGGGCATAATACCATGCGGATCTGGCAATGGATTGGCCCGTCATCTAATGTTACCCATGGATATCCGCAAGGCTATGGCTATTATAAACAAAGACATTGTGCATGCCCTTGACTACGGAGAAATAAATGGACATCCGTTTTTCTGCACATGCGGAATGGGATTTGACGCATTCATTAGCCAAAAATTTGCTGAAGCAGGCAAGCGTGGAGCAATTACATATATAGAAAAGGTATTACAGCTCGGTTTGAAATACGAACCGGAAATGTATGTCATAGAAAGCGAGCAAGGCACCATAACGCAAAAAGCATATCTCATTTCTTGTGCGAACGCGTCGCAATACGGCAACAATGCCTATATTGCTCCACAAGCATCTATGAGCGACGGCTTGCTAGATGTAACAGTAATTCGCCCTTTGGATGTACTTTCCGCCCCACAAATCAGCTTCGACCTTATGAACAAGACGCTGAACAAAAACCCAAAAGTTGACACATTCCGTACAGACCATCTCACAATCCATCGCGAGCGCGAGGGAGTGATACACTATGACGGAGACCCCATAATGTCTGGTCGCGACATTGAAATATCACTTCACCACAAAGCAATAAACATCGTTGTGAATCCATATGCAGACAAGACAAAACGCAAACCCAACATGATGCAAGACGCATTGCGGGAACTGATGAACGACATAAACGCAGTGGGCGACGACATAAGCAGACAAGGCCGCCACATACAAAGCCTCAACAAATACTTGCTAAAAAAACTGAACAAATAGCATTAACCACAATGAGGGCAAAATGCAATTTTTCACAACACTACATTTATACTTCATTTTATTTTCTTACCTTTGCATTATCGTATATAATATTATATTAACGCTATAAACATTTTTCAACCGTGGCAGAAACAAAATATATCTTCGTCACAGGCGGTGTTGTTTCATCGCTGGGAAAGGGTATCATCTCTTCATCAATAGGCAAATTGCTACAGGCAAGAGGATACAACATAACAATACAGAAGTTTGATCCTTATATAAACATTGACCCAGGTACACTAAACCCATACGAACACGGTGAATGTTACGTAACAGTCGACGGAATGGAAACAGACCTTGACCTTGGCCACTACGAACGCTTCACCGGTATACAGACAACACGCAACAATTCGCTAACGACGGGACGCATATACAAAGCTGTTATTGACAAAGAACGCCGTGGAGACTACCTTGGGAAAACGATACAGGTAGTACCGCACATTACAAACGAAATAAAGCGAAACGTAAAACTCCTTGGAGAAAGAAACCACTACGACTTTGTTATTACAGAAATCGGTGGCACCATCGGTGATATAGAAAGCGCACCATATTTGGAAGCCATAAGACAAATGAAATGGGAACTAGGAAAGAACGCGGTTTGCGTACACTTGACATACGTTCCTTACCTTAAGGCTGCAGGCGAATTGAAGACTAAGCCCACGCAACATTCAGTAAAAGAATTACAAAGTGTGGGAATACAACCGGATATTCTTGTATTGCGAACAGAAAAGCATCTTGGAGAAAGCATACTTAAGAAAGTTGCATCTTTCTGTAATGTAGACTTCGATTGTGTAGTGCAAAGCGAAGACTTACCTTCAATATACGAGGTGCCTGTTAACATGCAGAATCAGGGACTTGACACCGCCATCCTCAAAAAGATGAACATCGAGCCTGGCGAAAAGCCAAGTTTAGGTCCTTGGAAGAAATTCTTGGAGAGACGCGCTAATGCGAAAGAAGAAGTCAACATCGGCCTTGTCGGGAAATACGACCTTCAAGATGCCTACAAGAGTATACGTGAAAGTCTTTCACAAGCAGGAACTTATAACGACCGTAAAACTGTTCTTACATTTGTAAATAGCGAAAAGCTAACCGAAGACAACGTTGCAGAAAAATTGGCTGGGCTTGACGGCATTGTTATCTGCCCGGGATTCGGTCAACGCGGAACCGAAGGAAAAATCGTTGCTGCACACTATACAAGAACACATGATATTCCAACTTTCGGAATATGCTTAGGCATGCAGATGATTGTTGTTGAGTTCGCAAGAAACGTGTTGGGGTACGAAGATGCCAACAGTCGCGAACTGGATGAAAAGACCACCCACAATGTTATTGATATCATGGAAGATCAGAAGAACATAACCAACATGGGTGGAACAATGCGCCTCGGTGCATACGAATGCGTACTTCAGCAAGGCTCTAGAGTATTTAATATCTATAGTAAGGAGCATATACAAGAACGCCATCGCCACCGCTATGAATTCAACAACAACTACGAGCAGGAATACGAGCGAGAAGGTATGAAATGCGTAGGGCGAAATCCCGAAAGCGATCTTGTGGAAATTGTGGAAATTCCTGGATTAAGATGGTACATCGGAACACAGTTCCACCCAGAATACTCCAGTACAGTGCTTAATCCCCACCCCCTATTCCTTGACTTCGTAAAACATGCAGTAGAATATAGGGCTACAAAAAAATAACAACTACATATATAATTTATATAAGGTACAAGAAAGTATAAAATGGACAAGAATACCATAACAGGCTTCGTGCTCATAGCCGCATTGCTTATCGGCTTCAGTTGGTGGAATAAACCATCGGAAGAAGAAATTGCACAACAACGCACTCAAGACTCCATTGCAAATGTGGAGAAAAAGAAAGCGGAACAAATGCTAGCCGTAAAAAAAAGAGCTGAGCAAGCAAAGGCTATAACTGATACAACAGCAACTTTCCATGACGCATTGGAAGGAACGTCTGAAAAAGTCGTACTGAAAAACAACAAGCTGGAACTCACGTTCAACACAAAAGGAGCGACTGTAGAAAAAGCCGTAATCAAAAATTTCAAAGACCGCAAGGGTAATGCAGACGTTACATTGTTTGACGGAAACGACCAACAGCTGAAGTTCATGCTCTCTGGAAAGGAAACAAACCTTGTTACCAGCGACATGTTTTTCACTGCATCAAGTATTACCGATAGCACTGTCGTTTTCTCTGCCCAAGGGGATAACGGAAAAAAACTCTCTATCTCTTATAGTCTAGGGAAAGACTACTTGTTGCATGCTTCAATCCAAGCAGAAGGTATGGGGGGGATGTTCGCTCCGAACTGCAATACCATGGATATAGAGTGGACAGACAAGTGCCGTCAGCAAGAAAAGGGCTACACCTTTGAAAACCGATACGCTTCGCTTACTTACCATCTTACAGAAGGCGGAACAGATTACTTGAACGAAGGAAAGGAAATTACTGATGAAACGGTTGATGACAACATAGATTGGGTCGCATTCAAGAACCAATTCTTCTCCACCGTTATGATAGCTAAGCAAGACTTCGGCAAAGATGCAAAAATGTCAAGCATCCCACAAGAAAAAGGTTCTGGCTATCTGAAGCAGTATGCTGCGAAAATGAAAACGCAATTCGACCCAACAGGCAAACAACCTACCGAGTTGGAATTCTACTACGGGCCTAACGATTTCCGCCTACTGCAGAAAATAGAAAAGGAAAGTTCTTTCGGAAAAAGCCTACAACTCGAACGCCTCGTTTATCTTGGCTGGCCATTGTTCCGCATTATCAACCGTTGGTTCACTCTATATGTATTCGACGGACTTACAAGTCTGAACATCAACATGGGAATCGTACTTATCCTCATCACGATGCTCCTAAAGTTCATCACATTCCCGCTTGTAAAGAAGAGCTACATGTCGTCAGCAAAGATGAGAGTACTGAAGCCAAAACTTGACGCAGCAACAAAACAATACGACAAGCCAGAAGACCAAATGATGAAACAACAGGCAATGATGGCAGAATACTCAAAATACGGAGTAAGTCCCTTGAGCGGATGTCTACCAATGCTGATACAAATGCCTATTTGGATTGCCATGTTCAACTTCGTGCCTAACGCTATTCAATTGAGAGGAGAAAGTTTCCTCTGGATTTCAGATCTATCCACATACGATCCAATCATTGAATGGAATTCAAACCTTTGGCTAATTGGCGACCACCTAAGCCTAACGTGCATATTGTTCTGCGTTGCAAACGTACTCTATTCTTTCATGACAATGAGACAGCAACGTGATCAGATGGTTGGCCAGCAAGCAGAACAGATGAAAGCAATGCAATGGATGATGTATCTCATGCCTGTAATGTTCTTCTTCATGTTCAACGACTACTCAGCAGGCCTCAACTTCTATTACTTCATATCGCTTTTCTTCAGTGCTGCTATAATGTGGACACTGCGTAAAACGACAAACGACGACAAGCTCCTTGCTATTCTTGAAGCAAGATACAAGGAAAACAAGAACAATCCCAAGAAAACATCAGGATTTGCAGCTCGTCTGGAAGCGATGCAAAAGCAAGCAATGGAAATGCAGAAGCAACGTGAGGAATTGGAAAAGAGAAGAAAAAAAGGAAACTGAGTAAATTGAATTGAAAATGAAAACAGTCTGTGAAAGAACTTATAAAAAACAATAGGTTCTTCACAGGCTTTTTTCAATAATAAAAAGATACAGTAAAATAATATTAGCTGCATAAACATTTTACTCAGTATACATAACCACATTACAGCCAACCTTTTTAATAATAAAAGAGCTAAAACCAATACCGACAATGAAAAGAACATTTATCTTAGCTACAGCACTCGCATTATTGTGCAGCAGCGTAAAAGCACAGACAACCATGGATGGAATAGGAAAAAGCGACATAAAGCTTACGTCCCGGCAAATGACACCCGAAGCTCTTTGGGCAATGGGGAGAATTGCAGGAGCGACAGCTTCGCCTGACGGCAAAAAGATAGTCTATCAAGTGGGCTATTATAGCGTAGAGAAGAACAAGAGTCATCAAGTTTTGCGCATAATGGATGCTGATGGCAAAAATAGCAAACTTTTAACGACATCGGCAAAAAGCGAAACAGACCCAGCATGGATTGAAGGCGGAAAACGCATAGCCTATCTAAGCGGTGGGCAACTATGGACAATGAATTCTGACGGAACGAACCGCAAACAACTGACTAACGACAAGGCAGACATTGAAGGCTTCAAGTTTTCTCCAGACGGAACAAAGGTAATACTTATCAAACAGATTCCATTCCACGAAAGTATAAAGCAGAACCCAAGCGATCTACCTATGGCCACGGGACGCCTCGTAACAGATCTCAACTACCGCCATTGGGATGAATACGTAGAGACTATCCCCCACCCCTACGTTGCCAATGTTAAGGAAAGTGGTATCGATGAGGGAATAGATATACTTGAAGGTGAACCCTTTGAGTGTCCTATGAAACCATTCGGAGGTGTTGAGCAATTTGACTGGAGCAAAGATTCCAAAAGCATTGCATATACATGCCGCAAGAAGAAAGGTGTTGCATATGCCGTAAGCACAGACTCGGACATTTACCTTTACAATGTGGCAACAAAAAGCACAACAAACCTTTGCAAGCCACAAGACTATGTAGAGCCTGCCGTTGATCCTACAAAAACAATGAAGAATCAAAAGGTAAACGCTCCAGAGAACTTGAAAAATAACCCTGGTTATGACACGAACCCTAAATTCTCACCTGACGGAAAGTATGTTGCTTGGCAATCTATGCCTCGCAATGGATATGAAAGTGACCGCAACCGTTTGTGCGTCTACAACCTGCAGACTGGAGAAAAGAAGTATGTAACAGAAAACTTTGACTCAAATGTTGACGATTTCTGCTGGATGCCCGACTCAAAGAGCCTTGCCTTTATCGGTGTGTGGCATGGTTGTGTGAATATGTATAAGACAAATCTTAACGGACAGCACGAACAACTAACAGACCAGTGTGCTGACTTTGTGTCTATTTCTACGCTAAATAGTGGCAACAAGCTTTTGGCTATACGTCAAAGCATGTCTGCCCCCAACGATATCTATGTCGTTTCGCCTGTAAAAAAGGCTAAAGCATCAAAAATAGAACAGATAACAGAAGAAAACAAAGAGATTCTAGACCAACTCTCTTTGGGCAAAGTACAGCAACGCTGGGTTACTACATCAGACGGAAAGAGCATGCTTGTATGGATTGTGCTCCCTTCTGACTTTGACCCTGCAAAAAAATACCCCACACTCCTGTTTTGCGAGGGCGGACCACAAAGTCCTGTATCACAATTCTGGAGCTATCGTTGGAACATGCAGATAATGGCTGCTCATGGTTATGTCATTGTCGCTCCTAATCGTCGTGGCTTACCTGGTTTTGGCTCTGAATGGAATGAGGAAATCAGCGGAGACTGGACTGGACAATGTATGTCTGATTATCTTAGTGCCATAGATGATGCTGCCCAAAACCTTCCCTTCGTTGACAAAGACCGCCTTGCAGCAGTTGGAGCTAGCTTTGGTGGTTTCAGCGTATACTATCTTGCAGGCCATCACGACGGGCGTTTCAAATGCTTCATTGCACATGACGGAGCTTTCAACCTTGAATCTATGTATACAGATACCGAAGAAGCATGGTTCAGCAACTGGGAATATGATGATGCCTTTTGGAACAAGGATATGACACCCAACGCTAAGAAAACATATGAGAATTCCCCTCATCGTTTTGTTGACAAATGGGATACACCAATCCTTTGCATCCACGGAGAAAAAGACTATCGTATAAACGCGAACCAAGGTTTCGGAGCTTTCAATGCCGCTAGGATGCGTGGCATTCCAGCAGAATTGCTTATATTCCCAGACGAAAACCATTGGGTTCTCAAACCACAAAATGGTATATTATGGCAGCGCACTTATTTCAATTGGCTTGATAAATGGCTAAAGAAATAACAACATACACACAGACAAGAAACTGTCAATAAAGAGAAAACTAATAATAACAAAAAAATAGAAAACAAAAATGGTTCAGAAAGTTAATCAACTCTTGAACGATAAGGCATGGGCACGTTGGACTGCCCTTGTACTTATCGCCTCCATGATGTTCTTCGGCTATATGTTTGTCGATGTAATGTCACCTATCCAAGCTCTTATGGAGAGCGAAAAAGGCTGGGGTCCCGACACATTCGGTACTTATGCCGCATCAGAATACATAGTAAACGTGATGGGATTCCTCATCATTGCCGGTGTCATCCTTGACAAGATGGGCGTTCGCTTCACTGGCGTTCTGTCTGCTTCCATGATGTTTATAGGAGCCTTGGTGAAGCTTATCGGTATATCAGACTGGTTTGCTACCACAGCATTTTCAGAATGGCTCAATTCATGGTGGGTATCTCTTCCTGCCAGTGCCAAGATGGCTAGCTTCGGCTTCATGCTTTTCGGATGCGGATGCGAGATGGCAGGAACAACAGTGTCCAAAGCAATAGCAAAATGGTTCAAAGGCAAGGAGATGGCGCTCGCTATGGGTCTTGAGATGGCTATTGCACGTGTAGGAGTGTTCGCCATTTTCTCTATTTCTCCTATCATCGCTAAACATTTCGGCACAGTTGTAGCACCTGTAGCATTCTGCACAGTACTTTTGCTTATCGGTCTTATCACGTTCATCGTGTTTACATTCATGGACAAAGCTCTCGACAAGCAAATGGGTGTTACTGAAGAAGCCAGCAATTCAGAAGAAGAGTTCAAGTTCAGCGACCTCGGTAAGATTTTCTCATCACAGGTATTCTGGATTGTTGCTCTGCTTTGCGTGCTCTATTATTCAGCCATCTTCCCGTTCCAACGCTATGGAGCCAATATGCTTCAGTGCAACCTTGACGGAATTTCTCCTGAGGATGCAGCCAACATCTTCCGTTGGTTCCCAATTGGTGCGGCAGTTATCACTCCGTTCCTTGGCAATTTCCTTGACCGCCGCGGCAAGGGTGCTACCATGCTTATGGGCGGAGCCTTGCTACTTATCTGCTGTCACCTTATTTTCGCCTTCGTATTGCCAGCAACAAAAAGTCCGATAATAGCTTACTCTACTATTGTATTGCTTGGCATCTCGTTCGCACTTGTTCCTGCAGCCCTATGGCCCAGCGTTCCGAAGATTATAGATGAGAAGATTCTTGGTTCTGCCTATTGCCTTATATTCTGGGTGCAGAACATCGGTCTCTGCTTCGTTCCCAAGCTCATTGGCAACCTCCTTGCATCAACAAATGCCGACAATCCTGCAGTAATCGCCGCAAAGAATGCCGGTTCGGACTTCATACCTTATGATTATACCGTACCTCTCATTGTCTTTGCTACCTTTGGTGTTTTGGCACTTCTCTTTGCCGTATACCTTAAAACCCTCGACAAAAAGAGAGGATATGGCCTTGAAGAGCCGAACATCAAGTAACACATACTGATTTTCGCACTAGGGCGCATAACAGAAACGTTATGGATAATTT
>CAVLBD010000011.1:0-63338 GCA_963661195.1 bacterium
TTTTGCAAATGTAGCAAAAGAAGTTTGGTGAGTCAATATTTTACAGTATTATTTTTTGTGATATTGTGGGTTGACAAATAAAAGAGGTTGGCGCAGGAAGCAACCAACCTCATAGGGATTTCGTAAATCGCGAAATCATAAATAAGATGCCGCAAATTTAATTCATTACGTTGAATTGTGCAAACATAATGCAAGCCAATTCTTATTTTTAACATTCATATTGAAAAAATAGTTCATGTTGCATATCATATAATACATAAATGTGTATCTTTGCAGAGAGATAATAAGACAGTTTGCTTTCTGTATCGCAGATAGGAAACCATTCCTTATCCAAGTAACTTGTCTTTCAGTCAATATTCTATGAAGAAACACGCCAAGCTAAAACGGCAAATATACGGAAACCATATTTTTGATATTATAAAAACTTAAACCGAATACACAACGATTAATTTATGAAAAAGCTAAAAGCATTATTGTTGATGTGCCTGCTTTTTCCGCTTAGCCTGATGGCTTCGGTGTGGGACACCGAATACAAACAAGTGGAGCAGAGCATCAGAGTACCACAGTTTGCCAATCGCACGTTTAGCATCGCCAAATATGGAGCCAAGCTGAACAATACGGCAGCAAAGAATCAAAAAGCGATAAACAAGGCCATTGAAGCATGTTCCAAGGCTGGCGGTGGTAAGGTCATCATTCCTGCAGGAACATGGAAGACTGGTGCCATACGTCTGCGTAGTCATGTAAACCTTGTAATAGAGAAGGATGCAACATTATTCTTCGAATTTGATAGAAATCTATATCCTTTGGTTGAAACTCGTTGGGAGGGTCTTGATTGTATTAACTACTCTCCGCTTATCTATGCTTTCCAAGAAACAGATATCGCAATAACAGGCGAAGGTGTTATTGATGGAAATGGTTCTGACGATACATGGTGGCTCATGAGCGGAAAGACTCCTAAAAGCCGCGATGTCGTAGTCAAGGAAAAACAACAGAATCCTGGTGGAAGAGCAGATTTGTTGGAGATGGCTGAAAATGGAGTTCCCGTAGAGAAGCGTGTCTTCGGTCCTTGGAAAGGGTTACGTCCACAAACGGTAAACCTAAACCAGTGCGATGGTATCCTTATTGAAGGCGTGAAAATGATACGTTCACCATTTTGGGTAATGCATCCGCTATTGAGTAAGAACATAACTGTACGTGGTGTACATGTTGAAAATCACGGTCCTAATGGTGACGGATGTGACCCTGAATCTTGTGAAAATGTGCTGATAGAGAACTGTATCTTTGATACCGGTGATGATTGTATCGCAATAAAAAGTGGACGTAATGAAGACGGACGTGAAGGTGGCAAAGGAAAGTATGCTGGCAGACCAAGCAAGAACATAATTATCCGTAACTGTGACATGAAGGATGGTCATGGTGGTGTAGTTCTCGGCTCTGAGATTTCAGGCGGTTGCAGCAATGTTTATGTAGAGAACTGCACAATGGATAGTCCTGACCTTGAGCGCGTGCTTCGTATAAAGACAAACTCTTGTCGTGGTGGCGTTATAGAGAATGTTTATTTCCGTAACGTGACTGTTGGCCAGTGTCGTGAAGCTGTTTTGAAGATAAACACTAACTACGAACCGAAAGAGAAGGGACGTCGTGGATTCTATCCAACAGTGCGTAATGTCTATATGGAAAACGTTACTTGTAAGAAGAGCCGTTATGGCGTAATGATTGTTGGTTTCGACAATCTTAATAGTATCCATAACGTAAATCTAAAGAATTGTACTTTTGATGGAGTATATGGTAAGCCTGTCTATATTACCGGACAAACAGATCAACCTAATTATGAGAATGTTTCTATCAATGGTTCACAGATTCTCTCTCAGGCTCCTTATTCTACCTATAGTCAATGGATGGCACGTTCAGAGATGTCACGTTATACTAATCCCATTTATCTCGATTTTGCCAAGCAGCCTAAGTGGGGATATGTCGTAGGGATAGAACAGGAAGCCTTGCTAGATGCTTACTTAGCTTCTAAAGATGAAAACATTATAGAGTATCTAAAGAAATATCCTGCTCAGATGATTGATGAAAAGGGCAATATCAAAGGTTATGAATATTCTGCTTTCAATCTTGACAATACGCGTCCGGCACGTTTCATCTTGCGTATGAACCAACTCTTCCCTGAGAAGAAAAACGAGTTGGCATTGAAAACAATTTTCAAGCAGCTTGAAAAACAACCACGAACTACAGATGGCGTGTGGTGGCACAAGGCAATTTATGCTTACCAAGTATGGCTTGACGGAGTATACATGGGGCATCCTTTTTATACCATGGCAGCTCCTGTTCTAAAAGGCGAGAAGAAGGCAAAGAAATATTATGACGACTCTTTCGAACAAATTTCAAAGACTTACAAACGTACCTATGATGAAAAGACCCAACTATGGAAACATGCATGGGACGAAACAGGAGAAATGTTTTGGGCAGACAAGCAGACAGGTCTTTCGCAACATACATGGGCAAGAGCACAAGGATGGTTTGCTATGGCAATTCTCGAGGTTCTTGACGCTCTACCAGAGAACTATGAAAATCGCCCAGCCCTCATTAGCATGCTTAATGATGTGATGGAGAAAACGGTTAGATACCAGGATAAGGAAACAGGACTTTGGTATGATGTTATGGATGTGAAAGATAGCCGTAATTACCTTGAGGCAACTGCATCATCAATGTTTACGTATGTATTGCTAAAAGGCTCACGTCTTGGTTATTTTGACGCGAAACTGAAAGAAGCCGGAATAAAAGGATACAAGGGTATATTGAACAAATTCATAAAGGTTAATGACGATAAAACAATCTCGCTTACAAATTGCTGCGAAGTGTCTGGTCTTGGTCCTGGTGTAAGTGCCAAAGTCTTGAAAGCTGCTCCGAAAGTAAAGGAAAACAAGCGTCGTGACGGTTCGTTTGAATATTACATCAGTGAGCCAGTACGCGCAAACGATGGTAAAGGTGTAGGTCCGTTTATTTGGGCTTCTCTTGAAATGGAGCGCATGGGTTATGATGTAGCAACGCTAAATAAGTAATAAATTGCAATGAACACAATTAGAGTTTATTACAGTTTTTGTATACCCTATGGTTAAATTTAAATAAAAAGGATGTAAAAAGTGCCGTTAGGATTAAACCTAACGGCACTTTTTTTGAATTTCAAACAAAAAGACTTATCTTTGTAACCGTTGCCGAAAAAGAAATACTATATTATAATTCTTCCGGTTTACATTGCTGGAAATATTTTTTGCTAAATATAATCAAACAAACTATATGAAAAAAACAATCATCACAATGGTTGCTCTTGCAGTAGCCATAACTTTAAACGCACAAAATTCCGCTCCTGCATTTCCTGGAGCTGAAGGCTTTGCTCGTTACACTACGACTGGTGGTCGTGGAACAGATGGAACGACCAAGGTTTATCATGTAACAAACCTTAACGATAGCGGTACTGGATCATTGCGTTGGGCCGTGTCGCAAGCAGGACCACGCACAATCGTATTTGATGTTTCTGGATATATTGATCTGAAGTCAAATCTTCAGATACAGTCAAATACTACTATTGCCGGACAAACTGCACCAGGATGCGGAATAACGTTGCGCTATTATACTGTAGAGTTTACTAAATGCGACAATGTAATTGTGCGTTTCCTTCGTTTCCGCCGTTCACAGATAAAGAACGTAAATGACGGTGCAGATGCTTCGTGGGGGCGTAACCACAATAATATTATCCTTGACCATTGCTCTTTTTCTTGGAGTATCGATGAACTTGGCTCATTCTACGACAATCGCAACTTTACAATGCAGTGGTGTAACCTAACCGAAGCACTTGCAAATCCTGGGCATTCAAAGGGAGAGCATAGCTACGGAGGAATATGGGGCGGAAAGGGAGCTTCTTTCCATCATAATTTCATAGCACATGCCCAAAACAGAACGCCACGTTTCAATGGAGCTCGTTATAATTGGCAAGGCTATGACAAAACGAAATACGCCAATACAATTCAGGCCGAACGTGTCGATTTCCGCAACTGCGTGATGTATAACTGGGGAAACGGTAACGGATGTTACGGAGGCCCTGGTGGTGGATATGTTAACATGATAAACAATTACTACAAGGCAGGACCAGGCACATCAAACAAGACGCGTGTTACTCAAATATCCTTCTCCGACTCAGGTAATGGTGGCAGTAACCCGTTCCCCAACTACGCTAGCCGATATTATATCAATGGCAACTATGTTACAGCAGCTGGAGATGCTGCGAAGGATTACGACTGGAAGGGTGTAAAATACGACAAAACAATTTTGGTTAACGGTGAATATTGCATGGAAGATACCCTCCATTATTATGGTGACGACCAAACTTATGTAAAGAATAATAGCGGTCGTGATTGTATCAAGATAAAATGCGATTCGCCTTTCGATGCAGGTGAAGTAACAACTCATTCCGCTGAAAAAGCTTACGAGAAAGTTGTGGCATATGCAGGAGCAAGTCTTTATCGTGATGCCGTAGATGCTCGTATTGCGGAAGAAACGAAAAATGGAACCGTAACCTATACTGGTGCCATAAGCAAGACAAAGGGTATCATAGATGTTGTGAATGATCCAGAAGGAACAATAGATGAAACAACTGTCAGCTATCCAGATTTTGTTAGTGAAACGCGTCCGGAAGGTTATGATACCGATGGCGACGGAATGCCAGACACCTGGGAAATCGCTAACGGGCTTAACCCTAATGATGCATCAGATGCGGTGTTAAAGACATTGGATACGGAAAAAGGCTGGTATACCAACCTTGAAGTTTATCTCAACTCCATCGTTGAGTCAATCGTTAAGGCAGAGAATGCCGATGCAGAAACCGCTGTTGCAGAATATTACCCTACGGTCGCTTCAGGAATTGCAACTCCGGTGCAGAAATCAGAGATAAAGACAATTGAGTATTACACTCTTGACGGAGCTAGATTATCAGCTCCTCAGCGTGGAATGAGCATTCGCAAGATAACTCTTGTTAATGGCAAAACTACTACGGACAAAGTGCTCAAGAAATAGAATAATGTATAAACATTAAGAAAAAGAACAGAAAAGGTCGGAAGACGGTGTGAATATAGTTACCCGTTTCCCGGCCTTTATATTTGCTTAAGAAATTATTATAGAATGCCAACATTCAGTTTTTTTTAATGCATGTGCTTGTTTTTAACCATAGGAACACTTTCCCAGTTCCCTTTTTTATATGATGTGGTATCTATTTAGAAACATTTCCGTACCTTTGCATTCTGAAAAAAGCAGACGGTGTCCTAGCCGGTACAATTTGTAACCCTCTTATTTATATTACTTTATGCAGACACAAAAAATTACCCCCCCCATAGGCTTACCATTCTGCGCTGGGCAGGCTTCTTTCTCTTCTCTTTTTTCTTATTGATGTGGCTCTCGCCCGACTCGTTTCTGATGGCCTATTGGAGTCCGCGTTGCGATTCTGCTTGGTTTTTCACTTGTGGCAAGGCATGGATGGAGGGCATGACGCCGTATGTTGACTTTGCCGACTCCAAAGGTCCATTATTATGGCTTATCTATGGCATAGGTTATCTTCTTTCTCCCACTTCTTATATAGGTGTCTTTTGGCTCAGTGTCTTGGCCTATACATTCACTTTTGGCATTCTATGGCGCACGGCAAGGCTCTTTGTGGACAGGCGCGAAGCAGCATTAGTCTTGGTCATGATGTTCGCCCTGTTGTTTTTCCGTGCATTTCACGATGAAGTGCGTGCAGAAGACTTCTGCATGCCGTGGATATGTGTCGGAATATATAGTATGACCAAAGTGCTTCTGCATCCGTCGGACAAGGAATTGAGGAAACACGCATTTTGGCTCGGTGTGAGCATGTCATGGTGTCTGCTCATCAAGTGGAACTTGTTTGTCATGATGGGTGGCATGGCTATTGTTGTTGCCATCGTTGCGCTGCAAAGGCGTTGCGTCAGTGCCGTTGCCTGTGGAGTGGCCGGAATCATACTGCCGCTATTGCCGTTTGCAGTGTATCTCATGGCAAAGGGATGTTTCACTGATATGGTGAATGAATATTTTATCAATACATTCCTTATTACAGATAGCGGATACGGAGAGGCCATGTGGAAAGCGTTTATTGTCAAGAACAGCACGGATTGGCCTATCACATTGAAGACTGTAATTGAATGTGCCCTATTTGCAGGTATTGTGATTTTCTGTCGGCGTCGATGTGTCTCGTGGTGGATCTTGTTTGCATTCGTACCCTTTTTCCTCTTTATAGAACTAAAGGCTCCTGTGGGGTATTATGCGGCTGCAACCATCCCGTTTTTCGTTTATCCTTTATGTGAATTTGCCCAATTGACTTCAAACCTGTTGTTCCGAATGTCAAAGCGTAAATATTTTGCTTTCCTAACAATAGCTTTTATCACCGGTATTGCTTTCAATGTGCGTGCCAGCCGCCTTGCTTTCGTGGCAGGCGTCCTCCAGCCAAGTTTGTTGCCACCGAACAGATTCTTATTCGCAAGCCTTTTTGCAAAGTCATGTATTCGGGGTACGACATAGGATGGGGGCTTCGGGCACGTGCCTTGCCTGCCTGTAAATACTGGGCTTTGCAAAATGGTGCTTCCGAATCTATGAAGAGTGAGCGAGTAAAGGCTATAGGCAATCGGAAAGCAGATTATATCATAGGAACTCCTGATTATGCCCATGCACAAGAATGGCTTCTTTCTTGCGGCTACCGCCAGTGCTGCGTCACGGTTGTGGAGAACGGCAAGTCCGTGAGGAAGCCGCTGCCCGTCTACGCGAAAGAGTGAACAGGTGGCGTGCACACGTCCAAGTGGAAATAACCTGACTAACATCCTTCTGAAACTGCCCGAATTGGCAACTAGCGAATGATTCCTGCGGATCACAAGGATTCCTGCGGTGCAACGTCTCATAGACCTCATCAACTATTATCGTCGCGGTTACAATCAGGAGGGTTTTATCAGTAAAACGAAGGTTTAGATGTGGAAATCTCCCGCGATTTTGCTACTTTTGCATCCAGTTAGAGCACTGATAACAAAATTTTCAGTCTTGTTGTATTATAGCGGATTTATGAACCATTTACAATTTACCTCCTCCAGTAGGCTTACCATTCTGCGCTGGGCAGGCTTCTTTCTCTTCTCTTTTTTCTTGTTGATGTGGCTCTCGCCCGACTCTTTTCTCATGGCCTATTGGAGTCCGCGCTGCGATTCTGCATGGTTTTTCACTTGTGGCAAGGCATGGATGGAGGGCATGACGCCGTATGTTGACTTTGCCGACTCCAAAGGTCCATTATTATGGCTTATCTATGGCATAGGTTATCTTCTTTCTCCCACTTCTTATATAGGTGTCTTTTGGCTCAGTGTCTTGGCCTATACATTCACTTTTGGCATTCTATGGCGCACGGCAAGGCTCTTTGTGGACAGGCGCGAAGCAGCATTAGTCTTGGTCATGATCTCCGCTCTGTTGTTTTTTCGAGAAATTCATGATGAGGTGCGTGCCGAAGACTTCTGCATGCCCTGGATATGTGTCGGTATTTATTGTGTGACTCGTACGCTCCAGCACCCGTTCGACACGGAACTAAGGAAATATTCTTTCTGGCTCGGCATAGGCATGTCTTGGTGCCTGCTTGTCAAGTGGAACCTGTTTTTCATGATGGGTGGCATGGCCATTGTCGTTGCCATAGTCGCGCTGCAAAGACATCGTGTCAGCGCCATTGCCTGTGGGTTGGCCGGAATCATACTGCCACTGTTGCCGTTTGTGGCGTATCTTGCGGCAAAAGGATGTCTAGCCGACATGGTGCAGGAATATTTTGTCAACACGTTCCTTATTACCGACAACGGATGTGGAATGTCCATGCTGGAAGAATTTATAGTCAAGAACAGCACTCATCTGCCTACCATGTTTAAGACAATAATGCAGTGTCTTATATTTGCCGCCATTGTTCTTTTCTGTCGTCGTCAACGTTTTTCCTGGTGGCTCTTGCTAGCGTATATCCCCTTTTTCATGTTTATAGTATTTAAGCACTGCACTCGACATTATACCGCTCCTACTGTCCCCTTTTTTGTATATTCATTGTGTGAGTTTGCCAAAGCAAGTACCAACCTGTTGAACAGAATGTCACTGTGGAAATATTGTACACTAATGGTGTCGATTTTTTTCTTAGGGATTGCGATTAATGTACATACCGACCGTCTGGCTTTCTTGGCTGGCAATCCTCCGGCAAAATTTGTTGCAACCGAACAGATACTCATGCGTAAGCCCTACTGCAAAATCATGTATTCGTGCTATGAGAACGGGTATGGACTTCGAGCACGTGCCTTGCCTGCATGCAAGTATTGGGCTTTGCAATTCGGTGCTTCTGAAACAATGAAGGAAGAGCGTGCAAAGGCCATTGGAGCACGCAAAGCTGATTATATCATCGCCATTCCAGATTATGCACATGACCGTAAATGGATTCTTTCCTGTGGCTACCGTCAATGCTACGCCACGGTAGTGGAGAACGGCAAGACCGTGAAGGAACCATTACCACTGTATGCAAAGGAGTAATCCCCACACCTGCCAAAATCTGGTATATACTATGGGCTTTCTAAGCATAAATAGCAAATTGCTCAGTCGTGCGTAACGATAGAACTTATTCGGTAGTGGTTTATTTGAATTGTTTTTTACATAGTTAAGACCCCTTCTTAATCTAAATTTAACATCTGGAACTGGTAAAGGTACGGATAAAAATGCTAATTTTGCAACATATATTAAGAGAATCCATTTTACTAATTTAAAAGAATCATTATGAAAAAAACTTTACTCTTATTGGCAGCAGTCCTATTTACGCTCGGTGCAATGGCGCAGAACACTGTTCTTTGGTCGGAAGATTTCGGCAATTATGAGGCTGGCGACGTGCCTGCTGGTGGCACATACAATTATGTATGTGTAGGAACAGGAACAAAGATCTATGCAGAAAACCTTGCAACAGGTACTTCTCCTGAGCTTCTCGTATCAAAAAAGAAAAGCGATGTTAATGGTTCGTTCACAGCTACCGTGCCTATGAATGGTGTTAGCGGTGAAACAAACTTCCAATTCAAGTCAAACAAAACATTGACTGTCGTAGCAGAGAATGCAACAGTAGGCGAAATAACAAAAAGCGGCAATGATTACTCTTGCACAATCACAGTGGCAGAGGGTACAGAGTCTGTGAAAATCACCTTTGAAAACTCAACTTCAAGTAACGCTCGCCTTGACAACATCAAGTTCTTCACAGGAACATCGAAGAAAGCAGCAGGACTTTCTTGGGGTACTGCTTCACGTGAAGTAACAATTGGTTCTGACAGCAATGTCTTCCCAACACTTTCCAATGATAACAACCTGCCTGTGACATACACAAGCAGCAATACTGCAGCAGCAACTATCGCAGAAGACGGAACAATCACGCTCGTTGCAGCTGGAAAGACTGAAATTACAGCAGCTTTTGCCGGTAACGATGAATTTGAGGCAGGTCAGGCAACTTACACACTTACTGTAAATGCAGCTTCAACTGTTGACATTAGCAATACTCCCGAAACGGCTTACACCGTTGCAAAGGCGATAGAGCTGATTGCAGCAAACGAAGGTCTTTCAACGCAGGTTTACGTTAAGGGAAAGATTGCTTCAATAAAGGAAGTAAGCACCTCATACGGTAACGCTACTTACAATATCTCTGATGACGGAACGAGCGCAACAACAATCACAGTTTACCGCGGCTACTATTTGGAAGGTGAGAAATTCACTTCAGAAGACCAAATTCAGGTAGGTGACGAAGTTGTCGTTTATGGCAAACTCATGCTCTACGGCACAACAAACGAGATTGGCAGCGGCAATAAGCTATACTCCATTAACCGTGCAACTGACGGCATCAACGGTGTTGTAGCAGAAGATACAGACATTAACGCACCAGTTTACAACCTCGCAGGTCAGCGTGTCAACAACACAGTGAAGGGCATTGTAATACAGAACGGCAAGAAGTTCGTTAAGTAATTAGCAATAATATAATATAGAATAACCAAAAAGCATCCTCTTTCTTAGGGGATGCTTTTTGGTTTTCTGCCTTTATATAGCGTATTCTTTGGATATCATTAATAAATAGTGTTGTCAATATTCTGTTTTGTCAGTTGATTTCATCCAAGCCATAAAAGGTTCTAGTGCCTCTTCGTGCATCATTGTTTCCGTAGGCAGTTGACGTTGTTTGATGTCAAGTGACAATTCATCATAGATAAACGCATCGTCAAATCCAGCTTTAGCAGCATCGGTCTTTGTCCCCGCAAAATACAAGCGGCTTAGATGTGCCCAATATATAGCTCCCAGGCACATAGGGCATGGTTCGCACGAAGAATATATCTCGCATCCCTCAAGGTCGAATGTCTGCATATTGCTGCATGCCTGCCGTATTGCCTGCACCTCGGCATGAGCAGTAGGGTCATGCTGAGCAGTTACGCGGTTTACGCCTTCAGCAATAATCTTTCCGTTTTTCACAATCACAGCCCCGAAAGGACCGCCACCCTTGCCCACATTGTCGGTAGCAAGTTCAATGGCACGTTTCATATAAAGCTTTTTCTCCATAGTGTCTGTTCTTTTTATTGATTTCATAGTAAAAGTTGCAGAATGCAAAGATAAGAAATATTAGCCATCAGTCAGCTTTTTGCCATCGTTTTCTTACTTAATAAATGTTAGTTCCCAATAGTTCTGAAGTGTTGATACGGCTTTTCTCTTTCTTATTGCGCGAATTATATCGACTAGAGTTAAGACTTTTAATAAAATAAGGTACTATGATAGTAAAATGAAAGAAATATTAAGAATAAAATTTGCAGATATTAAAATAATGGCTAACTTTGCAGCAAATTGAAAACGTTTAGACAATATGACGAACATTAGATTTACAGCATGGTGGTGGCGTCACTCAGGATTTAAATAGTCGTGAGCCAAACAGCCTATGTGTAATATTAACAATAAAACAAAAGGGTCTGTCGAACTTACGACAGGCCCTTTTACATTTTCTCGGCAATATTGTTACTGCAATGTGCCGGAGCAAATTAAATACGAAACAGTAACCGACAAAAAAGAAAGTATTATGACAATTACATCAGCACTCAGCAAAACAATAACGGGAGAGAGGCTTTCGCGAGAAGAAGCGCACGATATATTGCTTGGGATAACTCGTGGTGAATATCCAGATACCCAGATTGCGGCTCTGCTTACATCAATGCAGATGCGTGGAGTAGGGGTAGAAGAAATTTTAGGCTTGCGTGACGCTGTATTTGAAACGGGCGTTAAGGTAGAAATCAAGGCAGACCATTTTATAGACATCGTAGGCACGGGCGGCGATCGCAAGAATACTTTCAATATATCAACGTGCGCCTGCTTTGTGGTAGCCGGGGCTGGCTACAAGGTCGTGAAGCATGGCAACTATGCCGCAACCTCCACAAGTGGTGCTTCGAACGTTATTGAGGCACATGGTGTGAAGTTCACTTCAGACAATGACCAGATAAATCGCAGTCTTGATGCTTGCAACATAGTCTATCTACATGCGCCGCTCTTTGCCAAAGCAATGAAATATGTGGCATCCGTGCGCAAGGCGTTGCCGTTTCCAACGTGCTTTAACTTGCTTGGTCCGCTCGTCAATCCATCGCGCCCCACCTGTCAGTTGCTTGGCACGGCAACGCTCGGTCAAATGCGCCTCTATGCCAATGTTTATCGCGAGATAGGCGTAGACTTCGGGATTGTGAACAGTATCGACGGCTACGACGAGATTTCCTTGACAGGTGATTTCAAAGTTACGACGAATAACATAGACAAAATTTATTCTCCCTCATCTCTCGGCATGCCCGTTGCTTCAGCAGAACAACTTCGTGGGGGTGATACCGTTGAGGAGGCAAAGGAAATATTCGACAGTGTGTTGGAAAATCGTTCCACCGAGGCGCAACGCAATGTGGTGCTAGCTAATGCCGCATTTGCTATAAGCGTGCTCGACCCATCGAAAAGCATCAATGAAGCTCTGGCGCAGGCACGTGAGTCTCTTGAAAGCGGCAAGGCTTTGAACACACTGAAAAGCTTTGTCGCCATAAATTCATAGTATTCACGACAGTATTAAACAAAAGGTATATATAAACACTATGGCAAAGGATATCTTGTTTGATATAATGAACAGAAAGAGGCAAGAGGTTGAATGTATGAAAGCCGAACTTCCTCTTGAGTTGTTGA
Source organism: bacterium (assembly GCA_963661195.1). GTDB lineage: Bacteria > Bacteroidota > Bacteroidia > Bacteroidales > Bacteroidaceae > Prevotella. The sequence continues at coordinate 12,271 of CAVLBD010000011.1, forward strand.
AAGAAAAAGCACTTATTTCTGCACAAGACGGCAAGCCGTCTATGTGTAGCGCGCTGACGTCGGGCAGCTTTGGCATAATCTCTGAGTTTAAGCGAAGATCACCCTCCAAGGGGTGGATAAACGAAGATGCTAGCCCAAGCGAAGTGCCGCTCTCTTACCAACAACACGGAGCAGCTGCAATAAGCGTGCTTACCGACAGACATTTTTTTGGTGGTGACGACCAATTTGTCAGTGTAGCCCGCAGCAGTGGGGTTACATTGCCTATACTTTACAAAAATTTCATAATCGACGAGTATCAGCTCTACGAGGCTTGTCTTTGTGGAGCTTCGGCAGTACTTCTCATTGCCGCGTGTCTAGACGAAAAAAAGTGTGCGGAGTTTAATTCCTTAGCCCACGAGCTTGGAATGGAAACCCTGCTTGAAATCCATTCGGAAAGCGAGATAAGCTATACCCAAGTCTTGCCAGACATGGTAGGCGTTAACAACCGTAATCTAGGAACATTCGTTACGGATGTGGAAAACTCCTTCCGTCTAGCCGAAAAGCTTCCGCAGGATGTGTGTAAGGTCAGCGAGAGTGGAATATCTTCTCCGTCCACGGTGGCAAATCTTGTTAGGGCCGGCTACAATGGCTTTCTCATAGGCGAGACATTTATGAAAGAGACCTCGCCAGGTGATGCTCTTGCCACATTTATTGCTGAAGTGCAGCGTGATTTGGAAGCATGATTGTGTAAAGGAAAATAAAAAGCCGTACCTTTGCGGTATCGTAACATTAAATAGCAAATAAGTTGTATGAAGATAAAAGTATGTGGCATGCGTGATGCCCATAACGTGAGCGAAGTGGAGCGTTTGGGAGTCGACATGATAGGCTTTATATTCAGTAAGCAAAGCAAACGTTATGTCAGTATGCTGCCATCCATGTCCGGCACAGTTCCAAACTATGTTTCCTCTGTACAGATGCAAGGTTCCAGTCTTGGCTTTAGTGCAGACAAACAGGTAGCAGCCCGTGTGGGTGTGTTTGTTGACGACATGCCGCAGAATATCGTTACGGCGGTCTATGGTTATGGTCTTGATTACATCCAGCTTCACGGCAACGAATCGCCAGTGATGATAGACAATCTTAGGCGCACCATCGATCCAGACATACACCCCGGCATAAAGATAATAAAGGCTCTCAGTGTGGATAGTGCAGCCGACATATGCCGCTGGCATGAATATGCCGGACATGCCGACTTGCTCCTTTTCGATACCAAAGGTAAAGCAAAAGGCGGCAATGGTATACGGTTCGACTGGAGGCTGCTTGACACTTACGATGGCGATGTGCCATTCATCCTAAGCGGTGGCATAGGGCCGGAAGATGCCGAAGCGGTAAAGTCATTCAGCCACCCCTCTTTTTGGGGAATCGACCTGAACAGTAGGTTTGAGTTGCAGCCTGCATTGAAAGATGTTGGTAAACTGAAAAAATTTATTTCAGAAGTAAGAAACTAAAAAGCACAGACACAATGGATATATTTGAACAAACAGACAGAAAACTCCTGTCGCTCTATTTCTGCGCCGGATGCCCAACGCTGAATTCAACTCAAGATGTTATTCTAACCTTGCAGCGACGAGGTATAGACATGATAGAGGTGGGCATACCCTTTAGCGACCCTCTTGCTGACGGGCCTGTTATACAGGCTGCGGCAACGCGGGCTTTGGCCAACGGAATGACACTCAAGTTGCTCTTCTCGCAGCTGAAGGATATAAAGAGTCAGGTGAAGATACCTCTTATACTGATGGGCTATCTTAACGTAATAATGCACTATGGCTTTGAAGCCTTCTTCATGAGTTGTGTTGACAGTGGGGTTGCTGGCGTGATAATACCAGACCTCCCATTCGATGATTACTTGCGCGACATAAAGCCCCTTGCCGACAAACATGGAATAAAGGTGATAATGATGATAACGCCAGAGACTAGTGATGAGCGCATACGCCTTATCGACAGCCAGACGGACAGCTTCATATACTTGGTTTCGTCGGCAAGCGTAACGGGAGCGCAACAGTTGTTTGATGAACGAAAGCAGGCATACTTCTCCCGTATAAACGGCATGAATCTGAAGAATCCTCGCATGATAGGCTTTGGCATATCCAATCATCAGACACTCACTGCGGCTCAGAAAAATTCTGCCGGAGCGATTATAGGCAGCAAGTTCGTAACTCTTCTCAATGAGAGCCGCAATGTTGATGAGGCTCTCGATGGGCTTTTCAAAGCTCTTGCCCAATGACCGGGTTACGAGGTGTAGACTTAAATACTCCTTTGTCGTACTAATCAAATGCAATCTTATGGAACAAGAAAAAACAAATTACGTCACTCCATCCGCCAAAGGCTTCTATGGTGAATTTGGTGGAGCATATATACCTGAAATCCTTCACCGTTGCGTCAGCGAACTGCAGGAAGCGTATCTCCCCATTATAGAAAGCGATGATTTCAAGCGCGAATACCATTCGCTTCTTCGCGACTATGTAGGCAGACCTTCCCCACTTTATTTCGCCCAAAGGCTTAGTAAGAAATACGGATGTAAGATATACCTTAAGCGTGAAGACCTAAACCACACAGGTGCTCACAAGATTAACAACACCATAGGGCAGATTCTTATGGCACGCAAGATGGGCAAGACGCGCGTGATTGCCGAAACAGGAGCCGGACAACACGGGGTTGCCACAGCCACGGTCTGTGCGTTGATGGGGATGCAGTGCGAAGTATTCATGGGCAAGACAGATGTTGAGCGTCAGCATGTCAATGTTCAGCGTATGAAGATGCTCGGAGCAACCGTGCATCCCGTAACAACGGGCAACATGACGCTGAGCGATGCTTGCTCGGCAGCCATTCGCGACTGGTGTTGCCACCCTGCCGACACATTCTATATCGTAGGCTCAACAATGGGACCTCACCCTTATCCAGATATCGTGGCAAGGATGCAAAGTGTGATATCCGAGGAAATAAAACAACAACTTCTTGAGAAAGAAGGGCGCGACTATCCCGACACGCTCATTGCCTGCATAGGAGGCGGCTCAAATGCTGCGGGAACGATATATTATTATGCCGATGACGAACGTGTGCGTATAGTGCTTGCCGAAGCCGGAGGAGAAGGCATTGATTCCAGTCGCACGGCAGCCACAATCCACTGCGGTCAGCCAGGCATTCTCCATGGCAGCAGGATGCTGGTGATGCAGAATGAAGACGGGCAGATAGAAGAGGCGTTCACCATATCTGCCGGGCTTGATTATCCTGGCGTTGGCCCCATGCACTGCAACATGGCAGCGAAGGGACGTACTACGGTACTTGCCGTTAATGATGATGAGGCAATAAATGCAGGTTTCGAACTTACGCGTCTTGAGGGTATAATACCTGCCATAGAGAGTGCGCATGCCGTGGCTGCGCTGAAAAAGACACAGTTCCGCCCAGACGAGTTGGTGGTGCTTACCGTTAGTGGGCGTGGCGACAAAGATATAGAGACCTATCTGAAATACATGTAAAGGCAAATGGCTTTAAACAGACCATGTTGCCGGTTATAAAAAATAATGCAATGAAATCTTTTTCAAAGACAATACTTGCCGATTTGCATACCCCAGTGAGTGTCTATTTGAAGCTGCGCGACATGTCGGCACAGAGCGTTCTTATGGAATGTTCCGACTATCACGATGCGGCAAATAGCCGCTCGTTTATCGCGTTGAATCCAATGGGCCATGTGGCCATTGGACACGGTAGGGTAGAGCTAAAGTTCCCAGCAGGCAATACGATAACAAAGGAACTGACCGACGCATACCGTTGTGAAGATGCAATGACGGAGTTCTTGAGCGGTGTGAATGTAGAAGGGGAATGCAGTGAATTCTGCGGACTGTATGGTTATACCTCGTTCAATGCTGTTCGCTATTTTGAGAATATAGCAGTGAAGGACGAGACGCAGGACAGAAACGATGCCCCCGACATTCTATATTCACTTTTCCGCGATATTCTCGTGTTCGACCATTTCAACAACAAACTTACTGTGGTGACAGTAGTCGATGAAGATGAATCATCAACTGTTGCAGATGGGCGTATAGCAGAAATCCTGTCGCGTATAGAGCGTGCCGCGGCACAGGTCTTTCCGTTCCGTTGCGTCGGGGAAGCTACTTCAACATTGACCGACGACGAGCATCGCGAGAATATACGGCGCGGAATACGCCATTGCTTGCGAGGAGATGTGTTCCAGATTGTGCTGTCGCGCCGGTTTGTTCAGCGTTACGAAGGCGACGACTTTCAACTCTATCGCTCATTGCGCAGTGTGAACCCCTCGCCGTATCTTTTCTACTTTGACTTTGGAGGCTTCAGACTCATAGGAAGTAGCCCAGAGACGCACTGTCGCATAGAGGGCGAAAAGGCATATATCGACCCTATTGCCGGCACAGCTAAGCGCACAGGCGATGCCGAGGCAGATCGTCGTGCTGCAGAATATCTGCGCAATGATCCCAAGGAGAATGCAGAGCATGTGATGTTAGTCGATTTGGCACGAAACGATCTCTCCCGCAACTGCCATGATGTAAAGGTTGATTTCTATAAGGATCTGCAGTATTACAGCCATGTTGTTCATCTTGTCAGCCGCGTCAGCGGAACGCTCAATGCAGGAGCTAATCCTGTGAAGGCCTTTATCGACACATTTCCTGCCGGGACATTGAGTGGTGCTCCAAAGGTAAGGGCTATGCAATTGATAAGCGAATACGAACCGCATAGCCGCGGTGTGTATGGTGGATGCGTTGGCTATATAGGGCTCAACGGCAGCCTGAACCAAGCGATAACGATACGTACGTTTGTTAGCCGCAATGGTGAACTTTGGTTTCAGGCAGGAGGCGGTATTGTGGCAAAGAGTGATGTGGAATATGAGTTGCAGGAAGTTAATAATAAACTTGGTGCCCTTCGTGCTGCGATACGCAACGTAGAACAGGAAATGTAGAAAATGCGGATTATGAAAAGAATAGTTATAATAGACAACTACGATAGCTTCACTTACAATCTTGCCCATTTGGTGAAGAGCCTAGGCGCGGATATTACTGTGGTGCGCAATGACAAATTTCAGCTTCCTGACCTTGAATCTTACGATGGCATTATTTTGAGTCCCGGTCCTGGGGTGCCTTCAGAAGCTGGGCTGCTGCTTGAAGTGATTAAGTGTTATGCAGGAAAGAAGCCTATGCTTGGCGTCTGTCTTGGGCATCAGGCTATTGGAGAAGTGTTTGGCGCAAGGCTAAAAAACTTGTCGGAGGTTTATCATGGCGTAGCTACACCATGCCAGATAATAGTAGCAGACAGGATATTCAATGGCTTGCCGAACGAGATAGAGGTTGGGCGTTACCACAGTTGGGTGGTTGAGAAAGATAATTTCCCTGCTTGTTTGGAAATAACTTCTGTGAGCAATGACGGTGAGATAATGTCACTCCGTCACAGACAATATGACATACGGGGCATACAATTCCACCCAGAGAGTATACTTACTCCCTACGGAGCGAAGATTATCGGTAACTGGCTTGATGAATTGAATTGAAGGCAATAGTGGCAGACTTCCTTTATAGGGAAATCTGCCACTGTTAGTTTGCTACAATCTTAAATCTCACTCTGAACGTGTGGGTCATTTCATCCCAATTTGTTCCTAGCATCACGAATTTTCCTATCTGCGATGTTGAACGCACATGTTTGCCAATGCACGGACAGATGTCGTAATCTCCAATACGTACAAGGCGTAGTGTTTCGGATGCATCATCGGGAAGCCGATCAAGTTCAACCCCTTCAGGGATATGGTCACGGTCTGCAAATTCAAATGTTACGGGTAGGTCTTCCGATATAATATCATTCATTCTACGCTCAATCTCTTTCTCTTCGTTGCGTGTCGGCTTGTGATCGAGAGTGTAGCTGATTTTGCTCTTTTTTCGCTCCACGTGTGCGTTTCTTGAGCGTTCACACCCGAACATACGTTTCATTGTCTGGTTGAGCAGATGTTCGGCAGTATGGGCGGGAGGATATTCTTCCTTGTTGTGGGCATTTAGTTCATAGTCGGGCATCGGTATATTCTTTTGTCTGTTGTTTTTCTTTGCATCATTAAAGTCGGGCAGCATAGCTTAAACGCCTTTGATCTTAATGATCTTTCCGTTCCATGGCTTAACTGTGAGTTTTAATGGGCTTTCGCTTGAAAGGCAAATAGAACTATTTGTTCCGGTCATCAAGTCGGTAGCTTGTGTTATGCCCTTGTTTATCTGTAGATAATCAAAGGCATGTTGTGGAATGTTTATCTTGCAATTCCGCTCTTCCCCGCTGAAGTTGGCAAGTACGATGATCAGTTCGTTGTCGTATTTCCTAAGAAAAGCATATTGTCTTGATGCATTAAAACTCTCTGTTGTAGGGTTAACATACATAAGGTCAAAGAATTCACCGTTTGAAACTGCTGATTCATTTGTTGCAATGGCGAGTATCTTTTTGTATTCAGCTTCAATAGCTTTCTCTTCAGCCGACATTTTTCGGCGTGCAAAGAAACCATGAAGGAGCGAGTCTGTTGACCAATAGTCGAATATGGTGGTGCGTCCGTCTCTTCCGCTGAAGCCCTCTTCGTCCATTCCTTTTTCGCCATATTCTTGTCCGGCATAAAGCATGAATGGATTTCCTCGCATTAGAGAACAGACCATTAGTGCAGGTATCCCTTTCTTTGCGTTGCCAGCAAAGAAATCGCTTGCCAAGCGTTGTTCATCGTGATTTTCCAGAAAGTACAGCATGTGGGAGGAGATATCGTTGGTCTGCTGCCACTGTTGCGTTATGTTGGTTGCCGGATGGTTTCCACACACTACATCGCGTATGCAGTCGTACATACCGACCTTGTCGTATAGGTAATCGAAACCTGCTCCCACGTATTCGCGGTAGCGTGCCGGGTTGTAAACTTCTCCGATGAACTTAATGTTGTGGTGCTTTTTTCTAACCTCAACAGTGACCCACGCCCAAAATGCCGAAGGAACCATTTCTGCCATGTCGCAGCGGAAAGCATCTACTCCTTTTGAAGCCCAGAAAAGTAGTATGCACCGCATCTTGTTCCATGTGTCGGGGATGGGGTAGAAGTGCTGCGACTGTCCTCCGGCATCGCAGTAGTCAACACCATAGTTCAGTTTTACTGTTTCATACCAATCATTCTTCCCCGGATGGTTGGAAAAACAATCGTTTCCTGTTGCTTTTGCGGGAAACTCGCAGTATGGCTCACCTTCGCCATTTTGCAAGTCGAGAGTTGGTTCGAATGCAGCTCCCGGGCAGTAGTAGAAGTTGTTTTGAGGATAGAATTGCTTTCCGGTGTCGTCATTTTGTCCGAAATCGTCTTCAAGTCTTGGGCGACAGATAGACTTGTATTGTCTTGCCACATGATTTGGTACGAAATCTAAAATTACTTTCATTCCTGCTTCGTGGGTGCGCTTTATTAGAGCTTCAAATTCAGACATGCGTCTGTTAACGTTTGTAGCAAGATCCGGGTCAACATCGTAATAATCGGTTATTGCATATGGGCTGCCCGCCTTGCCTTTTACTATGGCAGGATGCTGGCGTGGTATGCCGTATGCAGAATAGTCGGTTGTGGTGGCATGGCGTATTACTCCTGTATACCATACATGAGTAATGCCAAGTTCTTTAATCCTTTTGAGTACTGCAGGGGTGAAGTTGTTGAACTTTCCGCATCCATTATCTTCTATCGTGCCGTTGTGTTTGCGAGTTGTGCATGTGTTGCCAAACAGACGTGTAAATATTTGGTATATTACTATTTTGTTTTGCATAGGTTTTTGTTTTGATTTGTTTGCGGTTACTTCTTGTTGCGGCTATCAATGTGTTTGCCACATGTCTTGCAAAGATAGTCAATAATTGTGTCAGACTGCATCCTTTTTGTATATTTTTTCCTTATGTAAGTTTTTTATCCTCGTATTGATACAAAAAGCCGGGCAATGGCAATAATCCATTGTCCGGCTCAAAATAAATCTATTATTGGTTGTTTTGTTTATTGTATGCCGTGAGCGGAAACCGTCTTGTCGATGCGACCAATCATTCCCTGAAGGGCTTTTCCTGGACCGCATTCGGTGAAGTCGTCAGCTCCGTCAGCGATCATGTTCTGCACACATGCGGTCCAACGTACGCTACTCGTGAGTTGGGCAATTAGATTCTTCTTTATGTCGGATGGCTCTGTGTGAGGCTTGCCGTCAACGTTTTGGTATACGGGACATTTGGGAGCGTTGATTTCCGTCTTTTCTATAGCTGCTTCCAATTCGTCCTTAGCGGGTTGCATTAGCGGAGAATGGAATGCGCCACCTACTTTCAGCGGTAATGCACGTTTTGCACCAGCGGCTTTCAGCTTCTCGCATGCTTCGTTGATAGCCTCAATGTTTCCAGAGATAACGAGCTGGCCAGGGCAGTTGTAGTTTGCTGGTACAACCACATTTCCGGGTTTGCTTACCTCAGCGCATATTTCCTCAATTTTATCATCGGCAAGTCCTACGATAGCAGCCATTGTAGACGGAGCTGCTTCACATGCTTTCTGCATAGCCATGGCGCGGGCATAAACAAGTTTCAAACCATCTTCAAAGCTTAATGCTCCTGCAGCTACGAGTGCAGAAAATTCTCCAAGTGAGTGGCCGGCCACCATTGCTGGCTGAAAGGCTTCGCCCATGCAGAGTGCGCTCACCACACTGTGAAGAAAAACAGCAGGTTGTGTGACCTTTGTTTGTTTTAGTTCTTCATCGGTGCCGTTGAACATGATGTCTGTTATGCTGTAACCGAGAATTTCGTTTGCTTTGTCGAAAAGCTCTTTCGCAAGAGGACTGTTGTCGTAGAGGTCTTTACCCATTCCTACGAATTGTGCTCCCTGTCCGGGAAAAACAAATGCTTTCATTCTTTATACCTTAAATTAATGTATACTGCCAGCGATGCTGTGAATGTCGTTTGGCGTGCTAACAGTTATAGAAACGTTTGCAAAGTTACTCTATTTTGTTGGATTTTAGGATGTGATTTGTAAAAAATATGCAAAGCAATGCTATTTTACTCACTATTGAGTATAAACGCTAGCTTATTAATTTATTGTATTGGGGAGCTTGCATGTTTTACTCTGTTTTTTTACCAATGTCTTGCCACGGTTATTTTGCAATGCAGCTTAAATAACTTGAAAAATAGTTTCAGACTATTGTTTGTTTCGCTGGCAACCACTAATTTTGTGGGTATGAAACATATTCTTGCAATGCTTACCATGTTTTTCATTCTGACGATGAATGCCAATGCTCAGACTGAAAATGAAATGAAAGGTGTGCAGTCGCACATAGAAGGAATTGATGCAGATACGATTGTCGCACTACGGGCGGACTACAATTGTTCTGCTTCACCATATATACGTACTTCTTATTCTGACGCAGATGAGAGAAGGACTGATACACTGAATTTACCTAGACTAACGTCGCATGGTGCTGTGCCTTTGATGAATTATCCATATCATGCGTTGGGATTTCTTGATAGTTGGAATCTGCATAAGGGGCTTAATGTCAATCTAGGAGCGTCTGTGTTTGCTGCTTTCGGTAAGGGGGCGCCATCAGGTGCGGGGGTTGCTCAAGATGTTTCGTTGATGTATGCATTGCCGTTGTCAAAGCGTCTTACATTAGCCATAGGCGGATGGGTTGAACACTTCTCGTGGTTTGGAGAACAATTCACAGAAGGGGGGCTAAATGCTGTCTTAGGTTATAAATTCAATGAACGCTTGGAGGCTACAGCTTTCGTTAAGAAAAGTTTGGTAGATAACCGGATACCGTTGCGCTATGCCGCAATGGGTGATGTCGGTGACAGAATAGGAGCATCTTTGAAATATAATTTCTCACCCTCTTTCAGCATGCAAATTACTGTTCAGGCAACACGTTTTAACTGTCCTGCTTCAGGCATACACCCTTTAGAGACAGATGAAAATAATTCCTTTTTTGGATTTCGTTAAACAGTCTATGTTTGTTTGATACTGGATATCTTTCGGGAAAAATAGAACAACGATTGCGCACTGAAAGTAAAAATGCGCAATCATTTTTGCACGCCTTCCATTGAACGATACATTCTTCTTTTGCAAAAGATGCACACTGACTATAATGTGTGCGCATTTTGTACTATTAAGTGTTTAAATTATTTTAAATACCTATATGGCAATGCCTGTATCTTGCTAATAATTTCTTATATTTGCAGTGTTCTAAAAACGGACACTAGTCGTCGCATAAGTCTTTAAAAGAAATTTTTTGCTTTTGCTAGTTGTATGTTTTAGAGAATAAACCAGTGTTCTTAGATAGGGCATTGAAAAAGAAAAAATAACAAAAACAATATATTTAAAAGAACTTATGTTTGAAAACCTAAGCGACAGACTTGAACGCTCGTTCAAGATACTGAAAGGAGAAGGGAAAATAACAGAGATAAATGTTGCCGAAACCCTCAAAGATGTGCGTCGCGCATTGACAGAGGCAGACGTTAACTATAAGGTTGCAAAAACTTTTGTAGACACTGTGAAGCAGAAGGCTATGGGTATGAACGTGCTTACAGCAGTCAAGCCAGGCCAGCTTATGGTGAAACTTGTGCATGACGAATTGGCAGAACTCATGGGAGGTGAGGCTGCTAAACTGAATCTTGATGGACGTCCTGCCATTATACTTATGTCTGGATTGCAAGGCTCTGGAAAAACAACGTTCAGTGGAAAATTAGCTAATATGCTTCGTCAGAAACAAGGCAAGAAGCCACTGCTTGTAGCATGTGATGTCTATAGGCCTGCAGCTATTCAACAGCTGAAGGTCGTAGCCGAGCAGGTAGGCGTACCTGTGTATTCAGAAGACGATAATAAAGATGTTGTTGAAATAGCAAACCGAGCTATACAAGAAGCCAAAACTAAGGGCAACGATGTGGTGATTGTCGATACAGCTGGCCGTTTGGCTGTAGACGAGCAGATGATGGACGAGATAGAACGTCTGAAAAACGCCATACATCCGACAGAAACGCTATTTGTCGTTGACTCCATGACAGGACAAGATGCAGTGAACACTGCAAAGACTTTCAACGAGCGTCTTGATTTTGATGGTGTAGTGCTTACTAAACTTGACGGCGATACGCGAGGTGGTGCCGCTTTGTCAATACGCACGGTCGTTACGAAGCCCATAAAATTTGTTGGAACAGGCGAGAAGATGGAAGCTATAGATGTATTCCATCCATCGAGAATGGCAGACCGTATATTGGGTATGGGTGATATCGTTAGTCTTGTTGAACGTGCGCAAGAACAGTTTGATGAGGAAGAGGCAAAACGACTGCAGAAGAAGATACAGAAAAACAAATTTGATTTCAATGATTTTCTTGGGCAGATACAGCAGATTAAGAAAATGGGTAATCTGAAAGACCTCGCTTCAATGATACCTGGTGTAGGCAAAGCCATAAAGGATGTTGATATTGATGACAATGCTTTCAAGGGAATAGAGGCAATAATACAAAGCATGACTCCAAAGGAACGTTCAAATCCTGAGATATTGAACACTAGCCGTCGGCAACGTATTGCGAAAGGTTCTGGTACAAACATTCAGGATGTGAACAGACTTATAAAGCAGTTCGACCAAACTCGCAAGATGATGAAGATGGTTACAGGGTCGAAAATGACGCAGATGATGAATGCCATGAAGCATATGAAAGGCGGAATGCCAAATATGCCAGGAATGCCAAAAATGTAATGGCTTAGCTATATTACTTGGCGATTAACAAATAAAGTACTGAATTAACTGTAATAATATGCAATTGATTGACGGAAAGGCTACAGCGGCAAAAATTAAGGAGGAAATAGCTGCTGAAGTGAAAGAAATAATGGCAAGAGGTGGAAAACAACCGCATCTTGCAGCAATACTTGTTGGCCATGATGGTGGTAGTGAGACTTATGTAAAGAACAAGGTTTTTGCATGTGAGGCTTGTGGCTTTAAAAGTACTTTGATTCGTTACGAAGATACTGTCAGTGAAGAAGATTTGCTGGCAAAGGTTTGTGAGCTTAATAACGATGATGATGTTGACGGCTTTATTGTACAACTTCCACTTCCCAAGCACATTGACGAGCAGAAGGTTATAATGGCAATTGATTACAGAAAGGATGTAGATGGATTCCATCCTGTAAACGTGGGACGTATGGCAATAGGATTGCCGTGTTTCATTTCGGCCACACCGCTTGGTATAATGACACTATTGCAGCGTTATGGTATTGAGACTTCTGGAAAAAAATGTGTTGTGCTTGGGCGTAGCAATATTGTAGGTAAGCCTATGGCTCAGCTTATGATGCAAAAACAATATGGTGATGCTACTGTTACCGTATGTCATAGTCATTCACAGAGTCTCAAGGAGGAATGTCGTGAAGCAGATATAATTGTCGCAGCCATAGGCAAACCCGATTTCGTTACAGCCGATATGGTTAAGCAAGGAGCAGTGGTAATTGATGTCGGTACCACCCGAGTGCCTGATGCTTCACGCAAGAGTGGTTTCCGCCTTAACGGTGATGTGAAATTTAATGAGGTTGCCCCAAAATGTTCATTTATTACTCCCGTTCCAGGAGGGGTGGGACCGATGACAATCTGTTCACTGATGAAGAACACTTTGGCGGCAGGAAAGAAAGAATATTACCGTTAATATGCAACAGGCAGATTTTGCCGTGCGTTGCTGAATTATGAAAACATTATGACAGCAGACGAGTATTATAAGAAAGGAAAGGAATATCAGCGTGCAGGGAACTGGCAGGAGGCAATTCATTGTTATAACGAGGCTGTTGCTCTTGACAATGAAAGTCCTGCCGCAGAAGCAAAGAAAATGGTGATGTCTATCCTTGAATATTACTGCAAGGATATTTATAACCCCTAATTTTGTATTCTTGCACAATATGAAAGTGCGGTATGAAAATATTATGAAATAAGCTTTAAGCAAGGGAAGATGCCATTGAAAAATGCTTTTCCCTTTACTGTTACCTTCAATTTAATTAATAGGACATGAACCATAATATTTTGGAAAATGTCGAAAAAACAAAAACATGGGCAAAATTAAAGGAGCAATTGTAGTTAACACAGATCGTTGCAAAGGTTGCGCGTTGTGTGTTGTCGCTTGTCCGAAGGATGTTATTGCACTGTCTGACAAACATGTTAATGTGCATGGCTATCCCTACGCTGTGGCTTTGCGCCCCGATGATTGCATCGGCTGTGCGTCGTGTGGTATTGTATGTCCAGATGGATGTATTAGTGTTTACAAAAAAAAGATGGAGGATTAAGGTATGGCAGAAAAAGAAGTTGTCTTGATGAAAGGAAACGAAGCCATCGCCCACGCTGCCATACGCTGCGGTTGCGATGCCTATTTTGGATACCCTATTACACCACAGAGCGAAGTCATAGAGACATTAGCAGAACAGAAACCGTGGGAAACAACAGGTATGGTTGTACTTCAAGCTGAGAGCGAGGTTGCTTCCATAAACATGGTGTATGGTGCTGCCGGTGCAGGAAAACGGGTGTTCACTTCATCATCAAGCCCTGGTGTAGCCCTAATGCAGGAAGGAATTTCTTATATGGCTGGAGCTGAAATACCTGGTGTCTTTATCAATGTTCAGCGCGGTGGACCTGGCTTGGGAACAATACAACCATCACAAAGTGACTATTTCCAGTCAACACGTGGTGGAGGTAATGGTGACTATTTTGTTATAGTGCTTGCTCCTGCTTCTGTTCAGGAAATGGCGGATTTCGTTGATCTTGCTTTCACGCTTGCTTTCAAATATCGCATGCCGGCAATGATTCTAAGCGATGGTGTTATTGGTCAGATGATGGAAAAGGTTGTTATGCCACCGATAAAACCACGCCGTACAGAAGAGGAGATAAAAAAAGAGTGTCCTTGGGCTACGTTTGGACGCAGCATGGATCGTGAACCGAATATCCTTACATCTCTTGAACTTCAGCCTGAGGTTATGGAACAGAGAAACCTAAAGCTGCTGAAGAAATATGAAAAGGTGAAAGAAAATGAGGTGAGATATGAAACGTCATGCTGTGATGATGCAGATTACTTGCTTGTTGCTTTTGGTAGTGCAGCTCGTATTTCCGAAAAAGCAATGGAAATTGCGCGTGAGAATGGACTTAAGGTAGGCCTTTTCAGACCCATAACATTGTGGCCGTTCCCTGAGAAGCAAATTGAGAATTTGGCAAAAGGCAAGAAGGGAATACTCTCTGTGGAAATAAATGCAGGACAAATGGTTGAGGATGTTCGTTTGGCAACCCACGGTTCTGTGCCTGTAAGCCATTTTGGACGCCTTGGAGGAATTGTACCTGATCCAGAGGAAATAGTAAACTCGTTGTTGGAGAAAATCAAGAACGGTACGTTTAACGCTTAAATCAACTAATCATGAAACAGGATATAGTATCGCCAGAGAATTTGGTGTATAAGAAGCCGACACTTATGAATGACACCCAAATGCATTATTGTCCAGGGTGTTCTCATGGCGTGGTACACAAACTTGTGGCTGAAGTTATAGAAGAAATGGGCATGCAAGATAAAACAGTTGGCGTATGCCCTGTGGGTTGCTCCGTGTTTGCCTATAGATACCTTGATATTGATTGGTCGGAGGCTGCTCATGGACGTGCTCCTGCCGTAGCAACAGGTATAAAAAGATGTTGGCCCGACCGCTTGGTATTTACATATCAGGGCGATGGGGACCTTGCTTGTATTGGTACAGCAGAATCTATACATGCTTTGAATAGAGGAGAGAATATTACTATGATTTTCATAAACAATGCTATATATGGTATGACGGGAGGGCAAATGGCTCCAACTACGTTGCTTGGACAGAAAACAGCAACTTGCCCATATGGACGCACGCCAGAACTCCATGGATATCCATTGAAAATGACTGAAATAGCAGCAACATTGCAGGGTACATGCTATGTTACAAGACAAAGCGTGGAGTGTGTTGCTTCTATACGTGCAGCGAAGAAGGCTATACGTAAAGCATTTGATGCTTCGATGGCAGGAAAAGGCTCTTGTCTTGTGGAGATCGTTAGTACCTGTAATAGCGGATGGAAACTATCTCCGGTGAAAGCTAATGAATGGATGAAGGAAAATATGTTTAAATTCTATCCTAAAGGTGACCTTAAAAACACTATCGACCAATGAAAAAGGAAATTATAATATCAGGATTCGGTGGACAGGGCGTGCTTTCAATGGGCAAGATCCTTGCCTATTCAGGCCTTATGGAAGACAAGGAAGTTACTTGGATGCCGGCTTATGGTCCAGAACAACGTGGAGGTACAGCCAATGTTACAGTTATCGTTAGTGACGAGAGAATATCATCTCCTGTACTGAGTAAATATGATATAGCTATAGTTCTAAATCAGCCTTCACTTGATAAGTTTGAGCCAAAAGTAAAACCTGGAGGTGTGCTTATTTATGAAGGTAATGGCATTATCAATCCCCCAACCCGTACAGATATAGATGTTTATCGTATAGATGCTCTTGACAAGGCTGCAGAGATGAAAAATTCTAAGGTATTCAATATGATTGTTCTTGGCGGCATGCTTAGCGTCTGTCCTGTTGTCAGTGCTAAAGGTGTGGAAAAAGCTTTGTTCAAGACACTACCTGAACGTCATCATAAGTTGATACCACTTAATATGGAAGCAATAAAAGTTGGTGGTGATATAATGAATAAAATGTAGAATTGTTTGATAGCTTACGTTATATTTATAGGAGGCTGACTATTGTAATGAATGCATGGTCTGTCTCCTATTTTTTTAATTATGTTTTGTGTCTATCCTTTGGGATAGACTGACAAAACTTGTCTTTTTGAGCAGCCTTTTCACTTCGGCACATTATTTGCTTATGACATATTGAATGTGGATAACAAAGAGTTTGGCATGAGACATTTCTAAGTAATATGCCTGTAAATAAATAGGGGGGCGAAGATTATGGCATTTATTGATTATTATAAAATCTTGGGAGTAGACAAAAATATTCCTCAGAAAGATGTTAAGCGTGCATACTTAAAGCGCGCAAAGCAGTTTCATCCCGACCTTCATCCTGATGATCCGAAGGCTAAAGCTAAATTTCAGGCTCTCAATGAGGCTTATGAGGTTATAAACGATCCTGACAAACGGCAAAAGTATGACAGATATGGTGAACATTGGCGAGAAGCTTGTGATTTTGCTGACGGAAGGGCGCAAGGAAGTGCGCAATATGGATATTCCTGTGGGGCTGGTTCTCCTTTTGAAGGTTTTAACTTTTCACAGGGCGGAGGATTTTCGGACTTTTTCAAAGATCTTTTCGGAGGACCTAAAAAGACGCGTCAAAGGCAAAATACAGGTGAGGTAAACGCTACTGTAAACATAGACTTATATACTGCTCTTCTTGGCGGTGAGGTGTTGTTGCAGTTAAGTAATGGGTCAAGGATAAAAATGAAAGTAAGGCCAGAAACGCAGAATGGAGCAAAGGTCCGTTTGAGAGGTAAGGGCTATGATAGAGGTGATGGAACTATAGGTGACATGATTGTTACATATAATGTTAAGTTGCCAACAAATCTTTCTGAGCATCAAAAAGATTTGCTACGGCAGATGCAACAAGGATGACCAACATTTGTAGTTGTGACCTTTAGTAATTGTATAGTTTTTATTCTTAAATAACACAAACAGCCATTTCCTATTTCTAGAGAAGGAAATGGCTGTTTGTATATATGTGTCAGAGAATGTTGCTTAGGGGTTCATATGGAAGTCCGAAGAGTTCAGCCACGGGCTTGAAAGTAACCTTCCCTTCTACGACGTTTAGACCAGCTGCCAATGCCGCATTGTCTCGGCAAGCCTGTTTCCATCCTTTGTCGGCAAGTGCTACTGCGTATTTTAGTGTTGCGTTAGTAAGAGCTGCTGTTGACGTGTTTGGAACGGCACCAGGAATATTTGCAACAGCATAGTGCAGAATACCGTCAACTTCGTAAACAGGTTCTGAGTGTGTTGTAGGTTGTGACGTTTCGAAGCATCCGCCTTGGTCTATAGCTACGTCTACAAGCACTGTACCAGGTTCCATGAGTTTTAGCATCTCTCTCGTGATGAGTTTCGGAGCTTTGTCACCACGTATAAGCACAGAGCCTACCACTATGTCTGCGTCTTTCAACTCTTTTTCTATTGTATGGCGTGACGAGTATATGGTTGTAACATTAGTAGGCATGTCAATAGAAAGTTGTCTAAGTAATGGTAACGAAACATCAGCAATAACCACACGGGCTCCCATACCTGCAGCCATGCGTGCTGCTGCTTGTCCTACTATTCCACCACCTAAGACCACTACTTTTGCGGGTTCAACTCCAGGCACCCCGCCAATAAGTTTGCCTTTGCCGCCTTTTGTCTTTTGTAGATAATATGCGCCATTTATTGTAGCCATGCGCCCAGCTACTTCACTCATTGGTATGAGCAACGGGAGCGAACCGTCGGGCAGTTGTACTGTCTCATAGGCAAGACAGATACCTCCGCTTGCAATCATGGCATCTGTAAGCTCACGTTCACATGCAAAATGGAAATAAGTGAAAACGAGTTGTCCTTTTCTGACGAGGGTGTATTCTGGAGCAATTGGCTCCTTAACTTTTACTATCATCTCTGCTGTGGCATACACATCTTCAATGTTTGGTAGTAATGTTGCTCCAGCTGCTACATATGCTTCATCCGTGAAACCGCTTTGTATGCCTGCTGTTCTTTGTACGTAGACATTGTGTCCATGCCTTGTCAATTCGGCAACTCCGGCAGGTGTCATTCCTACGCGGTTTTCGTTGTTCTTAATCTCTTTTGGTATTCCGATTTTCATAGAGGTAATTTTTTAAGGTTAGTAAATGTTGATGTTGCAAATATATGCCAAAAAGGGCAAACGTCAAAACGTTTGCCCTGGTTTTATTTTCTTGTTTTCTCTCACAATACTCTGTGAGATTGTTTAAAATTCACTTGTAAAATGGAACTTGATATGTTTGAAGTCCTGTTGTGCCATTGATAAAACATATCCTGAGTCAGCAAGGAATACATCGCGTCCGTCTTTGTCTTTAGCCATATATTGGTATTTGCGCTTTTTGAAATTTTCCAATTCTACAGCATCATCACTTTCAATCCAACATGCTTTAAAAAGATGAACAGGTTCCCAACGGCATTTGGCATTGTATTCATTTTCAAGTCTATATTGTATAACTTCAAACTGCAATTGTCCAACAGTACCAATGATTTTGCGTCCGTTGAACTGGTTTACGAACATCTGTGCTACGCCTTCGTCCATAAGCTGATCTATACCTTTGTTCAACTGCTTGCTCTTCATTGGGTCATCATTTTCTATATATTTGAACATCTCTGGAGAGAAAGAAGGGAGACCGCGGAAATGAAGCTGCTCCCCGTCCGTTAAAGTATCACCAATCTTGAATATACCATTATCTGGCAGTCCTACAATGTCTCCAGGATAGGCTTCCTCTATCGTACTTTTTCGCTGTGCCATAAATTGTGTAGGGGATGAAAAACGTAGTGTCTTTCCTTGTCTTACATGAAGGTATGGTTTGTTACGTTCAAACTTTCCACTGCATACTTTACAGAATGCGATACACGAACGGTGGTTGGGGTCAATGTTTGCAGTAATCTTAAATATGAAGCCTGTGAATTTCTTTTCTTCTGGCATTACTATACGTTCTACAGCTTGTGTGGGACGTGGGCTAGGGGCTATCTCCACGAAACAATTGAGCAATTCCTGTACTCCGAAATTGTTAAGTGCTGATCCGAAAAAAACGGGTGCAACGGAAGCCTCGCGGTATTCTTCTACGTTGAATGTCGGATATACTCCATCAACGAGTTCTAGATCTTCACGTAATTTGATTGCATCTTGCTCTCCAACATGTGCGTCAAGCTCTTTGCTGTTTACGTCAATTTCTACTTTTTCTGTTACGCGTTGCTTGTCTGGTGTGAAAAGGTCAAGTTTCTTTTCGTAAATATTATAAACACCTTTGAATTTAGCTCCTTGGTTAATAGGCCATGAAAGGGGGCGCACTTTTATCTCGAGTTCTTGTTCCAACTCATCAAGCAAGTCGAATGGATCACGTCCTTCACGGTCCATTTTATTTATGAAGATAATAACAGGCGTATTTCTCATGCGGCATACGTTCATGAGTTTTCTTGTCTGTGCTTCAACACCCTTTGCACCGTCAACAACAATAATGGCAGAGTCTACAGCCGTCAGTGTGCGATAAGTATCTTCTGCAAAGTCTTGGTGACCAGGAGTATCAAGAATGTTTACCTTATAACCTTCATAGTCGAATTCCATCACGGAGGTCGAAACCGATATACCACGCTGCTTTTCGATGTCCATCCAGTCTGATGTGGCGGTTTTCTTTATCTTGTTACTTTTTACGGCTCCTGCCACCTGTATCTGTCCTCCGAAGAGCAGAAATTTTTCTGTCAGTGTCGTTTTTCCTGCGTCAGGGTGTGATATTATGGCGAATGTGCGTCTTCTTTCTATTTCGTTTGCCATTATATTTTATCTTATATATTAATGATGTCCATATTTTTCATACATTGTTCCAAACTATCAGTCCAGTATGGTATGTTGATGCCGAATGTGTTTTTTATCTTTGTCTTGTCAAGTACACTATAGGCAGGTCTCTTTACAGGACTTGGAAATTCGTTGCTATGACATGGCTGTATATCGCAATTTGTATTGCCAGCCAATCGTGCAATCTTTATAGTGAAGTCATACCAACTGCAAACGCCTTCATTGGAGTAGTGGTATATGCCAGAGTTGTTTTCATACAATCTGTTTTCTACTATGTGGTTGATTGCTCTTGCAAGATCTAGTGCGTATGTAGGAGTGCCGCATTGGTCGAACACTACCTTAAGTTGCGCTTTCGTTGCAGTGAGATTAAGCATCGTTTTTACAAAGTTTTTCCCATATTCTGAATATAGCCATGCTGTTCGGAGTATGATGTGCTTTACACCTGTAGCAACTATTCTCTGTTCGCCATGTAGTTTTGTTAATCCGTAAACACCAGTAGGTGTTCCGGTTTGTTTTTCATTGCATGGAGTGTTGTATGGCTCACCTCCGAATACATAGTCGGTACTCACGTGTACTAACAACCCGTCAACTTCTTTCATAGCCTTGGCTAAGTTTTCCGGAGCGATAGCATTCAGCTTTTCTACGATGTCGCCTGCAGTTTCTGCCGCGTCAACATTAGTCCATGCTGCACAGTTAATGATGCACTTTATATTTTTCTCTTTGACCGTTTTTCTTACTTTCTCAAGTGATGTTATATCAAGGTTTTCGTAGCCTTGGCATACATCGGTGAAAATGTAATTATCTTTACTTCCTTTAGCAACAATCTGCATTTCATTGCCAAGCTGTCCACCAGCTCCTGTCACGAGTATATTCATTGTGTACTATATGATTTTTTTGATTTTGCGGTCAATCATCGCTGAGTTGCAATTCTCCGTTTTTGTCCTTGTGGTAATAATCAGAGAGCAGACCTATGAATGTGCTAATTTCCTTTATTGCGTGTTCTGTGTCTGGTGACACGCTTTTTTTCTGCAGTTTCAACATCATTACACCATATAGCGCATTGAAACATGTCTCTATCTCGTCTTCATTATTGTTGTTGCCGCGTTTGCGCAGTTCTACGATAAAAGGCAATACCTTGTAATATTCACTATTATAGAATGGAAATTTTGCATCAGAAAGTAGCAGGGTATTGAGCTCATACAATTGTTGAAGCACAATTTTGTTTATCTGCAAATGCCCTTTTTCCCGGCATCCTTCACTATTCATCATGCGCACAAGGTTACCGTACCAATCAATCATTTCCTCCTTTTCTTCATCATTACAATTAAAGGTGGAAATATATTCACGTCGTATCCTTGCTAATGAGCAATCGTATGCTCTTATAATATCTTCCACTTGCCACATGTATAGCAAGTATTCCGCTATGTTTTTTTTTCGGAGTTGTTGTGATATAAACATGTATGTGATAATTGTTTGAACAACAGTATGTATTATACTTTATGACATGTAAATTAATGTGACATTGTGGGAAGTGTGTATAAATTGAATACTGTGCCTATTAGCACAATTACAGATAGGATTATTACTATACTTCCTACCACACGATTGATAATGAGTATGCCGCTATTGTCGAAAACCCCTCTTATTTTGTCAATTAGCCATGTCAGTCCATACCACCAAAGCAATGCTCCTGATATTATACCTATATATCCAGCACACATCTCAAGGGGATGGTCGGGTATGATAAAGGCAAACTGTGCGAAAAGTCCCATCATGAGCATGATGATTAGTGGGTTTGAAAATGTAACGAGAAATGCCGTTACGCCATTATGTACGATTGAGCCTTTGCCACTTCTTTTACTCATGTGTACCTTTTTCATAGGGTTGCTACGGTAAGAATATATACCGAAAGCCAACAAAATGATACTTGCACTAATTTGTAATATATAGCGGTAGTGTTCGTTGCTTATGAAATCCATTACGAAAGACATTCCTAGTCCTGTAATTAGAGCGTATATAAAGTCACTAAGACACGCACCAACACCTGTTACGAAGCCGTACCATCGTCCCTTGTTGAGCGTGCGTTGGACACACAATACACCCACCGGTCCCATTGGCGCAGACACAAGAATGCCTATTAATACGCCCTTGCACAACAAATCCAGTATGTTAATATGAAACTGAAATGGCATAATGAGTGCAAAGTTCTATATTTTTTACGAAAGATACAAGTTTTGTATATAAATAATTGTTTGTCTATGTATCTTTATATGTTGCGTCAAAGCCGAAATTTATACTTGTAGAAAGTTCCACACGGAAAACGAGATACTTGTGGTAAGTGCGCATAGCGAAATACCCGTGAAAAGTGTGTTGAATAGTTGACAAATGTCACTGATTCCCTCCGTTTAGAAAAACAGATGGTTGTGTCCTTTGCTTTTTTACTAGATAATACATAACTTTGTAGTCAGTAAACAACCTTATTTACCAAAAGACTAAAACCGATTGATTATGGAATCACAATTAACAGAAAGGCCCTATGTTATAGGATTAGACCTCGGTGGAACTAATGCTGTGTTCGGTATTGTTGATACCTCTGGCAATATCGTTGGCCAAACATCAATAAAAACTCAACAATATGATACTGCAGAAACTTTTGTAAGCGCTGGTGTAGAGGCTCTTTTGCCTTTGATAGAACAGGTGGGAGGAATAAATAGTATTGAAGGAATCGGAATTGGTGCGCCAAATGCTAATTACTATACAGGAACTGTAGATTTCGCTCCCAACATCACTTGGGCGCACGAATGTTCTGTACCTTTAGCAAGGATGTTTTGCGACCGTCTATCTTTGCCTGTTGCAATTACAAATGATGCAAATGCTGCGGCACTAGGTGAGATGGAATATGGCGTAGCTAGGGGGATGAAGAACTTTATTATGATAACGCTCGGAACTGGTGTTGGGGCTGGTGTCGTGCTTAATGGCCATATGATTTATGGATCTGATGGATTGGCTGGTGAGTTAGGGCACGTTACTATCTTGCCAAACAGTAAACGAATATGTGGATGTGGACGTTGTGGATGTTTGGAAGCTTATTGTTCAGCTACAGGAGTGGCTCGAACAGCACGTGAATATCTAACAGAAAATGACAAACCGTCATTATTGCGTGAGATGCCGATAGAAGACATAACATCACTTGACGTATGCAGAGCGGCAATGAAAGGGGATGCTTTATCAAAGCGCGTGTTTGATTTTACTGGAGAGTTGTTAGGAAAAGCATGTGCTGACTTTACTGCTTTCTGCTCTCCTGAAGCTTACGTGTTTTTCGGAGGACTTACAAAATCTGGTGACTTGCTTATGAAACCACTTGTGCAAAGTTACAACGACAACGTGATGGGAATCTTCCGCGGAAAAGCAAAGTTCTTATTGAGTAGTCTTGATGGAGCCGGAGCTGCTGTTCTCGGTGCAAGTGCAATAGCAAGAGTGAAAAACTGATACAAACATTTAAACAGATTATGCATCCAGCACTCTTTTTCGACATTGACGGCACTCTAATAAGTTTTAAAACTCATGCCATACCACAATCAACCGTTGAGGCTATACGTACTGCTAAAGAAAATGGAGCAAGTGTTTACATATCAACAGGACGTCCATTACAACTTATAACCAACTTAAAATCAATAGAGCAGTATATAGATGGCTACATGACAACAAATGGAGCTTTGTGCTTTATTGGTAGCAGAATTGTGAATCGCGTGCCGATAGATAAATGCTCTCTGAAAAGAATTTTGGATGACGTGCGTGATAATGACTATTGTTGTATTGTGGTAGGACAAAGCGGTGTAAGATTGCTTAATCCTAAGCCTATATTTGAGGAGATATTCGTAAAAGGACTCTGTGTGACAAACATAGACAAGAGGCTTTCTGCGGAGGAGATGATTTGCAGTGAAGATATTTTCCAACTTAGTCCATTTTTCAGTTCTGAGCATGAGGAGATTCTTATGTCTCAAATTTCAGGGTGCGTTTCTGGACGTTGGCATCCATCCTTTACAGATATCACTTCTGTTGCAGCAGATAAAGGTAATGGTTTGATAGCAATGGCTGTAGCATTGGGTATAGATTTACAACAGACTATTGCGTTTGGTGATGGCGGCAATGATATTCCCATATTGCGTACTGCAGGCATTGGAATTGCAATGGGCAATGCTAGCGATGAGGTAAAGCAGGCTGCGAACTATATTACATCTACTGTAGACGATGATGGCATAATGAAGGCCCTTCAACATTTTGGCATTATATAGTAAAATGCCAATGTTAAATAAGTTGGAAAAGCAACCGATTCTTTTGCGTAAATTTAATAATGCATATGAATCGGTTGCTTTCGTTATTTTTTAATGCATTCTTGTTCTTAGATATTAAAGGTGAATGCATTATCTGAATTTTATCCCTGAACCATTTCTTTTATATAAACGTCTCTCTTCGGGAAAGGCATCTCTATGCCGTTATCGTTAAGTGCATTGTATATACATTCCGTGATCTGACTCTCTGTTGCCACCTGCTTAGTTACATCAACCCAACATATAAATTTGAAGTTTATGCTATTGTCTCCAAATTCGGTAAAAAGAATACTCATCGCTTTCTCTGGGTCGACATATGGTATGTTTAGGGCCTCTACTGCGCTTATCACAACTTTGCGCATGAATTTAACATCTGTGCCATAGCCCACACCGAATTTTACAACCGACAATTCATATCCATGATTGCGTGTAAGGTTCTTATAATTTTTTGTAAATAACTGCGAATTTTGGAACGCTATTACAGAGCCATCGGTTGCTTCAATCATTGTGCTTGTGTAGCTTATACTGCTTACCTTGCCACGGGTGCCGTCACATTCAATCCAGTCGCCAATATTTATGCGGCCAGCCATTAGCGATATGCCGTAGTAAATGTTTTCCAATATGTCTTTAGATGCAAAACCGACACCGGTTGACAAACCTCCAGATACGACAACGAGCCATGTGTTGCTCACATGGAGTATTGATAGACTGATTAACAACCATATCCCCCATACAATAACTTGTACTACGTTTTTCCCCATCACGTTACGGCTCGCTGCTGTACGAGAATCAACTCTCTCAAAATGCATTTGCATAAATGCGATTGTCATTTTGCTTATGTATGCAAATACAAACCATAAACCAATCACTGTAACTATGGCAGACATGCTAACTTGGAAATTGCTCACGTCAATGAAGCGTGCAGTGAAAATTCTCATTGTCATGTCGCTTAAGTTGAACACATCTGCAGCCCAGTATATTGACAATAATACGGAACCAATTGACATGAGAGGTAATATCACTTTCAATATAAAATAGTAGTTCCATGTTTGGTTCACAGGCTTTTCCTCAATTTTGTGTTTTGCGGCGTATTCAGCTAGCCAACCCGAGATGCAGCTAATGGTAAGGATACATGTTAACTGCATTATCCACCATATAAGCATTTGCACGCTCAATAGGGTGTAGCCTATCCACGAACATACTACGCTAGCTATAAAAATTGTTAGAGAAAGGTATGTGTAGAACATGTCTGAGCGTGGTATCTTCTCGTTGTGTCTCTTAATTACGTTCCATTGCCATAGTGTACAAAACAGAAGAACTGGTGGAAATACTAGGTTTACAAGGTCGTTCGGTACAAGTATTATTCGGAATGTTATGACTATGAACCCAACAACAACAAGTGGCGAGTAGATGCGGAATGCACTTTTTATTTGCTTGCCATCAACTCTGAGCAACAAAGATATGAGTATTACGCCAAGCAGCCATGCGTATTCTACAAGCAGATTGCTAGCCATCATAATGAAATTTTGGTTTACAGTTCCACGTATAATGCCTAAAAGAACTGCAAAAGTAACTGTTGTTGTTGCCATCATTATGCATGGGCGTTTTAGCCAGAATTGTTCCGTTTGGAAACGTTTTGGCATAAGAAATCTAATGGCTAACTGATTGAGTACTATAGCAATTACTCCATAGAAGATTATGCTTAAGAAAAGACCGAATATCATACGTGGATCCCATTGTGACTGAACCTTTTTCGAAGAATGGTACTTGTCGCTAACGGTTTCAGCTGTTTTGCTCACTTGCTGCCCAAGGTTTGCAAGTATGCTGAAATAGCTATCTCCGCCATTTTTGAATATTGAACTTTGGATTTCTGCATATCTGTTATTCGCATAGTCGTTGAGGCTTTTTAGGTGAGTTTCTGTCATGTCGTAGTAATGGATGTAATCCTGCAACATGGTTTTACTCTCTTGCATATTGTTGCGAATGCAGACGGCAAGTGTTAGACATACGTTACGATCAGTTCTTGCCCTGTCGCTGAGCGTTAGTACAGGCATTATTTGAAGTGCATTGACAAGGCTATCATAACGAGAGATCTCAGTGTCTAGTTGTGATATATATGATCGGAACGGCAGAGCGCTTTGGCGGAAATTATGAAATTGGTCTGTTGCCTCATGACATGCGTATGTAAGGTCAAAAACATAGTCCGGCTTTTGTGAGTAGAGCATCAGAGCGTTTTGGTTGCTCTTCGAGAGTATTGCGAAGAGGTTCTTTTTTACGCGATCGCTGCCGTCTTTGAATTTCAATTGGGTTGACTTTTGTTCACGATAGCTAGTTGTTAGCTCACTACGCAGAATGGATAGTGTGTTGTTGAGATCTTTCTCCTTTAATACAGCACTACTGTCAAGGCAGAATATCATAACAAGGAGACAAATTGCAAAGAGTCTTTTTTTCATCCTGTAAAGTTAATTTCATTTGCAAAAATACTACATCTTTTCAAGATTGTTGCTATTTTTGCCACGATTTTTCTTAATTGATATTTTCATGCATAGTAAGACATATACGACAGATGGACTTCTGCTGCTCGCTGATAGTGGAAGTACCAAGACAGATTGGTGCGTTGTGAAAAAAAATAAACAACTTTTACGTTGTTGTACTCAAGGTATAAATCCGTTTCATCAGAACTTTTCTGTGATGGAAAAAATAATAACTGATGAACTTTTACCACAGATGGGTATATTGATAGGGCAGATTAGCCAAATACGTTTCTATGGAGCCGGATGTCGTCCTCAAACGGCTGAAAATCTTGTTTTATTGCTAAATCGGTTCTTTCCTAAATCGTGTGGGCACATAACTGTAGCTAGTGATATTGACGCTGCAGCCATTGCAGTATGTGGAAATCATGAAGGGATTGCATGTATCTTAGGTACAGGTTCAAACTCCTGTCTATGGAATGGCATTGAAGTAGTTGCCAATATTCCTCCCATGGGATATGTTCTTGGTGATGAAGGTAGTGGAGCTGTACTTGGACGTGTTTTTCTTAACGCTTTATTCAAAGGAGTTTTGCCTGATGATTTGCGCAACGAATTCCTTTCTGTTTCAGGACAGACATTAGATGGTATTATACGTCGTACTTATCGTGAACCATTGCCCAATCGTTATTTGGCTTCGTTCTCACCTTTTATTAAGGAGCATATAGAATGTCCAGGCGTTCGTCCTCTCGTTGTTAATAACTTTATAGATTTCTTCAACAAGAATGTTTGTCGGTACGAACGTTCTGATCTCTCTATAGGGGCTGTGGGAAGCATAGCTTTTTATTTCCGGAATGAGTTAGAGGAAGCGGCCGCTATGTGTCAACTTCGGGTTGAGAATGTTATGAAAACCCCTATGGAGGGTATGCTATTACATTTATAAAATGTGATGGATGTTTATTGCAATTACTTACTTTGTGGATGATGTAGTGGGGTTTTGTAAATTCCGGTTTCCAATGTGTTTGCATAATTTGTTGTTAATAGATGAAAATGTAATTTTCTTCTTCTCTACGTCCGTATTTCTTAAATTTCTTTTACATGAAGTAATAAATTTTGCTTACCTTTGCAAAGGATTTTGACAGTCAAATTTTTTATTCAAATAAAATATTTATGTATTTTATCCTATTTATTACCGTTATCTTGACGGCAGTTGTATTGGTAGTAGGAGCATACGTAGTTGCGAAACTCGTTGGTCCCCGTTCGTACAACCCGGTGAAGGGTGAGCCCTTTGAGTGCGGTATACCCACCCGCGGTACCTCTTGGTTGCCGATGCATGTGGGGTACTACCTCTTTGCTATCCTTTTCCTGATGTTCGACATTGAGACTGTTTTTCTCTACCCTTGGGCTGTAGCAGTCAAGCAATTCGGGCCGATGGCACTTTGTAGCATTGGCTTCTTCTTGTTAGTATTAGTGTTTGGTCTCGCTTATGCGTGGCGGAAAGGAGCGTTGGAATGGAAGTAAGAAAGCCAAAAATCAAGAGCATTCCTTACGATGAGTTCAAGGATAACGAAACGCTTGAAAAAATTGTAGAACAACTTCACGAAGGTGGATGTAACGTTGTGCTCGGTTCACTTGACCAACTTGTTAACTGGGGACGTAGTAATTCTTTGTGGTCTCTTACTTTTGGTACGAGTTGTTGTGGTATTGAGTTCATGTCGGTAGGTTGTGCTCGCTACGACTTTTCACGCTTTGGCTTTGAGGTTACAAGAAACTCTCCGCGTCAAGCTGATCTTATTATGTGTGCAGGAACAATAACCAATAAGATGGCACCGGTATTCAAGCGTCTTTACGATGAAATGGCCGAGCCAAAGTATGTAGTTGCCGTGGGCGGATGTACAATAAGTGGCGGCCCGTTCAAAAATAGCTACAATGTGGTTCGTGGTATAAGCGAATTAGTGCCTGTTGATGTTTACGTCCCTGGTTGCCCCCCACGTCCTGAAGCAATTCTTTACGGAATGATGCAGTTACAGCGAAAAGTAAAAATAGAGAAATTCTTCGGAGGAGCAAATCATAAAATGACCAAAGAGGAGAAAGAACTCTCAATGTCAAAAGGTGGGCTTCGTGGTCTTAGCAATGAGAATCTTGCCGATGTAAAATTGCTTGGACATAAAGAGCCGATTATTGTGAGTGACGTTCCCGTGGACTTTAATCAGACAAAGACTGATACCGAAGGCTGTTGTAAAGCTGAAAACGTATAAATATATAATAAGGTATAAGACATGAAACTTGACAATATAGAATTCTCATTCGATGACTTCGGCCAGGAGATGGCCAAGCTTAAGAACGCGAAGCATTTCGACTACCTTGTTACAATAATAGGCGAAGACTTCGGTGAAGAAGGGTATGGATGTGTATACATCTTAGAAAACACGGAAAACAATGAGCGTTGTTCTGTAAAGACAATTGCAAAGAAATTTGATGGAAGCGATGTTATACCGAGTGTAGTTGACTTGTGGAAAGCTGCAGATTTGCTTGAGCGCGAAGTTTACGATTTTGTAGGTATAAAATTTCTTGGACATCCTGATATGAGACGCATTTTCTTGCGTACAGATTTTATAGGACATCCATTGCGCAAAGGTTTTGACATGAGTCCGGAAGCAAATCGTTTCCCCCTTACGGACGAACCCGAAAGTGACTATACGGTGGAATATTCTTTAACAGAAGACGGACATCTCAAAGAAACGAAATATCGTCTCTTTGATAAAGATGACTATGTAGTGAATATCGGGCCAAACCACCCATCTACTCATGGAGTACTCCGATTACAAACCGTAATTAATGGTGAAACGGTAAAGAGAATATATCCTCATTTGGGATATATCCATCGTGGTATAGAAAAAATGTGGGAAGGTATGACATATCCACAAACTCTCGCATTGACAGATCGCCTCAACTATCTTTCGGCAATGATGCACCGCCACGCTTTGGTAGGTGTTATTGAGGAAGGTATGGGTATAGAGCTATCTGACCGTATTCATTATATTCGTACAATAATGGATGAGTTACAGCGTATAGACAGCCATCTTCTGTATCTCGGCTGTACAGCGCAAGACCTAGGAGCGTTAACAGCTTTCCTTTATTGTATGCGTGATCGCGAACACGTGCTTAATGTGATGGAAGAAACAACAGGCGGACGATTAATAATGAATTACTATCGTATTGGTGGTCTGCAGGCTGACATTGATCCCAATTTTGTAGTCAATGTAAAGAAATTGTGCAAGTATCTTCGTCCTATGATTCAGGAATACCTTGATGTCTTCGGGGATAATGTAATTACTCATAACCGTTTAGTTGGAGTAGGCCCGATGGGGTATGATGATTGTGTAAATTATGCCGTGACTGGACCTGCAGGACGTGCTGCAGGATGGAAGAACGACACGCGTAAGCGTCATCCTTATGATTGCTATGATAAAGTCGAATGGCAGGAAATTACCATGAATGGTTGTGACTCTATGGATCGTTATTATGTGCATATTAAAGAACTCTATCAAAGCCTTAACATAATAGAACAACTTATTGATAATATACCAGAAGGAGAGTTCTACATCAAACAGAAACCTATTATAAAGGTTCCTGAAGGGCAATGGTACTTTTCTGTTGAGGGCGCTAGTGGAGAGTTTGGTGTATACCTAGACTCAAAAGGTGATAAGAGTCCATATCGTATGAAAATGCGTCCTATGGGACTTACGCTCACAGGGGCTCTTGACAAGATGTTGAGAGGGCAGAAAATAGCCGACCTTATAACAACCGGTGCGGCCATAGACTTTGTCATACCTGACATCGACAGATAATTAACACAACATGCATTAAACGTTAAAACAATCAAGAATGTTTGATTTTTCATTAGTGACAACATGGTTCGACGCACTCCTCCGCGATACTCTCGGTCTTGGTAGCTTTTTGTCGATCCTAATAGAGTGTGTACTTGTTGGCGTTCTGTTGTTGGTGGGATATGCCGTGTTGGCCATAATCCTCATCTTCATGGAACGTAAGGTGTGCGCTTACTTTCAGTGTCGTTTAGGCCCCATGCGTGTTGGGCCTTGGGGTTTACTACAAGTTTTTGCCGATGTGCTCAAAATGCTCATCAAGGAAATCTTTGCAGTAGACAAAGCTGATAAAATTCTTTATTACACGGCCCCATTTCTCGTAATTATTGCTTCGGTCGGAACATTCTCTTTCTTGCCATGGAACAAGGGTGCAGGTGTGCTCGACTTTAATGTGGGGGTATTCTTGCTCACTGCCGTTTCTAGTATTGGAGTGCTTGGTATCTTTATGGCAGGTTGGGCTAGTAACAATAAGTATAGTGTCGTATCCGCTATGCGTGGTGCAGTCCAACTAATATCTTACGAAATGTCTCTCGGTCTTTGTCTTATCACGGCAGTAATTTTATTTGGCTCAATGCAAGTGAGTGAGATCGTTGGTCAACAGACTGGCCCGTGGAATTGGCTTATTATTAGGGGACATATTCCTGCAATCATTGCTTTCCTTGTATTTCTCGTGGCGGGCAATGCTGAGGCTAATCGTGGACCCTTTGACTTAGCAGAGGCAGAGAGTGAGTTGACGGCAGGATATCATACAGAATATTCTGGCATGGGCTTTGGCTTTTACTATTTGGCAGAGTATCTCAACCTATTTGTTGTTTCAGGAGTGGCAACCACTGTGTTCCTTGGTGGCTGGGCACCAGTAAACATAGGTATAGCTGGATTTGATTCTTTGATGGACATGATACCAGGTATAGTGTGGTTCCTTGGCAAGACATTCGCTGTTGTATGGTTGCTTATGTGGGTACGTTGGACATTCCCGCGTTTGCGTATAGACCAGATCTTGAAGCTAGAATGGAAGTACCTTATGCCGCTTTGTCTTATTAATCTCGTGCTCATGACTATTGTTGTAGCATTTGGATGGCATTTTTAAATGAAGGAGATAAACAAGAAATGGAAGACAATAACAAATCATATTTTGGCGAAATCGGTTCTGCGGTAAAAACTTTGGCCATTGGTATGAAGACTACTTTTAAAGAATACTTCACTCAAAAAAGCACAGAGCAATACCCAGAGAACCGAAAAACAACGCTTCATGTGTCGAAGCGCCATCGCGGAAGGCTTGTATTCAAACGCAATGAAGACAAAAGCTATAAGTGCGTAGCTTGTACTATGTGTGAGAAAGCTTGTCCTAACGGGACGATTAAGATTCTCTCTGAAATGGTAGAGAATCCCGAAACAGGAAAGAAGAAGCGCCAGCTTACCGATTATAGGTACGATTTAGGCGATTGTATGTTTTGCGAGCTTTGCGTCAATGCGTGTAACTTCGATGCAATAGAGTTTACAAACGATTTTGAGAATGCTGTGTTTGACCGCGATAAACTCATTTTTCATCTTGACAAGGAAGTTTATGAGGGTGGTAGTTTGCCAAACCTTATTGGCGGAGGGACACCGCTTGAAATCGGAAAATTTAACACCAAGATAAAATAAGGAGGACACAATATAAATGGCTAATACTCTCATGTTCGGTATACTTGCCGTGGTCATACTCGGTTCAGCGGTTATGTGTGTTGTAACTAAACGCATAATGCGTGCCGCAACGTTCCTGCTATTCGTTCTTTTCGGAGTGGCTGGACTTTATTTCATCCTTGATTACACTTTTCTCGGTGCTGCGCAGCTTAGCGTGTATGCAGGGGGTATAACGATGATGTATATCTTCGCAATTCAGCTTGTCAATCGTCGCACTCTTCAAGGTCTTGTAGAGCGTGTTAAAGGTGGAAAGGCTATCGGCGCAGCGCTCGTGGCTTTGGCTGGATTCTTAACCGTGACAATCGTGCTTCTTAAGAATGAATTCCTTTTTAGTGCTTGTCAGATAGCAGATAAAGAGGTTCCAATGAATGTAATTGGAAAAGCTCTTGTTGGCAGCGATAAATTTCAGTATGTTCTCCCGTTTGAGTTCATATCTGTGTTCCTGTTGGCATGCATCATCGGTGGTATTGTTGTTGCACGTAAAGAAGAAAAGGAGGAAAAGTAATTATGGTACCAGTAGAATATTATTTCGTGCTTAGTGCACTTCTGTTCTTTATCGGCGTTTTTGGCTTTGCTACTCGCCGTAATCTTATAGCCATGCTCATTTCTGTGGAGTTAGTGCTCAATGCTGTTGATATAAATTTCGCAGCTTTCAACAGATTGCTTTTTCCCAGTGAGTTGGAAGGCTTTTTTATGACGCTCTTCTCTATCGGAGTGAGTGCAGCTGAAAGTGCCGTGGCTATTGCAATAATTATAAATGTTTACCGTAACTTCAAGAGCGATCAGGTGAACAGTATTGAAAATATGAAATATTAATAAGTTATGGACTTTACATACACATTGTTGATACTTCTCTTGCCATTGCTGAGCTTTTTAGTCATTGGCTTGCCAGATTTTGCGGGGAATAAATACGCTTGGTCACATAAAGCAGCTGGTCTTATAGGAACTTGTTCCTTGGGTCTAGTTACAGTGCTGAGTTATATCACTGCTTTCCAGTATTTTACTGCTCCATGCCTTGCAGACGGTACGTTTGCAACTTATGTGCCATTCAACTATACGTGGCTACCACTGGGCAATCTACATTTTGATTTGGGTATACTTCTTGACCCTATTTCTGTAATGATGCTGATTGTAATTTCAACAGTCAGCTTTATGGTACACGTTTACTCATTTGGGTATATGCATGGTGAGAAAGGTTTTCAGCGTTACTACGCGTTCCTCTCTCTCTTCACCATGTCAATGCTTGGTCTTGTTCTCGCTACAAACATATTCCAAATGTATATGTTTTGGGAACTTGTAGGTGTAAGTTCTTACCTGCTCATTGGCTTTTATTATGGCTTACATGCAGCTGTACATGCAAGTAAGAAAGCTTTCATTGTAACCCGTTTTGCCGACATGTTTTTCCTTATCGGTATTCTTATCTTTGGTTACTATACAGGTTCATTTAACTTCTCGTTTACTGGTTCTGAGGTTATCATAGCAGAAGGCATGCAACAGTTCTCAACCGTAGATTTTTCACGGGCAGTTGCAGCAGGAGGTTGTATTCTGCCAACTTCTCTCGTGTTGATGTTCATTGGTGGAGCTGGTAAATCAGCTATGTTCCCTTTGCATATATGGCTTCCCGATGCAATGGAGGGTCCTACTCCAGTATCAGCACTCATTCATGCTGCAACTATGGTTGTCGCAGGTGTTGTTCAGATAGCACGTATGTTTCCTATTTGGATTGAATACGCTCCTCAGGCTTTGGAGATAGTTGTCATTGTTGGTGCTTTTACTGCTTTTTATGCTGCAGCTGTAGCTTGTGCTCAGAGTGATATAAAACGTGTACTTGCTTTCTCAACAATTTCTCAGATTGCCTTTATGATGGTGGCTTTAGGAGTATGTCTTCCTGGTGAGCATGGTGCTATACTTGATAATCATGCGCAATTGGGGTATATGGCATCTTTGTTCCATTTGTTTACTCACGCTATGTTCAAGGCATGTTTGTTCCTTGGTGCAGGATGTATTATACATGCTGTTCATTCGAATGAGATGTCGGCTATGGGGGGATTGAGGAAATACATGCCTGTAACGCATATCACGTTTCTTATATCATGTCTAGCAATTGCTGGTATTCCATTCTTCTCTGGATTCAGTTCCAAAGATGAGATTATTACCGCATGTTTTGAGTATTCACCTGTAGTAGGATGGTGGATGACCATGGTTGCAGCGATGACTGCGTTTTACATGTTCCGCCTTTATTATGGTATATTTTGGGGAACAGAGAATAAAAAACTCCATGAAGAACATACTCCTCACGAGGCTCCTGTTTCAATGACATTCCCATTGGTCTTCCTTAGTGTTGTTACTGTTGGTGTTGGTGTTTTTACAACCCTTGGCGGTTTCCTTAATTGGAATTGGGCAAGCTTTGGTTCAATCGTAAGTGCCGCAGGTACAACTTATACTGTGCATTTCGATTCTCATGTTGCTGCAACGTCTACAATTATAGCGATAATCTCCATAGCTCTTGCTACATATATATACAAAGGAGAAAAACAGCCGATTGCAGAAAAAATGTATAAAGCTTTGCCTCGTCTTCATCGTTGGGCTTACAAGCGTTTCTACATGGATGAGGTTTATATGTTTGTTACCCATAAGATTCTCTTCCGTTTCGTTTCACGTCCGGTTCAGTGGATAGATGAACACATAATCAATGGTCTTATTGACTTCACAGCCTGGGGCGCAAATGAGGCTGGTGAATCACTTCGTCCATGGCAGAGTGGCGATGTTCGCCAATATGCCGTATGGTTCCTTACAGGAGCAGTAGCATTAACATTAGTATTAATAAGCATATTGTAACAAAATGAGTATATTAAGTGTATTCGTACTAATCCCTGCATTGATGTTGCTTGGTCTTTGGCTTGCTCGTAGCATCAATCAGGTTCGTGGCGTGATGGTAGCCGGCTCGACATGTCTCTTGGCTTTGTCAATATGGCTCACTTTCTATTTCATAAAACAGCGTGCAGGCGGAAATGCCGATGAAATGCTCCTGCAGTCATCAACGGTATGGTTTAAGCCACTTAACATTAGTTATGCGGTAGGTGTAGACGGTATATCCGTTGTCATGTTGCTCCTATCAAGTATTATTGTTTTTACAGGAACATTTGCCTCATGGAAATTGCAGCCTCTGACAAAAGAGTTCTTCATGTGGTTTACACTCTTGTCTACGGGCGTATACGGCTTTTTCATAAGCATTGATCTTTTCACAATGTTTATGTTCTATGAGGTCGCTCTTATCCCTATGTATTTACTTATTGGATATTGGGGATCTGGTCGTAAGGAATATGCGGCAATGAAGCTTACGCTTATGCTAATGGGAGGTTCTGCTTTGATTATCCTCGGTCTTGTTGGAATCTATTTCTTCAATGGTGGAACTACAATGAACATTTTGGAGATTGCGCATAACAATAACATTCCTAATGGCATACAGAACATTCTTTTCCCATTTGTATTTATTGGTTTCGGAGTGCTTGGGGCATTGTTCCCATTCCATACATGGTCTCCAATCGGTCATGGTTGTGCTCCTACTTCAGTTTCAATGCTTCATGCTGGTGTGCTTATGAAACTTGGCGGTTATGGTTGTTTCCGTATTGCAATGTTCCTTTTGCCTCATGCAGCTCAAGAATTGTCATGGATATTCCTAATTCTTACTACAATTTCTGTAGTTTATGGAGCTTTTTCAGCATGTGTCCAAACTGACTTAAAGTTCATTAATGCATATTCATCTGTTTCACACTGTGGACTTGTGCTTTTTGCTCTTCTTATGATGACAAAGGTTTCTTGTACAGGTGCAATATTACAGATGCTCTCACATGGATTGATGACAGCTCTATTCTTTGCACTTATAGGTATGATTTATGGTCGTACTCACACGCGTGATATACGTAAGCTTGGTGGTCTTATGAAGATAATGCCTTTCCTTTCAGTGGGCTATGTCATTGCAGGGTTGGCAAACCTTGGTCTTCCTGGTTTCTCAGGTTTCATTGCTGAAATGACAATTTTTACAGGATCGTTTGAGAAAGCAGACACATTCAATCGTTGTTGTACGATAATTGCTATCACGTCTATTGTTGTGACAGCTGTTTATATTCTTAGAACAGTAGGCTTCATACTCTTTGAAAAGGTTAAGGATGAACATTATCTAACATTGACAGATGCGACATGGGACGAACGATTTGCTGTATGTTGCCTCATTTTCTGTGTGGCTGGTTTAGGTTCATTCCCATTCTGGGCAAGTAATGCTATCAGTGATGCAGTAGGCCCTATTCTAAGCGTTGTAAATTTCTAATGGTAAAAGTAGGACAAAATGGATTATAGTCAGTTTTTCAATATGATACCTGAGGCAGGTCTTATAGCTGTCTTGGTAATAGTATTTCTCGCTGATCTAATTTTAAAAGGTGAGAAGAAACATTCTGTGTTGAGCCTGCTTACAGGGGCATTGCTCGTTTGTCAAGTTGCGCTGTGTTTTACAGCTAAGTCTACAGAAGCATTTGGGGGACTTTACGTAACAACGGCAGCTGCCAATATAATGAAAATCATTCTTACAGCAGGAACTTTTGTTGTTTTTGTAATGTCTCAAGCATGGGTTGAACAGGGGAGTGTGAAAAATAAGGAAGGAGAGTTCTATGAACTTCTTATTTCTACCCTTCTTGGTATGTATATGATGATTTCGTCTGGGCATTTCCTTATGTTCTTCCTTGGATTGGAGATGGCTTCTGTGCCTATGGCATGTCTTGTTGCTTTTGACAAATTGAAGAAGAATTCAGCTGAAGGTGCTGCCAAATTTATCCTTACAGCGACATTTTCAAGTGGTGTAATGCTTTATGGTATATCATTCATATATGGTGCTGCTGGTACCTTGTATTTTGTTGGCGTCGCTTCGAAAATTGCAGTTTCACCGTTGACGATACTGGGACTTGTATTTTTCTTTAGTGGGTTAGGATTTAAAATTTCACTTGTTCCTTTCCATTTTTGGACAGCAGATACATATCAGGGAGCGCCAACGCCTGTGACAGGATACCTTAGTGTCGTTTCAAAAGGGGCCGCTGCTTTTGCCCTTATGACAATTCTTATGAAGGTTTTTGCTCCTATTGTTGAATATTGGGAGTACCTCCTGTATATTGTGATCGTGCTTACAATAACTGTAGCTAACTTATTTGCGCTTCGTCAGAAGGAACTCAAGAGATTTATGGCATTTAGTTCCATATCTCAAGCAGGATATATAATGTTAGCATTGGTAGGAAATAGTTCGATGGGGCTCACGGCACTAATGTATTATGTGCTGATATATGTCGCAGCCAATATGGCTGTATTTACTGTTATCAATGTAGTTGAACACAAAGGTAATGGTTCTACAATGATGAGTTGTTACGATGGCTTTTATAAAACTAACCCTAAGTTGTCTTTCCTAATGACTCTCGCATTGTTCTCATTAGCTGGAATACCACCGTTTGCAGGAATGTTTTGTAAATTTTTCGTGTTCATGGCTGCAGCTGAGCATGGCTCGGTATTGGCATATATTGTAGTATTTATAGCATTAATAAATACTGTGCCAAGCCTCTACTATTATCTAAAGATAGTCAAATGTATGTATATAAACCAAACTGAAACACCGTTACCCACTTTTAAGAGTGATAACAGTACGCGTTTCGCTATGGCACTTTGCACTATCGGCATCTTAGTCTTTGGAATATGTAGTTGCGTATACGATTGGCTTGCTAAAGCAGCGGGAATGTAGTTCATAACTTTACACAATATATACAAGAAATCCCTAGGATAATGTTTTTCCTAGGGATTTTTGTAACCTCACAATGAAGCGTTATGCTTTTAAAATTTTGTACTATATGATATTTAGCATTGTATTGTGTGCGTTTTTTTGCGTGTACTACGTCTTTATGACTTCTTTTTCTTTCAAAAGATCACGTATTTCAGTAAGTAATATCTCTTCTTTTGTAGGCTCTGGTGTAGAAGTCACTTCTTTCTTAATCTCCTCATTTTTCTTGCGCGCAACTTTGTTAATTACTTTCACAAGCATGAACACGCAGAATGCAATAATGATGAAGTCGAATGCTGTCTGAAGAAAGTTTCCATAATTGATAGTTGCAGGTTGTAACTTTTCTAAGCCGACATCAACTGAAGGCAGCGTGAATTTCAAATCTGTGAAATTTACACCACCGATGAGCCAGCCTATTGGCGGCATTATAAGATCGTCAACTATTGACGAAATTATTTTCCCAAATGCACCGCCGATGATGACACCGACAGCCATGTCAACAGCGTTCCCTTTTACAGCAAACTCTTTGAACTCATTGATAAATTTACCCATTGGCGTGATTTTTATTTTTTAAAATATTTAATAGAAAAAGTTTATGCAAATGTAGAGATTTTTTTGTAACTTTGCCCCCGTAAAAGAGGGAAAAAGCATGTTTGTGCTATTTAAATCCTTTTGCCTTGTTTATTGACAATAGGTATTGCAAGGGAGCATGTAATTAAAAATATAAAAGATTTATTATTTTCAACTTAAAATATAAACATTACAATGATTAAGATTGGTATTAACGGTTTTGGCCGTATCGGCCGTTTCGTTTTCCGCTCAACTGTAGAGGCTGAGAACGCTAAGGATGTTCAGGTTGTAGCTATCAATGACCTTTGCCCAGTTGACTACATGGCATATATGCTTAAGTACGACACTATGCACGGACAATTTGATGGAACAATCGAAGCTGACGTTGAGAAGAGCGAACTGATCGTTAACGGAAACCACATCCGCGTAACTGCAGAGCGTGATCCCGAAAACTTGAAGTGGGATGAAGTTGGTGCAGAGTATGTAGTTGAGTCCACAGGTTTGTTCCTTGCTATGGATAAGGCAGAGAAGCATCTAAAGGCTGGCGCTAAATATGTTGTTCTTTCAGCTCCTTCTAAGGCAGGTGAAGACGGACGTCAGGCAGATATGTTTGTTTGTGGTGTAAATACTGACAAGTATGCAGGTCAGACTATTGTTTCTAACGCATCTTGCACAACAAACTGTCTTGCACCTATCGCAAAGGTATTGAACGATAACTTTGGTATTGAAACAGGTCTTATGACAACCGTTCACTCTACTACTGCTACACAGAAGACTGTAGATGGACCTTCTATGAAGGATTGGCGTGGTGGTCGTGCTGCAGCTGGTAACATTATTCCTTCTTCTACAGGTGCTGCTAAGGCTGTAGGTAAGGTAATACCTGAACTCAATGGAAAACTTACAGGTATTTCTATGCGTGTTCCTACTTTGGATGTTTCTGTTGTTGATTTGACTGTTAACTTGAAGAAGGCAGCTTCTAAAGAAGCTATCTGTGCAGCAATGAAGGCAGCTTCTGAGGGTGAACTGAAAGGTATCCTTGGTTACACAGAAGATGCAGTAGTTTCTTCTGACTTCCTCGGTTGTCCTCTCACTTCTATTTTTGATGCTAATGCTGGAGTTTACCTCACAGATAATTTTGTAAAAGTTGTTTCTTGGTATGACAACGAAATTGGTTACTCTCACAAGGTTGTTGAGCTAATCAAAATCATGAAGAAGTACAATGGCTAATAACTTAGGCTTATTTGCCAAAGAATAAAAAAACGGGTCGTTCAGCATTGCTGGGCGACCTTTTTTTATTACTTTTGTCATTTGAAAAATAATAAGGCATATACGTTATGTGTGCTTTGTAATTCGTAACCAGTCAAAAAGAATACTAATGAATCACATGGTGACCATCGTCGGACCAACGGCAAGTGGAAAGACAACACTAGCTGCTCATCTTGCTGAAAGGTTGGATGCAGAGATTATCTCGGCTGATAGTAGGCAGGTTTATCGCCGTATGGATATTGGTACCGGTAAGGATCTTGCAGACTATGTTGTTAATGATATGCAATTGCCCTTCCATCTTATTGATATTGTGGAACCTGGAACAAAATATAACCTTTTTGAATATCAGCGAGACTTCCTTAGTGCGTACGATGATGTTACAGCGCGTGGAAAAAGAGCCATACTTTGTGGTGGAACAGGACTTTATGTAGAGTCTGTATTGAAGGGGTATCGCTTGATACCAGTTCCAGAGAATCCTAAACTTCGTCATAGTCTTGAGGGGAAAACTATGGATGAGTTGATTGTCATTCTTGAGAATCTGAAGTCTCTCAATGGTTCAAATATGCACAACAAAACAGATATAGATACAGCAAAGCGTGCTATCCGTGCAATAGAAATAGAAACTGCTTATGCCGAAACACCAGTGATAGAACGAGAGTTCCCAAAGATAGAGACCGTAATAGTAGGGTTATATGTAGACCGTGATGTGAGACGGGAAAAAATCACCCGCCGTCTGAAACAACGCCTTGAGGAAGGGATGGTTGATGAGGTACGTTCCTTGCTTGATGAAGGAATTTCTGCGGAAAATCTTATTTATTATGGTTTGGAGTACAAGTTCGTTACCGAATATATCCTTGGCAAAACAACTTATGATGAAATGTTTTCATGTCTTGAGACTGCAATACATCAGTTTGCCAAACGACAGATGACTTGGTTTAGAGGAATGGAACGTCGTGGTTTTAAAATAAATTGGATAGATGCAACATTGTCTATCGATGCTAAACTCTCAGCAATAGAGCGATTGCTCTAATAAAAATAGAAGAAATACAGAAAAACGTAACCATTATTATGACAGAATCTACAAGATGGGGCATACTTTATTGCCCAAGAAAAAGTTTGAAAGGTCATTCACGTCGCAAGGCTAAAATTGAGAAAGCGCTAAAGGCTAATGGTGTGGACTACGATTTTGTTCAGAGCGAAAATAGCAAGAGTGTAGTGCGTCTGATAACTATGTTCATAAACAATGGCTACAGGAAAATTATCGTAGTGGGAGGGGATTCGGCCTTGAACGATGCTGTTAATTGTTTGATGGAGGCTGACAAAGATGTGAAGGAAAGCATATCCTTAGGCGTTATACCAAATGGTGTGATGAATGACTTCGCGCGTTATTGGGGCATGAATGAATCTGATATAGAGCAGATTGTGAAATGGCTTAAGGAAGGAAGAGTAAGGAAAGTTGATCTCGGTTGCATGAGATATACCAATGCCAATGGAGATAAATGTCACCGTTATTTTCTTAACTGCGTAAACATAGGTTTGTTGTCTGCCATTATGAACTTGAGAAATCAAACGCGCCGTATTTTTGGTTCGCGTACATTGTCTTTCATATTCTCAATGCTTCTTATGATATTTCAGCGACTCGAATATAAAATGCATATTAAGATAAATGACGAGACACTAAAACGTCGTATAATGACAGTGTGTGTAGGCAATGCCGAGGGATATGGTCAGACGCCAAACGCTGTGCCCTATAATGGATTGCTTGATGTGTCAGTCGTGTATCATCCGGAAATTATGCAATTGCTTGAGGGATTCTATCTTCTTATAACAGGGAAGTTCCTCAACCACAAGAGTGTGCATCCTTATCGTACACAGCGTGTTGATGTTATTGAAGCTCCTCATGCAATGGTGTCTGTAGATGGGCGTTTGATGAAAATACCTGTAGGGGGATATTCATTTACAGTTGAAAAAGAAGTCATAAACTTCCTTATTCCCGAATGATTGTTGTGCTGTATAGTTGAAGTTGTCCACTATCCGTTCTCGGAAATTTTGGATAGTTCTTCTTCGGCAATAATTTTTATTTTTCGGCCATCTATTACTATAAGCTTTTCTTGCGCAAAGGCTGATAGTGTGCGTATGGCGTTACTCGTTGTCATATTCGACATATTGGCTAATTCTTCACGGCTTAAGTATATTCCTAGAGTATAGCCATCTGGTTCAAGACCATAATGCTCTTTAAGTGTGAGAATACTTTCAGCTAATCGTCCACGAATATGCTTTTGAGTTAGGTTTATGGTTCTTATATCAGATTTGCCCAACTCTGTCGCAAGTTGCTTTACGAGTTGCATGCATACGGCATTGTTTTCGTGCATGAGCTTAACAATAAGTTCCATAGGTATAGAAGCGACAATCGACCGTTCAAAGGCGATAGCAGATGTCAGATAGTCATCTTCTGCGAGGTATGCTCTAAATGCAAAAAGCTCAGAAGGACGAATGGTGCGCAGTATTTGGTCTCTGCCGGAAATACCGCTTTTGCAGATTTTTACTTTCCCCTCTATTAGGCATTTTATGTTTTTGGGGATTTCCAGTTCCTTATAAATATATTCGTTCTTCCCGAACTCTTCCACGGTGATATTCTCTGAAAGGAGAACTTTTTGTTGTGGTGTGAGTGGTTGCCATTGACTGAAAATTTTCTCTTCTATGTCTTCCTTGGTGTATTTTTCCGATACAGTCATTTTATGCGTTTGTAGTAGGCTCAGCCAGCAAACGTGGTGTTTCTCAGTGCCAACCGTTCTGCCTTAATTCGTTTAGATGAAATCTTATTTTTGCAAATTTACTAATTATAATCCGTAAAAGCCGTCTAGTCTGTTGCTTTTTATGTTTTACAACATATAAATCAAGCGTGTGTTCAAAAAAAGACACTCATTCTTTTGCAGTGTGGCCAATTATTGCTATTTTTGAACTGCCAAACGGTTGCTTTAAATGAAAACACCATCCGCATGGCAATTATCTGAATAGTATAAACACCTTAATAGAATATTATGAGCTATCTTCGATTTGAAAGAAGTCTGATGACCAATCTGGAAGAGTCGTTGCCAAGGGAAGTGCTACGCACAAACCGTTCGGGAGCATATGCCTGTTCTACAATTGTAGACTGTAATACGCGTAAGTACCACGGTTTGCTTGTAGTTCCTGTGCCAGAACTCGATGATGCCAACCACGTGCTCCTCTCGTCGCTTGATGTGACGGTGGTACAGCATGGTGCTGAGTTTAATCTAGGACTTCACAAGTACCGTGGAAACAATTACAGTCCTAACGGTCACAAGTATATCCGTGAATTCAATTGCGACAGTGTTCCCACAACTATCTATCGTGTCGGTGGAGTTGTATTGAAGAAAGAAGTGGTTTTCCAACACTACGAAGACCGAATACTTTTGCGCTACACTTTGCTAGATGCCCATAGTGCCACAACTCTGCGTTTGCGCCCGTTCTTGGCATTTCGTAGTGTAAGGCAGTTCACTCACGAGAATGCAACTGCCAATCGGGACTACCAATTGGTAGACAATGGTATAAAAACTCAGATGTATCAGGGTTATCCGTACCTTTATATGCAATTCAGTAAAGAAAACGAATTCGTATTCCATCCAGATTGGTATAGAGGAATAGAATATCCTAAGGAGCAGGAACGCGGCTACGATTCATATGAAGACCTTTATGTACCAGGATATTTTGAGATGGACATAAAGAAGGGTGAGAGTGTAGTGTTCTCTGCCTCTACTTCTGAAATAAAGACAAGCGGTCTTGACAAGTTGTTCTGTGATGAAGTGGCAGACCGCAAGCCGCGCGACAATTTTTTTCATTGTCTTGTAAATGCAGCCCACCAATTCCATAATACAAAGAAAGGCTCTGGATGCTATTTGCTTTCAGGTTATCCATGGTTCAAGAGCCGTGCTAGAGATACTTTTGTTTCTTTGCCAGGGCTCACTTTGTCTATCGATGAGTCCGACTATTTTGAAAAAGTAATGGATACCGCAGAAAAGGGGTATCGTGAATTTATGGATGGGAAACCCGTAACTGTGGAGCTGAGTGAAATAGACCAGCCCGACGTTCCGCTTTGG
This sequence comes from bacterium, assembly GCA_963661195.1. Lineage (GTDB taxonomy): Bacteria > Bacteroidota > Bacteroidia > Bacteroidales > Bacteroidaceae > Prevotella. The sequence goes on from CAVLBD010000011.1 coordinate 55,978, forward strand.
GCAGTTTGGGCAATACAACAATATGGCAAAGTCGTCGGCGAAGAGAAGTGCTATGCTCGCTACGGAAAGTTTGTGTTTGATATGCTCGAATACATATTCTCTGGTCGTCATCCTCATGTGCGTCTTGATGCAAATAGTTTGCTTTATGTGAACGGCAAGGGCAAAGTCATGACATGGATGAACTCAACAGTCAACGGCAAACCTGTTGTTCCGCGTAGCGGTTATATCGTAGAGGTCAACTCATTGTGGTATAATGCTCTCGGCTTTGCAGCTAAGTTAAACCGCTTCTCGGGTAACGATGAATTCACTGCGCGTATAGAGAAAAGACAGGAAGCATGCAGAAAGTCTTTTGTTGACACGTTCCTTAACGATTGCGGATATCTCTTCGATTATGTTGACGGCAATATGATGGATTGGAGCGTGCGCCCCAATATGATATTCGCAATAGCTCTAGACTATTCTCCTCTTGCTCCCGAACAACGCAAATCCGTTTTGGATGTTTGCACTAGGGAACTCCTTACCCCCAAAGGGTTGCGTACACTATCGCCAAAGAGTGGCGGATACAATCCGATATGCGGTGGCTCGCAGATGCAACGCGACCTTGCTTACCATCAGGGTACAGCATGGCCTTGGCTCGGAAGTTTCTATATGGAGGCTTGTCTTAAGATATATCGTCGTACGCGCCTAAGCTTCGTAGAACGCCAAATGGTGGGTTATGAAGATGAGATGCAGACCAACTGTCTTGGCACTCTGCCAGAGATGTTCGACGGCAATCCACCATTCAAGGCACGCGGTGCAATATCTTTTGCCATGAACGTAGGCGAAACGTTGCGTACGCTGAGTCTTTTGGGAAAATACACATATTTAAAATAGGAGGGAAACAGTATGAAAGTTTTAATGTTTGGCTGGGAGTATCCTCCTCATGTGTTCGGTGGACTAGCAACGGCCAATTTCGGAATAACACAAGGTCTGCATGCTTTGGGAGACGTAGATATTACACTGTGTCTGCCAAAACCATTTGGAGATGAAGATCGCACAGCGGCAAAAATAGTTGCCATGAATTGTGTGCCTATTGCGTGGCGTAATGTTGACTATGACTATGTAAAAAATCGTATAGGCAACGTAATGGATCCTGATTACTACTATCGTTTGCGTGATCATCTTTATGCAGATTTCAACTATATGCACGTTAATGATTTGGGATGTATGGAGTTTGCTGGTGGATATCCGCAGAACCTTCACGACGAAATTAACAACTACTCAATAATAGCCGGTGTTGTTGCACGCACTGAAGAATATGACATCATACATGCTCACGACTGGCTGACATATCCTGCCGGAATCCATGCTAAAAGGGTTAGTGGTAAGCCTTTGTGTATACATGTTCATGCAACAGATTTTGATAGAAGTCGTGGAAAGGTTAACCCTACCGTTTACTCTATTGAGAAAGATGGAATGGACAATGCCGATTGCATCATGTGTGTATCAGAGCTTACACGTCAGACCGTCATACACCAATATCATCAAGATCCTCGCAAGTGTTTTGCAATGCACAACGCCGTATATCCTTTGCGTCAAGAGTTGCAGGACATACCACGTCCCGATCACACGGGTAAGGACAAAGTTGTAACGTTCCTCGGACGCATAACGATGCAGAAGGGTCCCGAATACTTTGTGGAGGCAGCCAATATGGTGCTTCATCGCACAAAGAATGTGCGTTTCTGTATGGCAGGTAGTGGTGACATGATGGACCAAATGATTTATCTTGCCGCTGAACGTGGCATCGCAGACCGATTCCATTTCCCAGGTTTTATGCGAGGTAAGCAAGTTTACGAATGTTTGAAGGATTCCGATGTGTACGTCATGCCGTCCGTAAGTGAGCCGTTCGGCATCTCGCCACTTGAAGCCATGCAGTGCGGAACGCCAACGATCATATCAAAACAGAGTGGATGTGGGGAAATTCTCTCCAACTGCATAAAGGTAGACTATTGGGATATTCATGCGTTGGCTGATGCCATATATTCGATATGCCACAACGATAGTCTTTTCCACTATCTTCAGGAAGAAGGAAAACGGGAAGTAGACCAAATTACATGGGAGAAAGTGGGAGTGAGAATACGCAAACTTTATGATCAACTGCTTTCATAGTTTTAACGTACTCCGTTGTCTAGTATAACAAGGACAATGGTAGTCCAAAACAATTCAAACAATTCAAAATAAATACGAGATGAAAACAATTTGCTTGTACTTCGAGATACACCAGATAATACATCTGAAAAGATACCGTTTCTTTGACATCGGTACAGACCATTACTATTACGATGACTATGAAAACGACCGTAGCATCAGCGATATCGCAGAGCGTTCATATATGCCAGCGCTCAACACTTTCCTTGAAATGATAAAGGAGCATGGCGACTACTTCAAGGTTGCCTTTTCGCTCTCGGGTGTAGGTATTGAACAACTTGAGATGCACGCTCCACAAGTGCTGGCCAAACTGCAGGAACTTAATGAAACGGGATGTGTAGAGTTCCTTGCCGAGCCTTATTCCCACGGCCTTTCTTCATTGGCAAATGAGGAATGCTTTATGGCCGATGTGAAGAAGCAAATGGCAAAGATGGAAGAATATTTTGGAAAACGGCCAACCGTGTTACGCAACTCCTCACTTATCTATAGTGATGAGATAGGTAGTGTTGCTGCGGCCATGGGATTCAAGGGAATGCTCACCGAGGGCGCAAAACAGGCATTGGGATGGAAATCGCCACATTATCTGTATAATTGTTGCATGGCGCCCAATCTGAAGTTGCTTTTGCGTGACGTTGAACTGAGCGACGACATAAGTCTGCGTTTCAACAATAGTGAATGGGAGGGTTATCCACTCTTTGCCGACAACTATATCAACAAGATTGCTACACTGCCAGAAGAGGAACAGGTGATAAACATCTTCATGGAGCTTTTGGCTTTGGGTATTTCGCAACCGCTTTCTTCTAATATACTTGAGTTCATCAAGGCTCTTCCGCAGTGCGCAAAGCAGCGGGGTATAACATTCTCTACTCCGTCTGAAATATGCTCAAAGATGAAGAGCGTTGATAACCTGTATGTTCCAGACACTCTTTCGTGGGTTGACGAAGAACGTGACGTTAGCTGTTGGTTGGGAAACCCTATGCAACGAGAGGCTTTCGACAAACTTTATAGTGTGGCAGACCGCGTGCGCATTGCCAATGACCCACGTATCAACCAAGATTGGGACTATCTGCAGGCTAGCAATAACTTCCGCTTCATGACAACCAAGCCATCTAATGTCGGACTTGACCGCGGAATTTATAGTTCACCTTTTGATGCCTTCACTAATTATATGAATATCCTTGGTGATTTCATCAGTCGTGTTAACTCACTCTATCCGGAAGATATTGATAACGATCAGCTTGATTCGTTGCTTACGGCTATCAAAAATCAAGGAGATGAGATTGAAATGAAGGACAATGAAATCATCCGTTTGAAGACACGTCTAGCCAAAGCTTTAGAAGACAATGAAAAGTTGAATAAAAAGGTGGAGCGTCTTTCAGAAAAAAAGACCACCGCTACCAAAACCACGACAAAGAAAAAGACTGCGGCAAAACCCAAAGCTGAAACTAAGAAAGCTGAATAAAATAGTATAAGGAAAAACGTTAAGGAGCAGATTCCCGAAACATTTGCAATGCAAAATTGCTTTGGTTTCGTTGAATCTGCTCCTTTTTTATGTATGTGTTGTTTGGGATATGCTGTCCGCTAACAACAATCAATCAACCTTTTCCCCCTCGTGTTTAGTGTGTGTCTGCTCTGTTTTCCTTTCGTTTTCTTCCCATTCGTTCCATTCTTTCATGGCTTGTTGCCAGTCCGTTTGTTCACCGGAATCTATGGCACGCTGCTCTTCGTCAGCCTGGTCGCGCAGCTTGTCGCGTAAACGCTTCGCTTTCATGTCAGCAGCTGTTGCTTCATCAACAAGGCGAATAGCCCCCCGTTTAATGGCTTCCTGCAGTTCTACTTCGCCAAAAGCTTTTCCTGGTTCGTTAAAGTCAGAGATGTTGAACTCAAAATCTGTGCGCAATGTATGTCGCACTAATTTTTGTTTTGCTCTGTTTGATGCATTCTTGAGCCGTAGCAACTTACTTATTTCATTGATTTCGTTCTGCGAAAACTTGTTTCTTCCCATTAAACTTGCCTTTTTTTGCCTGCAAAGGTAATCACCTTTTCTTATATATCCAAACTAGTACCGTATAGACACAATTAAACAAACAAGTGCAGGAGCTTCAGTATTTGATGAAAAACAGGCTTTATACGTGCAATTAAGAAAAAAGTCTTTTAGTCTTTCGCTTTGTATTGTGCCCGACTTGCACTATCTTTGCAAGTTGAACTGAAAAGTGAAGCGATGATAAACCAACAATATCCTTCTAAACTGCTGGAAAAAGCTGTTTCTGAGTTTGCCAAACTTCCCGGGGTAGGGCGTAAGACGGCGTTGCGTCTTGTGCTTCATTTGCTTAGACGTGAGTGCGACGAAACAGACTCTTTTGCCGCAGCGCTGACAGACCTCAGACACAACGTGAAGCATTGCCGTGTGTGTCACAATATCAGTGACAGCGATGTCTGTCCTATATGTGCCAGTCCACGGCGTGACACATCGTTAGTCTGCGTAGTAGAGAATATTCAGGACGTTATGGCGGTTGAGAACACGCAGCAGTACAACGGGCTTTACCATGTTCTAGGCGGAGTGATTTCCCCGATGGACGGCATAGGCCCCGGTGACATAGAGATTTCCTCGCTTGAAGAACGTGTGGCTGCCGATGAGGGAATACAAGAGATAATACTTGCACTCAGTCCAACGATGGAAGGTGACACCACAAACTTCTTCATTTCTCGCCGACTTCAGCCCTTTGGCAGGCGGGTGAGCGTTATAGCGCGAGGCATATCCGTTGGCAATGAGCTTGAATATACCGATGAAGTAACACTTGGCCGCTCGATCTTAAACAGAACCCCGTTTGAATAGAAACGAAACCCCACAGCATACCAAACAGAACCCAATGGGAAAAGATAACAATATCCATAATGGCGAATCTAACGTAAAACATGTGCAGCGTGTATTGCTCGCCCAATTTCTTATATATATAGTATTGGCACTGTTGATAGTGTTGCTTTTTGAAGCAGACATTATTTTGCCAGGACTTATAGCCAGCGACCAGAACATGCAGTATGTGTTACTCATGTTGATGGAGCTCCTCACAATAGCTTGCATACCGTTGTCTCTCAAACTCTTCTCTTTGAAGAGCGTGAAAAGGCGACTAGTTGCGGGCGGAAATTCTTCGCTTATGCTTTTCGGAACGCTCCGGCTTGCAATGCTTGGAGCGCCAGTCGTTGTCAATGCTCTGTTCTATTATCTTTCATTGTCGGCGGCATTCGGCTATCTTGCCATATTAGGAGCTTTATGTCTGGCTTTTGTCTATCCTAGCGAGAGCCGGTGTCTTAATGAAATTGCCCCTGAAGAATGATGAAAATATCCGTAATAATAGTCAGCTATAACGTAAAGTACTATCTCGAACAATGTCTCTTGAGCGTGCGCAAAGCCTTGGAGGGCATTTCCTCCGAGGTGTATGTTGTTGACAATCACTCGCGCGACGGGTCGGTAGAGTATCTGCGTCGTCGGTTCCGTGAAGTGAAGTTCATAGCCGGAACCCACAACCTCGGCTTTGCTCGAGCCAACAATTTCGCAATAAAGAAGGCAAAAGGAGAATATGTTCTGTTGCTTAATCCCGATACAATAGTAGGCGAGGAGTCTATTCGGGAGAGTCTTGCCTTTATGGATGCCCATCCTGGTGCAGGAGGATTAGGCGTGAAGATGCTTAAGAGCGACGGAGGTAAGGCTATGGAGAGCCGCCGTGGGCTGCCTTCACCGCTAACGGCCTTTTATAAGATGTGTGGACTTTGCAATAAATATCCCAAGAGCCGACGTTTCGGGAAATACTATATGAGCTATCTCGACTGGGACAAACCGGCTCAAATTGAGGTAATAAGCGGAGCTTACTGCCTTATGCGCCGCACGGCGATAGACAAAGTCGGTATGCTCGATGAAGACTTCTTTATGTATGGCGAAGACATAGATCTGTCTTACCGATTGCTGAAGGGAGGATATGAAAATTGGTATCTGCCCGTGTCCATACTTCACTATAAGGGAGAAAGCACCCATAAGTCATCATTCCGCTATGTCCATGTCTTCTATGAAGCAATGTTGATATTCTTCCGCAAGCACTACCGGCATGCCAGTTTTTGGATAACTCTGCCCGTAAAACTTGCTATATATATCAAGGCCACGGTGGCACTCGTGCAGATGCTCCTTGGCAGGTCGCTTCATTCCATGGGATTCTTTTCTGTGCGAAAGAAAGAACCTGAATATCTGTTTATCTGTTCTGCAGAAAATATGAAATCGTGCAGAATGCTCGCAGATAGTCGAGGATTAACAGCAAGTTTTGTTGAACGCACAGCTGACAACGCCATGCAGGGACACGCCGCATTGCTAGACAAATTGTTGCCAACCGTAACAAACTATGTCGTGTTTGATACATCGCTCTTCAGTTATTCAGACATGTTACGTTTGTTAGAAGAAAATTCGCGCAAGAATGTCTTGATAGGTACGTATAACCCACGCAACAGGACGCTTATAACAGACCAGGAGGTAGTGAGATGACAAAAGACAAACTGCCAAGTGTACGCTTCCGCGCCATGGAGCCAGAAGACCTTGAAGTGCTCTATTCCATAGAGAACGACACAGAACTTTGGGGAGTAGGTGTTACCAATGTACCATATTCCCGCTATTTGCTGCATGATTATATAGCGAATGCGACGGGCGACATATATGCCGACAGACAAGTGCGCCTGATGGTGGAAGATCTTTCCGGTCAGTGTGTAGGCATACTCGACATAACGTCGTTTGATCCGCGCCACCGTCGTGCGGAGCTTGGCATAGTTATTCACCGTGATTTTCGTGGAAAGGGATATGCAGCCGCTGCAATACTTCGCGCTAAGGATTATTCGCGCGATATACTCCATCTGCACCAGCTTTATGTCTATGTGGATAGCCGTAACGAACAGTCGCTTTCGGTTTTCCGCAAAAGCGGTTTTCAGCGTGAAACAGTGCTTTTTGATTGGTTCTTTGATGGCGAAAACTATCGCGATGCAGTGTTTATCCAATATTTTTTCTAAAAAAAATCGTCTAAACTTTTGGAGATAATAAAATAATTCGTACCTTTGCAACCGCAAAACGAAAGATATGAGTTTTGGTGCGTTAGTTCAGCTGGTTAGAATGCCTGCCTGTCACGCAGGAGGTCACGGGT
>CAVLBD010000012.1:0-60033 GCA_963661195.1 bacterium
TCATTGACTTAATTTGTAGGCCTCAAAATGTGTCAAGTTTTTCTAGTTCAAGTCAAGGTACGCCAGTCTCAGGCTAGTTTATAAAAAAATTGCCACGCCCCAAAATGGATATAGACCATTGGAGCGTGGCTTTTTATGAGAAGCGTTTCACTGTTTCCTTGTTTATCTTGGAAAGGAAGCAGTAGTCTGTCAAAGTTTAACCTTTATAGTCTGCAAGTCTTTGTCCTGACTAGATGTTCCTACGAACAAAGTATGATTACCTTTCTGCACGCGCATTGTGTTTGTTGCTGCATCCCAGAGTTCAAAACTTTCGCGCGGCATGTCAACCATAATGGTCTTTTTCTCTCCTGCCTTTAGGTCTACGCGCGTGAAGCCACGTAGTGTCTTTGCTGGTCCGTCAACATCCTTGTCATTGCGCACATACACCTGCACAATTTCCGCACCATCTCTCTTGCCCGTATTCTCAACCGTTACTGTTACCTTTCCAGACTTTTTATCGTAACTAGGCTTACCCACGGCGAAAGTAGTGTAGCTCAATCCGTAACCGAAGTGGAAAAGCGGTTCGCCTTTGAAGTAGCGGTAAGTACGGTTTGCCATATTGTAGTCATCAAACGCCGGCAGCTGACTGTCGTCCTTGTAGAACGTGACAGGAAGTTTTCCGCTCGGATTGCAATCACCGAAAAGTATTTCGGCAATAGCCTGTCCGCCCTGTTCGCCTGCATACCAGCCTTGAACAATAGCGTCGCAGGTTTCTGTTTCTGGTGTCAAAGCTACGGCACTACCGCTACAGTTAACCAATACGATTTTCTTTCCCGCATCGTGGAGAGCGTTCAGCACTTTGCGCTGCGCCTCAGGCAATTCGATGCTTGTACGGTCGCCATTGTCAAAGCCTGGCTCCGTAACACGTGCCTCTTCGCGCTCAAGATTAGGTGATATGCCACCTACAAAAATCACTGTTTCTGCTCCGGCAGCTTTCTTTACCACCTCTTCCGGTGTAAGAACAGTAACCTTTGCTATATCGAACGAGAGGCAAGCACTTCCGTTCAGCTGCATGTGGTCTACTTGAATGTCATATTTCTGCCCTGCCTTAACCTTTAGTTCACGTGTATTTATCAAAAGGGTTGACGATTTCCACCTATTATATATAGTATCGCCGTTGACGATTATTCTCAGTCCGTTAGTGTTGGCGAAATTCAACTGCACGGAGCCATCTTCAGTAGGAATAAATGTCCCGTGATATTGTGCCGAGAAGTTATGCAGGTTGACTCCTGCTTCAAACACGGTATTTCCACCGTTGTCAAAGATAAGCGGTGTGGTATAACGTTTCTCAAGACAGGGTTTACCCTCCATCTTTGGGTTGTTCCAATAACGTGCCGACATGCCATTCTTTCCGTCTTCAGCCACAAGCTTGTCAATAAAGCTTTCCGATTCGCGAATAGTCGTTATGTCTGTTGCCTTTGTAAATGGTATGTCGTGTCCCAAGACATTGGCAATGCCCTCCTTTACAGTAACCGTGTGTGTTGGCTGACCGTAATATATACCCCACAACATTGTGGAATCTGCGGCATTGGGCCCCATTAGCATAATCTTGCTGTCGGACTTGCTAAGTGGAAGCAAATTGTTACGGTTTTGCAACAATACGGTTTGTTGGCGCGCCATTTCAAGAGCGAGATCTTTGTGTGCCTTACATGCCACCACGCCTTCTGGTATTTTTGTCCATTCGACGAGCGAATCCGCATCAAAATCCCCAAGTTCGAAGCGAGCGGCAAGAAGTCTCTTTACGCTAACGTCAATTTGCTGTTCTGTTATGAAGCCTGCCTTCACTGCCTCGGGAAGAGTCTTATAGTTGCTTCCACATTCAACATCCGTACCGCTGACGACAGCTTTTGCAGAAGCATCCGTGGCATTGCGCGAGACACCGTGACGCCCCTTACCGAAGAAGTCGGTGATTGCTCCACAATCGCTTACGACAAGTCCTTTAAATCCCCATTCGTCACGCAATATCTGTTGCAGCAATCTTGTGCTTCCACAACAAGGTTGACCTTCAAAGCGCTGGTATGCACACATTACCTCACGCACATTTGCTTTCTGCACGAGGTCCTTGAATGCTGGAAGATAAGTTTCCCATAGGTCACGTGGTGAAAGGTCTTCTATATTGAAATGATGACGTGTCTTCTCAGGGCCACTATGCACGGCATAGTGTTTGGCACAAGCATAAAGTTTAAGATATTTATGTCCCTCAGGCCCCTGAAGTCCTCGCACCACAGCTTGCCCGAATCTAGAATTCATGTAGGGATCTTCACCGTAAGTTTCCTGTCCCCTGCCCCATCGCGGGTCGCGAAAGATATTTATGTTCGGTGTCCAGAACGACAATCCCTGATATGTTGTCAGAGTTCCTGTCTTTCGCTGTACCGTATTCTTTGCACGCCCTTCGTCGCTCACGGCAGTATATATCTGCTCAATAAGCTTATCATTGAACGACGATGCCATACCTATGCAGGATGGGAACACTGTGCTGTATCCATTGCGGCCAACACCATGAAGAGCCTCGCTCCACCATGCAAATTCCGGAATGCCAAGACGCGGAATGGCTGGTGATGATTTCTGCATCAAGGCGGCTTTCTCCTCAAGAGTAAGGCGTGCACACAGGTCGGCAGCGCGCTCTTGTGGCGAAAGTTCGGGATTTTGATAAGGCAACTGCTGTGCTACGGCACTCATACCGAAGAATAGCAGCAATGAAGTGATAATTGTCTTGTTTTTCATTGTTCGTTATAATAATTTTTCTTTTTTTGCGGTTAGCGTTTGTTTCCGCAAAATTAACAAGAAATAGTCAACGGAACAACCATTGCCATGAGTAAAAAAAAGAAACCCAAGGGGTAATTGCACGATAATCCCCATTTTTCGTCGGATTATGGTAAGGAAAGTGTTTTACTATATCGGTAAATGTATAACTTTGCACTACTACAAAAGGCACAATTCAATATGACACTTCAACAAATGGAATATATCGTGGCGGTTTACAGGCTCCGTCACTTTGCCAAGGCCGCAGAACAATGCGGTGTAACGCAGCCAACCCTCAGCGCAATGATACAAAAGCTAGAGAAGGAACTAGGTACAAAAATTTTTGAACGTTCTTCGCAACAGGTAGCGCCGACGGCTATCGGGAAACTTATAGTGGAACAGGCGTGGGAAGTGCTGACACGAGCCAACAGAATCAAGGATATAGTGGAAGAACAGCGTCACTCGCTGAGCGGCACGTTCCGCATAGGCATTCTGCCCACCATTGCCCCTTATCTACTGCCGCGCTTCTTCACGAAAATGGAAAAAGAGAATCCGGCAACCGACTTCAGAATACTGGAGATGAAAACCGCTGAGATTACAAAGGCCATGCAACGCGGAGAAATAGATGCTGCCATCGCTGTAAGATTAGACGAACTTGACATATTCAATCAGACAACACTCTTCTACGAGCAGTTCATAGCCTACGTTGCAAAGAAAGACCCACTCTTTGCCAACAAGAACATCAAGACTTCCGACTTGAGCAACGAGTTTCTGTGGCTTCTTGACGAAGGTCATTGCTTCCGCGACCAGCTTGTAAAGTTCTGTAACCTGAAATCTGCTACAGAAAGCAAGTCGAAATACTCTCTTGGAAGCATAGAAACATTCATGCGAATGGTGGAAAGCGGTCAAGGGGTTACGTTCATTCCCGAACTGGCTCTCAGCCAACTGTCGGCAAGCCAAGCAGAACTGGTGCGTCCCTTTGCCCTACCTATTCCTGTGAGAGAGGTTGTTCTGCTCACGCCCAAAGACTTCGTACGCCAGTCTATCGCAGAAGTAATTGTAAAATCGGTGAAAGAAAATGTACCGCAAAGCATGCTCTCATACAACAACACGGAGCAACGCATATAACCCCGCGGGCTTTCGTCCAGAAACTACAGACTTTTGCCCCGTAATTCTATAAGTTACGCTAAAGACGCTGTGGGCTTTTGCAAGGGCTACAAAACGGCAATAAGAAGAAAAACGGAAAGTTCCGACATCTGAACCGCAGAGAAGCGGAAAAGATGTCGGAACTTCTATTTGAGACATTTCCTTTCAGAATGTAAGAAATCAGTTTTGCACGAATTTCTTTCCGTTACATATATATATACCGCCCTTGACTGGAGATGTTATCTGCATGCCTTGAAGGTTGTAAATACGGAAATCTTTGACTCTCTCGGCTACTGTTTCAGAAATGCCAGCAGGGTCATCATAAACGGTATTCCCGTTAATGTATTGTCCGCCTTCATTTCCTTTTTCCATAATTTCTGCCACGAGACCGTTCAGGTAATGCTCTAGGTTGGTATAGCCGTCGGCACATACTGTAGCACCATCCTCGGCATTATTCTTGTCAAGCCCATTTGCATCTTCCCAAACGTCTGGTATTCCGTCACCGTCAGTGTCGGTTATGTCGATGGATGTATCTGTTGCCAATTCTGGCCATGCGCTCCAGTCATCAACCGCCCCTTCGGGTTTGTTGTCATCTTGGTTGTTTATGATACCAGGCGTGCAGTTTGTACCTGTATAGGTAGCCACCCCATTACGAGTATCGCTTACCATAACTTCGTCAATTGCGTCGCGGTGGAGAGATGCTCCAGCATAAGCAAGGACCTTCTCGTAGGCATCCTTTGCAGAATGTGTTGTAACCCATTGATAAGTCATCGGCTCACTGAGCTTTATCTGGTCGTCTCCAGGATAAGTGCCATCATTCCCGCTCTTGTCTATCTGGTTTGCCACGCCGTATGTAAAGTTATCGGCATTCATTTCCTCAGAGTTAGGGTTGTAGTTGCCTTCCACGTAGAGTTTACACCACACATGGAGCATTTTCTTCCAACTGTTCCATGCCACGTTGATTACCTTTTCGCCAACGGTTATAGTGTTGACTGTGCTATCCATGTGTTCAATCGGGTATCTCTTTCCCTTGATTGTTACGTAGTTCGTACCCTTGATACATGTTCCTGAAACGTTGTTTGACGTACAACTCTCGCCTGTTGCTGTCTTGTAGCGTGAAGCCATAGTAGTCTTGTCCAAGCAGTAATCAACCGTGCGTATGCCGGGGGCCGCAAGACGACGCTGTATGCCGGCATTGCGTGTAAGGGTGGTTGGTCCGGGCTTATAGTAGTTGTTCACGATGTTCACGTTCATACCTTCACCACCGTAGCAGCCGTTTCCGCCCCAGTTGTAGAAGACATTGTTGCGCATATCCATGCGTTCGTCAGCCTGTGTGCCAGGGCGCGGACCAAGACGCGGCACTCTGGACACATGGTGTGCCATAAGATTGTGGTGATATGTTGAGCCGCTTCCTCCCCAGTTGCCGCCATATCCATGGGCTCCCTTTGAGTGTCCGGCATTGTTAAGGCTTTGTGATGCGATACACCACTGCACTGTTATGTTGGTGCTGCCGTAGACTGACAAACATTCGTCTATGCTCCAGCTCACGGAACAATGATCAACAATAAGATTCTTGCGGTCCATTCCTCCAAGCCCGTCGCCTTCATGGTCGGCAACATGGCGGTTACCGCAACGGAAACGCAAGAAACGGAGTATTACGTTATCTGCTTTTATCGTGAAAGGATAATCGGCAATGCAAATGCCGCCACCGGGAGCAGACTGTCCCGCAATGGTGACGTTGCCGTTCTTCAGGTCTAGTGAGCTTTTCAGGAAGATTGTGCCGCTCACGTCAAAGACGATTGTTCTCGCGCCACTTTTGTTACATGCCCATCGGAACGTGCCTTCTGAACCGTCATCATCGAGTTTCGTTACATGATAGACGGCTCCGCCGCGACCTCCCGAAGTATACATTCCGAACCCTTCGGCTCCTGGGAAGGAAGGTATAGAACCTTGCGCCATTACACCAGCCGGCTGGAGAGTGAGTGCAGCAATTGCCGCACTTGTCATTAGTAGTTTACTGATTTTCATCATCTGTTGTTTTATGTTTTTCTTGTTTTAGTCATGTTATCACTCGCGTGATACTCACATTAAAGTGATGCGAAATTATATAAATCACGCCAATCTGCCAACTCTTTACGGAGCAAATTGCAAAGGCTACAGTCTGCATGACGGTTATTCCCCCTAAAATTGTCAATTATTACCACAGGCAGCAGCATGGGAAGAGGCGAGAAATGACAATGCTATGCCATTTCCCGCCTCTTCTATTTAAACTTAGACAAGTGCGTATAGACTATTCCGCTGGAATCCAACGTGGGTCACCGAATTTCTTGTATGTAGAGTTCTTAACAGTGAAGTTTCCTTCATCCTTTGAAGGTTTCTCCCATAGCTGAGCAGATGTCTCACTAATCTGAGAACCTATCTCATAACCTGTGTTCCAAGTGAAGTCGCTTGTATATGAAGTGCCCGTAACGTCACCCATATTCTTCAAACTATGTCCCTTAACGGTCTGAGTTCCATCTGCATTGTAATAAGCTCCGATAAGGGAGTTTGTGCAGTTCACTATCACATTCTCCTGCTTCTGAACGTCGAAGAACGGCTTGGTTGCAGGTACACAATTCCATATAGTACAGTGGTCAAGGTCAATGGTGAAGTTGTTCTGGCTCGTGTTTGTCAACACTGAGTTAACGGTGTTGAACGTAGAGTTGGCAATCTTCACAGTACTGAGCACAAGAGATTTTTGGTCTTTCGTGTTGAGAATACCGTATGAACCAATGTTTGTTATCTGACAATCGTTTATGGTTATCTCGCTAACCTTTCCTTCCGTAATGTTCTGGAAGCGGAAAATACCGCGGATATCCTTAACTTCACACTTCTCCATCTGAACGGAGTTAGCTGTGAAGCTACCGCTCTGGTTCAGTACGTAACCGTCGCTGTTTGAAGAGCAGTACATTTTAAGGTTATAGAAGCGTACGATATCAATATTTGTACCTTCGAACGAAACGCCCTTGAACTTCCATTCTGGCTTTGTCTCGCCTGAAGCGCCCCAGAAATATATTGACTTTATATTCTCAGGAACCTTGAGCGATGAGAGACTGCCGTCTTCTGCGAGCGACTGGTATGCCATTCCCTGTGGGAACACCACTACGACCTTGTCGTTAGTAGCTGACTGCAATAAGGTGCGGATGTTGTCGCCACTAGCAAGAGTAATCACCTCGTAGCCATCAGGATATGCCTCTGTAGTTGTGAACTTCATAGAGCCTCTGACAACATCGCCGTTGAGTAGTTTAACGGTGTAAGAAGTCTTAGCCTTTAGCCCAGTAATTACAAGCGTACCGGCTGCTATCTCATCTGCAGTAACCTGCTTTGAAGCAATGGTGTCATTGTCTTTCACAACCTGTGCCTCTGTAATGGTCTTGCCAGGGGTAAAGTTTACAGTTAACTTTGTTGAGCCAGGGAGTACACTTGTTATTATCTGCTCCGACTTTGTTGTGAAGCTATAGTTGTAGTCGGTGCCGTCAAGATATTTCCACGTTGAGCCTTTGCCCGAAGTTGCGCAAGACTTTATACGTAGAAAATACTTTGTTGCTCCTTTGAGGTTGCTTATAGTATATGGAGAAGAGGTAATAGACTTGTCTTCTCCTAGCACAACACTGTGTTCTGTCGTTTCCACTTCGTCATAAAGAGAGTCGGTACTATATTCAATAACATAGTATTCTACATCCGGCATCTTCTTGAATGTTACTTCGGCATTGTCTTCGCCTGCCTTCACTTCTAGCTTTGAAGAGTGGAAAAGGCGGTCGTAAGACGGATCTACGTCCCAATCGTTGGCATCGGTGCAGGCCGTGAACATTCCACAAGCCATGAGTGACAACGCCCCGAATACGGCCTTGCTGATATTTGATTTAATGAAATTCATGTGTTTCTTTGTTTTATTTATGGATAAAGCCATATGAATTAGTCAGCGTTCCTTCTGAATCGTTGATAGTTGAGTTATAGATTGGCAGCAAATAACGGTTTTTTACCGTTGCATTCAATCCACCGCTGATGAATTCCAGGTTGGAGAGGTTTGTCTTCTTTGTGTTTGAATCCTTTGCCTCATCGCCCCAGAATGTTACATACTCATATTCTGAAGCATTCTGTGGAGCTTCACGGTCGTACCAGCGCACTGACTGCATGTCGATCTTTACAAGTCCGTTGTCTTTATATGTCTTGTAATAGAGCTTTTCCGGATACTCATAGATCTGAGTGCGGTAGTCCGCCTTCATCTGGTCTATCTTTGAACTGAGAAGGTTCCAGCGTTCAAGTTCATACTTACGCACACCTTCACCGGCAAACTCAAGGGCATTCTCGTCAACGATAGCATTGAAGAACGCATCCTTGTCGGAAGAGAGGCCTGCAACGTAAGCTTGTGCCAATGCCTTATCTGCTGTTGCGTAAGCACGGCAGTGAACTTCAGCAAGTGCCTGACGCGCAGTCATGCCACAACCACCGGTAGCATCATCGGGATTGCCGTTAAGCTCATTTAGGATCTCTGCATACCAAAGGAGCACTTGCGAGTAGCGGAGCTTGACGTAGTTGATACCTGTTCCGAACTTGCCGTCCTTTACTTGTGCAATGGCCGACCAATCGGAGTTGAACTTACGCACATCCCATTTTGCACAATATATACCGAAGGGACTGTTGCCGTTCATAGTTTCTGTAGTTACGCCATCCTCCAACGTTATCTGATAAGGTGCACAAGTAATATCGCGGCGAGTGTCCTTTCCGCTATGGTCATACATCCAGAACATTGTGGATGGTAGCTGGACGTTTGCCGAAGAGTTGCCTTTAATGGCATATGATGTCTTGTCGGCAAAACGAACGCCTATACCATAGCCAAGCTCGCTAGAGTTACCAAGTCCCATAGGTATCTCAAAGATATTCTCACGATATTCAGTATCGAGCGTACGTTGGTTTATTTTAGTCCATTCGTTTTCAAAGCTTGGATTTAGTGCATGCTTGCCTGAAGAGATAACGGTATTGAGATGAGAGAGCGCTATCTTATAATACTTTGTGCGCTCTTCGTCGCTGCAACGCTGTGTGGGATATTGTGGGTCGCTATTCTCTGTTGCAGTAACATAGCCTTCTTTGGCAGCCTCGCGTATCGCCCATCCAGAACGCTGCAGTGCGATCTGTGCCAAGAGGGCATGAGCATAACCTTTTGTTACATGCTCGGTTGTATAGCTGTTTTCGCCAGCCCAGGGAAGATAGGTTATGGCTTCATCCAAATCAGCCATTATACCGTCCATGATAACATCACGGTCTGTCTTTCCTACATTTACATTTGAAAGGTCGTCATTTGACGGTTCCGTTCTGTAGGGCACGTCACCCCAGTTGCGCACAAGCTCATGATAAAGCATGGCACGTATGGTGAGCGCTTCTCCCTTGTAGCGGAGCATCTGCTTTTCTGTTGACGTTGCTCCCTCAAGCTTCAAGTCTTTCAGTCCGTCTATTATGTTATTGCAATATTCTATACACTCGTAGATATGGTCCCATGCTGAGCCTATCTTGCTGAAAGAGGCGTCATTGTCGGCATAATAGTTGTTCAGGTCGCGTCCCTTTCCTTCGGTCTTGGCGTCTTTTTCGCCATAAGCGTTGGCAAACTCTATATCGGAATTTGCCATGAACGTATAGCAAAGCACCTGCGAATAGGTGTAGTCTTCGCAAAGAAGACCATATGCCTTGTTCAGAACGTTCTCCGTATAGTATGCCGACTGCCAAACATTGTTGGCATCAGTGTCCGACGGTGATTTCTGGTCGAGGAAATCGCTGCAAGAGGTTACGGAGAACAATGCCGCTCCTCCCAATACTATCGTCTTTAATATATTTTTCATTTGTTGTTTGCTCCTTGTGAATTTAGAATGAAACGTTTACGCCGAATACATAAAGGCGGCTCTTGGGATAAGACGCATAGTCAACTCCTGGAGACATCGGCGACTTCTTGCTGCTAGAATCCACTTCAGGGTCATTGCCAGAATAGCCTGTGATGGTGAGAAGGTTGTAGCCTGTGAAATAGAAGCGTACGTTGTTTAGGAACACGCTCTTAAGAAGTTTCTTCGGAAGGGTATAGCCAACTGTCAGGTTCTGCAGGCGAAGGAATGATGCGTCTTCAACGAAATAGTCAAGAAGATACATCTTTGTCACTAATACCGGGTTGTAGATACTTGCATTGGCGTTTATCGCATTGAGACGTGCTATAGCTTCTGCCTCTGTTACGCCTGTTGTGGTGGCGTATGTCGTTGGGTTAGATAGCGACAAGCCATTTGCAGGATCGATGTTTGTATATCTGTTAACGAAGTCGGCATTAAGGTTATATCCCTTGCGTGTGTCGTGATAGAACGATGATCCTAGCTTTGTGCCGTTGACAATCTTGTTTCCGAACTGGTAGTTGAAGAATATCGATGCGTCAAAACCATAGAAAGAAGCATTTAAGCCAAAGCCACCTGCCCATGGAGCGATGGTATTGCCAAGACGTTCCTTGACTGCTGCACCTTTTTCGTCGACTTTCAACTTAGGTGAACCAGGAGCGAGCGAACCGATAATCTTTGAACTTTCGTCAACCAACCCATCACGAAGTTGCCACTTGTTGTTCTTCCATACGAGTTCACCTGTCGGGTTGTTTGTCTCATCGTAGGCAGTATAGTAACCTTGGAGACGATAACCCCATACCTCACCTAGCGATCCACCTTCAACAACACGGAAGTTGTTACCAGTGTTCACATCTGGAATAGTGTAGTTAGTGTCCCATTCTGAACCTGTATTCAACTTGTCTATCTTGTTCTTATTGTAGGAAATGTTTCCCGTGAAGTTAAGGGTGAAGTTTTTCTTCTCAACTATTGCTGCGTTAAAAGCAAGTTCAACTCCCTTATTGGATGTCTGACCGAAGTTTCTATACTGGTAGCTATATCCTGAGCTTGAAGATATCTTGCTCTTCATCAAGAGGTCTTTGGTGGTGTTCCAATAGAAGTCCAATGTACCGCTGATACGGCTATTGAGGAATCCGAAGTCAAGTCCGACGTTACGTGTGATTGTTGTTTCCCATTTCAACTTTGTATTGGCCTTTGAGCTGCCAAGTTCCATTACAGTGCCTAGCTTTTCGTCAAAATATGGCTCTTTAAGCTTACTATAATCTGTTGGGAATGAGAATGGCTGGTAGATGCTTCCAGACGGGATGCGGTTGTTTCCTGCTTCACCGAAGCTCAAACGCAGCTTCAGATTAGAGAGCCATTTTACATCCTTCATAAAGTTTTCTTCGCTAATGCGCCATCCTAATGCTACGGCAGGGAAATAGCCCCAGCGGTTGCCCTTGGCAAATTTGCTTGAACCATCGGCACGGAACGTGGCAGTGAGAAGATATCTGTCAGCAAATGTATAGTTGATACGTCCGAAGAACGACATCATGTTGTCTTTCGCACCTATTTTATTTGCCTGTGGCAGCGCTTCACCTGCTCCCTGGTGGGCAAGCACTTCATCAAGCGAGAAGTCTGTTGGGAAGTTTATGGTATTTGAGTAATAGTCATTTTCCTGAGAACTTGACCATTCCTGACCTACGAGTACATTAAGGCGGTCGTCATTGCCAAAGACATTCTTTGTATCATATGTCAGAGTGTTTGAATTTCTCCAGTTACGAACGTCAACACGAGAAATCTTTGACTTTGGAGAACCTGCTCCAGTGTTGTCGTTACGTGTGGCGAGCTTGTCCCATGCCTGGTCTGTGTTTTCATAACGCCAAGTATAGCCGAACTCTGAACGGAACGTGAAGTGCTTAAACGGTTTCCAGTTTAGTCCGGCATTATAATCCTGACGGAAACGGCGCTGCTGCTTGTAGGTACCGTTCATACGGTCGTAGGGATTGATGTCGGTATTCGATGTTTCATCTGGGTCATCGTCGGCTGTCGCATTCAATGGTTCAACCGGGCGGTATGTTATAGCCTTGTTTATGATTGAGTTTGAAGCGCTAGAATCGTTAGTGTCGCCACCAGAGTTCAAGCCGTCTACCACTGAATATGCAAGACGTGCATTGAAATCAAGACTTAACCATTTGTTCAAGTTTGAATTCAACTTGGCATTGATGTTGTCTTTCGTGTAGTTTGACCCCATCATGATGCTCTTGTCACCTGTGCGAGAGTAGCTTATGTTGAACTTCGTATCCTTAGAACCACCACTTACAGAGAGGTTGTAAATCTGCTGCAGACCAGTTCTGCCGAAGAGCTTGTCTTGCCAGTTGCTGCCTTCTTTTGATTTCCAGATATCAAGGTCACGCCAATCACCGTATTCCTGGTCTTTGCCGTATTGTATTTCATACTGGTATTTTGCATAGTCGTATGGTGAAAGAACCTCAACTTCCTTCATCACCTTACGAATACCGAGGGATGCACCGAAGTTTACCTGTATCTTTCCTTCCTTACCGCTCTTTGTCGTTACAATAACAACACCATTTGCACCACGCGCACCATAGATAGCTGTTGAAGAAGCGTCCTTCAACACGTCGATACTCTCAATGTCGTTTGGAGCGATGTCACTGATGGAGTTCACGGGGAAACCGTCAACAATATACAACGGTGAGTTGTCCTGAGAAAGTGAACCACCACCACGCACACGAATCTTTACCTCTGCATCTGGAGAACCCTCGGTTGTGGTTACTGTAACACCGGCCATTTTTCCCTGAATGGCCTCAGAAGCCGTTGACACGGGGATATTTGCAAGATCCTTGGCACTTACAGAAGTGACAGCACCTGTGAGGTCTTTCTTCTTTACCGTACCATAGCCAATTACAACCACATCGTTAAGAGTTGTTGCTTCGTCTTCCATCACGATATCAACATTGCTCTTTCCCGATACGTTCACAGTAGCTGTTTTCATACCAATGTATGAAACCGTTATCTGCTTGCCCCCAGAAAGGTTAATTGAGAAGTTACCGTCAAGGTCGGTAACAGCCATATTCTTAGCTCCTTTCTCCTGAATCGTAGCACCGATGATGGGCTCACCGTTGCTGTCCTTCACATTTCCTTTTAGCGACTGGGCCGAAACTGCACTTGCTACCAAAAGCATGGGCGCAATAACCCCTACCCTAAAAGAGTTAGAATAAAAAAACATAGTTATTACAATAATAAAAATAATTTTAAAAGATTGGGTGCAAAAATAATATTTTTCAATGTAAAAATAGCAAAAAACATGGGTAAACAGTGAAAACTAGGTTATTAAAGACCAATAAAATCATAAATTTATACAAAAAGTAATTTTATTTTATAACCATTCTATTTGATTTACCTCAATTTGTTCCTGAAAAAGAAATATGCGCCAGCCACATCTGAAAAGACATGCCTGGCGCACTATTGTTGGTTAATATGTTTTTAAACGGTATAACTACTTGACTAGTTTTGTTGTCTTACAACTTCCATCATTCATTTTCTGTACCATTATCATCACGCCATGACGGTTAGCGTCTACACAAACACCATCAGTCGTATAATATGAAGTAGAAACAACACCTGCCTCACTTTGATTCTTTGCAACGTTTATGCCTGTTGCAACGCTTGTGCTTTTGCCGAAGCCTCCCATTGCATTGGCCACACGCACTGTATATCCATCGGCTGAACCATCTGTAATAGTATATTCGCAACTTCCTGTCATAGAAACAAACTTACCGTTTCTGAACACGGCATAAGCCTTGGCTCCTTCTACGGCATCCCATGAGAGTGTGTTGCCAGTGACTTTCAGCAATCCTGTTGCAAGTTGCTGTGCATCCTTGTCTGGTGTCCACGTTGGGAATATATTTTCCAATGTGTATTCTGAGGCCTGCTCTGCTGTGAGAATGGTTTCCATCTCGTTGGTTGTCTTGTCTTTTGTGAACTTCAGAACATTTGAAGCTGGGGAAACAACATTGCCGTTTGCGTCCATAGTATTGTATTCAACGAACTTGTCTGCCGCTACGTTCATTCCAGCCAATGTGAAACGGTTGGAAGAGATCTTTTGAGGTTGAAGAAGTGTTGTATTGATGTATGCAAGACGTGGCACACCACCCCAAGCACGTCCGTAGTTAAACGACTGTGAGAGTGCATCAACAGTGCAGTTGAGCATAACATATCCCCATTTGTTGCTAGCATCAATGTAAGGTGCAGCTATCGTACATTCACCACTTCCATCGGCACTACGCTTTTCGGTTACGAACTTACATCTGTTGTATACCACATCGCCACCACCGCAAAGGAAGTCAACAGTTCCGTGAATCTCACTATCTTCCCAATAGAACGGAGCATTGTTATTACTGTAATACGTGTCTTGATAAGACAACATCTTCACATTCTTGCATATCGTCTTGCTTCCTTTGTCTTGCAAACATACGGCACGTCCTGCCGAACCTGCTTTATAATAGTCAAGTGCATTCTGTAATGTAAGGTCTTGCATATAGAGATTGCTACCCTTTACGAGCAAGGTGGCTGTCGTTCCTATACCTTCTATCTTAATGTCCGGGGCATTCTTTATTATGGTTTTGTCCATACTCTGACCTATTATTGAGATATTATTTCCAGAGATGGTAGAGAGAACGGTCTCGCCGAGGTCATACGTTCCGTCGGGCAAGAAGATGCAAGTACGTTCATCTGCCTTTGCATTAGCATTCGCAAGATCAAGCATCGTGAGGAAATTGCCTCCGTTGCCAGCTTCAACAACATAATAACCAAGTTCGTTTTTTTCTACAGAAGCGTCGCCCAAATTGGCGATAACGAGCTTGTGCATATAGTAGTCGGCATCTGCTGCCAGAGTAAGTGTTGCTGGCTCACCAGAATATTCGATGCTCTTCATCACACCATCATTAGCTTTATCCAGTTCAATAGTGCCAATGGTTTCCTCACCCTTCTTGAGTGTAAGAGTTGTAGCATTGCCATATTTGCAACCTGTAACGAATACTATTGCATGTTTTCCAACTAGCAGATCTATCTTTGAGTCGCTTGCAAACTGCCATCCATGAGTGGTGTCGTGGAATGAGCCACCGGTTGGATTGAAAGCTTCATGGTCTTCAGCGTAGAAGTAACGGTCGGTAAGTGTATAAGTATATCGGTCGGTATTACTTGCTTTCTCAACGGGAGTAGCTACGGCATAAAGCGATGTAGGACCTGTAATAGCATCGTCAACATTGTATTTACGCCCTCCGTTGGCAGCAACGAACCAGCCACGGAACGCTTTGCCATCGGCTATAGTAACACCGCTTGCATCACGCAAAGTACCAATCGTTGCATCTTTCTCTACTTGCTGAGTGGCCTCAAGCACTGTCCCATCGGTGTTGTAATATGTCAGAGTATAATCAGGTTTGTATGTCACGGTTATCTTGTAAACAACAGTGTCGGTTGCTGTTGCCACGTTAACGGTTACAAGCGTATTCTTGTCGTCCACCTTAGTATATGTGATACTTTTTATCTCTCCGTTGTCAGGGGTACCGAATACAATGGGGTTATCATTTTCTGACACCATTGATTCTTTCTTCGAAATCTCTACCGTGGCGCACATACTACCGTCAGAAGCTTCACTGCAAACATCTACCGATTGGTATTCTTTCCCGTTTACTGTAAATGTTCCTAGTGCTGGGGTTTTCGACATATCTACGTTTCCCCATATTCTTAGTTCAAAAAGATATGCGTTTTGGCTTGTATTGAGATTTTCAAATCTCAACTTGCAGTTTGTTTTGTTCACATCAACATCCACATCCGTGCCAGAAGCTGTTGTTGCTACTGTACTGGATATTACCACCCAGTCTGCATCACCATCACCTTTAGCCAATAGTTTCCAACCGCGATTGCTTCCTGTTGCTCCATGACGGAAATGGACTTTTGTTACGGAAGCAAGCGAAGATGTTTCGATATATGGGTCGGCTGCTTTTGCTGCCATAAGCATACCACCTGTCCAATCTGGGAACTTTCCCGTATTGAAATTGGTTGAACCAATCTGCGTATTGAAGATTGAGAAGGTCAGTTTCTCATGGCTGTACTTGGTGTTCCATGTTACGGTTTTCACTTCCTTGTTAGTAGCACTGCATTCATAGTCTTTCCAATCAGAGAAATCCGTGTAGTAAAGTTCCTTTGTCTGCACTGCCGATGCATCTTTGACAATAGCACCTTTTTTCGGAATTTGATTTTCAAAGGTTGAAAGCACGTCAGAAGAATGTTCTGCAGCAAGGGACTGACTTGCCACATCACTGGATTTTGCCCATGCTGCAACTGCAGCCACGAGCAACACGGCGCCAGAAAGCGCCAATGGCTTGAATAATTTGTTCATAACTTCTTTAAGGTTAGTTTTATCAGGTTTGTCTATATCACGTAGCGCAGAAGTTGCACCACACTGTTTTTTTTAAAGATTTAAGATATGTTTATGCCGTCTTTAATGCAAAGTTATAAAAATAATCGGAGCCCATCAAACTTTCTCACTCCTTTCACATAGTATTTCCATAGAATTGAGAAGCTACAAAGGCCAGGAATATTGTTTGACTTAACCGTGCGCCCCGCTTGTATCCGTTCCCTGTCGCCAGCAAAGTTGTCTTTCCATTTCTTGAAATCGCGCC
This sequence comes from bacterium, assembly GCA_963661195.1. Taxonomy (GTDB): domain Bacteria; phylum Bacteroidota; class Bacteroidia; order Bacteroidales; family Bacteroidaceae; genus Prevotella. The sequence continues at coordinate 16,520 of CAVLBD010000012.1, forward strand.
GTGCCTTGGCAACGGCTTTGAAATCTCCCCAACTTCTACCGAGCAGAAGCATCTGAAAAGCAGCAACCCAGTCCAGAAGACAACGCATGCGCATTACACCAGGAAGCTCTTCATCGGAGAGGTTCTTGTATAACATTGTGAGATTATTCCGAAAGTTAAGATAGGTTTTCATCGGGTTTCCCTTAGGGAGTGTGCCACCGCCAAGATGATAAACGGCACTGTCGGCAATGCATACGCCTTGCCTCCCCATTATATTTAAACGCCAGCAGAGGTCTATTTCCTCATTATGAGCAAAAAAGCGGCCATCTAGCCCACCAGCATTCCAATAGTCTTTAGCCCTTATCATAAGACATGCCCCCGTGGCCCAAAGTATTTTAGCGACACTGTCATATTGACCTTTGTCTTGTTCAACTGTTTCAAAGATTCTTCCTCTACAGAAAGGATAACCCAACCTATCAAGATAGCCTCCAGCTGCTCCTGCATATTCAAACAACCCTTTGTTACATACTGCAAGGAGCTTAGGCTGACAGAAAGCGACATTAGAATGGCTATCCATGTAGCTGACAAGTGGAACAAGCCAGTTACGGGTCACCTCTACGTCACTGTTAAGCAGAACATATAGTTCTGCATCCACTAAAGAAAGTGCTTTGTTGTATCCCTCGGCAAATCCCCAGTTTTTTTCTAGTTGTATAGTGCGCACTTGTGGAAAATCGTTTTTCAACATGCGCATTGAACCATCGGTTGAGGCGTTGTCTGCAACGTATACACCTATGCCCTCTCCGACAGAAAACTCAACTACTGACGGAAGATATTTGCGAAGCATCTTCTCACCGTTCCAGTTTAATATGACGATTGCTACTTTGTCCATCCTTTTTCTTGCATTTTTTTGCGCCTGCCTTATCTGCTTTACTATTTTTTTCCTTGTAATAATATATAATAAGGTAGTATTTTTATGCCCTACGCAAATCTACTTATTTATTATTTCACAACGTAGTGCAGTCTTATCATGGTTGAAGTCACCAAGTCTTACCATTACAAGTTGGTTATCTAGCTCGTCGTTTGACTGTGATGCAGGAAGCTCAACACGCACATAGTTTCTTGTAAAGCCATGCATTGCCTTGCCGCGCATAGCCTTTTCAAACAAGACTTCGGCTTCGCAACCTATGTATTTGGCATAGAAGTTTTGCGTTTTTTCGTCTGACAACTCTATTAGCCTGCGACTACGCAGTTTCTTGTCTTTGTCTGAAACAACATAAGGTATCTTCAGAGCCGCTGTTCCGGGGCGTTCCGAATAGGGGAACACATGAAGATGGGTAACATCTAGACCTTTCAAGAATTCATAACATTCTTCAAAGCATTCAGGTGTCTCCCCACGCGTGCCTACCATCACATCAACACCTATAAAGGCATCGGGCATATACTCTTTGATTAAGTTTATCTTGTGGGCAAAAAGAGCCGAATCATAGCGGCGATGCATCAGCTTGAGCACGGCATCAGAGCCACTCTGCAAAGGTATATGGAAATGCGGCATAAAGGCTCGGCTACGTGAACTGTATTCTATAAGCTCATCGGAAAGAAGATCTGGCTCAAGACTGCTGATGCGGTATCGCTTTATATCCTCAACTTGGTCAAGTGCCTTTACAAGATCTATGAAACTCTCCTTTGTTGTTGCACCAAAGTCACCGATATTCACACCTGTCAGCACTATCTCCTTGCCTCCTTCTGCTGCTGCCTGACGCGCTTGCTCCACAAGCGAGGCTATACTCGGGTTGCGACTGAAGCCACGCGCGAAAGGTATCGTGCAATAAGTGCAGAAATAGTCACAACCATCCTGCACTTTAAGAAAGAAACGAGTTCTGTTACCACGAGAACAACTCGGAGCAAAGGTCTTGATGTCCTTCGTCCTAACAGAGAAATATGTTCCTTGCGAAGCGTCACCACAGCCATCATCATCCGATGTATCTTGACGTGAAGTCCAAGCATCTGAGAGATATTGTATGAGACTGGCTTTCTCATTGGCACCAAGAACAAGGTCTACACCTTCTATTTTACTGATTGTTTCTGCTTCAAGCTGGGCGTAACAACCTGTCACTATAACAAACGAACCAGGATGTTGGCGCACCATACGATGGATTGCCTGGCGACATTTATGGTCGGCCACCTCGGTCACAGAGCAAGTGTTTATAAGACAAATGTCTGCCGTCTCACCATCTTCTGCGTTCCTTACGCCCATCTCCTGAAGCATCCGTCCGAAAGTGGATGTTTCAGAAAAGTTCAGCTTGCAGCCCAACGTGAAATATGCGGCAGTCTTGCCTTGGAATACTGAAGTATCTATCATTTTATATTTTGTATTTTTACATTTCTCCATATCATGCCATATACCTTATTATAATAAATCAAGGAAATGACAAAAAGGGAAACACGCTTCACTTCTGATGCGGACTTGCAAAGTTACGAAAAAAAAACATATTATCACATGGGAAAATGCCGACCACACCACGAACAGGCGATTATTTAATCGTCAAGAGCCAATATCCATAATATCACACATGAGTTGTCTCATGATAACAAGCATAATTTTCTTAAATAGGATGCCACATTCACCTATTGACATTCAAGCACTTAGAAAAATGTTACAGAATAATGATAAAAAAAACACTAAAAATTTGCACAACATATTGGAAATTTACTTACCTTTGCAGCGTTTTAATAAACAAATGATTGTTTTACAGATTTAAAAAGCAAAGAAAATGAAAAAATTAGTTCTTATGTTCGTAGCTGTTGCAGCTATCTCTTTCGCATCTTGTGGTAACAAAACAGAGCAGGCTCCTGCTGCTGACACAACTGATACAGCTGCTGTTGATACAGCTGACACAGTTTCTGCTGACACAGCTACTGCTGACACTTTGGCAAAGTAATTTGCCAAAGCAAGAACAAAAGCAAGAAATTAACCGCAAGGCTCAGCCTTACGGTTTTTTTGTATACACACATTTGTATACGCAAAGATTGTCCGCTTTATATAGAAGCATCAACATTTTTTTCTAAAAGAAAATAGTATCCAATTACAGCATAAAAACTGAAATATAATGTTGGATAACAAAAAAATAAAGGCAAGACAAAACTATAATCCAAAGGATTACTGTTTGCCTTGCCTTTAGAATTTTATAATAAGACTTTCGCAATATGAATAAGTCTTTCTCCAATACACCATCTAGGCATACAGAGGGGAAAAGTTTTTTAATATACTCTTGGACCGAATATTGTAGTACCTACGCGCACCATCGTGCTTCCACATTCGACAGCTATACGGTAGTCGTGGCTCATACCCCAAGAACGCTCTACGAAAGCTTCGTCATTGGCAAAGTATTCTTTCTTCACTTCATTGAAGAAGTTTTTGGCTTCAATAAATTCCCGGCGGATAAGTTCTTCATCATCAGTATTTGATGCCATCATCATTATGCCGCAGATACTAACGTTCTTAAGATTTCGCCATTCTCCTTCCGCAAGAAGCTCCCGACACTTACTGGGAGAAAGTCCATATTTTGTGGCTTCGCGTGCAATATGCAGTTCTAGCAACACACGTATCACCCTTCCGTTTTTCTCCGCCTGCTTGTTTATCTCCTTCAAAAGCTTCAGTGAGTCTACAGCCTCAACCATATCAATGTAAGGAGCGATATATTTCACCTTATTTGTCTGCAAATGACCTATGAAATGCCATTTAATGTCTTTTGGCAAAGAGTTCACTTTTTTTGCTAGCTCCTGTTCATGACTCTCTCCAAACACACGTTGCCCCTCTGCATATGCAGCCTCTATATATTCATTAGGGTGAAACTTGCTCACGGCAACTAGCTGCACGCCTTCAGGAAGATTGGCTTTCACCTCTCTAAGGTGCTTAACTACATCATATTCCATATTCTTTCCGCCTTTCCTTTTTTGTCGTCTCTTTATGCTTACTCCGGTATAGCATCATTGCCATTGTCAGAAGATGCATCGTCGGCCGCTGCCTCCTCATATTCGGGCACGTCGTTCACTTCAGGCTGTTTTGCCGTCTTCATGTCACTATTATGCTCAAAAACGTCCATAATCTGCGTCTCTGCTACAGAAGCAATCACATAGTCGCCCATTGTGCCCTTCATCGCTTCGCCTATATTGTTTACAGCTCCAATGAAAGAACCTGCATGAACAAGATAGTTTACGCTGCTTAGCTTCTCTTTTCCGGACTTTTCGTCAAGGGTTATAAACTGTAGCTTTGCCTTATACCAGCGATCTGCCGTAGCATCATCGCTAAAGAAAATTTCACCGTAAGCCGCTTTTTTTATATCACGGACATCAAACTGTCCACTGATATAACTTGACATATCGTCTATGATAGCAGCCTCTGCCTCAGTGAAACTTAGGGCATCAACGACATACTGCTCGGTAACCTTTTTCTGCATGCCATCTTCCATCATCTTATCATAACGTATCTTACACTCAAACCATTCTGCTGTTCTTACTCTCATCTTGTTTCGTTTTTCTTTATTTTATTGTGTTTTGTGATTTATATTCTGATATCTGTTTCCATTTCTCTCTGCTTTCATAAAAGCGAAAGCATGATGCTCTACATTAACAAGCACCTTAGCCGACAAGCAATCCCACAGCAACAGCCAATCCGTAGACAAACATGTTGCGTGCTGTTTCGGCAAGGACTACATTTAAGTCTCGCCCCTCGCCAATGCTTACCATGTGCCGATATGCCTTGACGTGCAAAACGAGATAAATAATGGGCAAGACGAAAGCCCATATCTTTCCGTCAATGGCGAATACAACTCCCGCCATACAAGCGATGATTCCAAGCCAAAGATAGAGAGCCCTACCCCATTTTTCGCCAATGGCTACAATCAGCGTATGTTTTCCCGCCCTTTTGTCGTTGTGTATGTCGCGATAGTTATTTACCACAAGCAATGTGTCAACAACCAGTCCGCAAGCTATTGCTGCTACAAATAGGTGTGGTGGCGTATTGCCCGTCTGTATATAATACGTTGCCCCTACGGGTATCAGTCCGAAAAACACAAGAACAAGCACATCGCCCATTGAATGCTGTGCCATGAATGTGGTATAAAGGAAACAAAACACCACGCACAACACTCCCACCACAACCATCTGCCAACCGGCTATGAATGCCAAGGGCAGTCCTATGGCACATGCTATGGCTGTTGTCAGCAATATTCCGAGCTTCATTTTCTTTACATCAATCCACCCCATCTGGCAAGCACGTGGCGGACCAAGACGCAGTTCGTCATCCTTTCCGCTTTTAAAGTCAAAATAGTCGTTCACAAAGTTTGCGTCGATCTGCATGACAAAGGCGAAAAACATGCAGAACACTGCTGGAAAAGGTTTGAACGCCATCTGTCCACCATCGGTCCATGCCAAGGCAAGGGCAATCATAACAGGTACGGAAGCCCCAGTGAGCGTTTTGGGACGCGCAGCCAAAAGCCACGCCTTGAAGGAGTTCTTCTTTATGTTGCTATGATTTGTCATTATTCTCTACGTATGGCCTGCAATGTGATGTCGCCTAAAGATATTGGCTCTAAATATTTGTCTGTCAGTTTCCTGATGGCGAGAAACTGAGTTAAACCTAGGCAACGGCTTGCAAAAATAAACAAAAGGTAGTATATTTGCAAGAAAATCCGAACAACTTTTACATGACAGGAAAGAATGTAAGCCTAGACCTCATGGAGTTTGTCGAAAGGGAAATTCTTCCGCGCTACGCCTTTTTCGACCAGGCTCATCGTCTGCCTCACGTAACCCAAGTGATACGCCAATCTCTAGCTTTGGCAAAAAGAATTGGAGCCGACCTTGACATGGCGTATGTTACGGCGGCCTATCACGATTTGGGGCTTGAAGGTCCGCGTGCCATCCATCATATTACGAGTGGAAAGATACTTGCCGCTGACATACGGTTGCGTAGATGGTTCTCAAAAGAACAGATAAAGATAATGAAGGAAGCAGTAGAAGACCACAGAGCTTCGGCTTCGCATGCCCCACGCAGCATTTACGGAAAGATTGTTGCCGAGGCTGACCGTGAACTTGACCCTGACACTGTATTCAGACGCATCATCCTATATGGCCTTGACCATTATCCTGAAATGTCGCGCGAACAACAATGGAACCGCTTTATAGAGCATCTTAACAACAAATATTCAACTTCTGGATATATAAAACTATGGATTCCCGGTGGAGAAAACGAAAGTAAGCTGAAGATTATACGCGGATATATAGCAGAACGCAACAGACTACGTACGATGTTTGACTCTCTGTTTAACGAAATATTCAACAGTAGGAAATAAATTCTTCCATTTGCAGACTTCGACCTACATTCGGAAAAACTATACATATTAAAGAACTAAACAAGTTTTACACATAAACATATTTATGAGAAAGAAACTAATACTCGGTCTTCTGCTTGCCGCCATGACAGCAGGAGCCGTAAAAATGAAGCCAGGCATAACGCTCGTGAAACAGAGCGACGGCACAACCCTCGCAGTAAGAGCCTTTGGCGATGAAGATTTAAGCTACTTCCTTGCCTCCGACGGCACACTGCTTTATCAGCAGGGAACGGATTTTTTCGTAGCAAGTGTCAACGCTGACGGACAACTAAGCCCTACGCCACAACTTGCTCACGAACCGGCATCGCGCAGCACTAACGAAGAAAATCTGTCAAAAAAGCAAAATCGCCAGCTTTTCTTCAGTTCCATCAACAATGCGGCAAACGTGAACCGCATCTTGCGCGAGCCTGTGTCTACAGACAAAACGCTCTTCCCACATACCGGAGAACCGCATGTGGCTGTAATCCTCGTTGAATTCAACGATGTGAAATTCACCGTTTCCGACCCGAAAGCCACGTTCAATAAATACCTAAACGGAGAGAACATCTTTACGAAAGAAAGCGATCCTGAAATGGGATATACTAGCGCAAGCGGAAACTTCATCTGTAACTACGGAAGCGTGGCACGCTACTTCAACGATATGAGCTTCGGACAGTTCAAGCCAAAGTTTGACGTATATGGCCCTGTAACACTCAGCCAACCTCTAAAATACTACGGCGCGGGAAGCTCGTCACAAGAGAACATGAAAGGTCTTTTTACCGATGCATGTACTGCTGCTGACGCTGACATTGACTTTTCGCAGTATGACTCAAACAACGACGGCAACGTTGACCTCGTTTATATCATATATGCAGGACTGTCGCAAAGCATCGTTGGCAACCCAACAGATTGCATACACCCGAAGTCTGGCACACTCTCTCTTGACAAGACCTTTGACGGCAAATCAATATGCCGCTATGGTGTTAACAACGAGCTAAACGGAACGGCATCAGAACAAGAGAGATACGGAGTGATGATTAACGGTATTGGTCTGTTCTGCCACGAATTCTCACACTGCATGGGACTGCCGGACTTGTATCCTACAGGAGGAAGCAACGCTGAAAGAGCGGTAAACCAAAACATGGAATACTGGAGCTTGATGGATGCCGGAGAGTACACGCGCAACGGCTACTGCCCTACTGCATACACAGCATGGGAACGTGAAGCTATGGGATGGATGAATATCGAGACACTGAAGGAGGCATGCAATATTTCAATGAACCCAGTTGCCGAGGGCGGAAAGGCTTATCGTATTACCAACGACAACGATGCTTCCGGACATGAGTATTTCATAGTTGAAAACATAAGGCAAAACGGTTGGAACGAACGCCTCTACAACCAAGGCATGATGGTCACACACGTTGACTACGATGAAAACATTTTTTCAGTGGGCGGAAATAAGGTAAACAACACTGTCGGACATCCGAGAATGACTGTTGTTGCTGCCGATGGACTGTTTGTACCTGAATACTACATTGGGGAAACGATTACAGAAGACGCCAATGCTGACGTTAAAGCAACGAACTCTGCCTTCGTAAGCAAATACAACGGACAGACTTTCACCTCGGCCCTATATAAAACAGAGGCTACAGGAGATCTGTTCCCTGGAACATCGAACACGGTATCGCTGACTGACGATTCTTATCCCGCAAAATACCCAGTATATAACGGTTCGGCAATATCAAAACCCATCACTGACATTACCTATAACGAAGAGACTGGCGTTGTGTCATTCAAGTTTATGGGCGGAAAGGTTGACGGCATTAGCGAGACAGTCGCCGACACGGCAAATGACCTTAAGATATTCTCACTAAACGGTGCGTATATGGGAACCGATGCCAACAAACTTTCTAAAGGCATATATATAATAGGTGGCAAGAAGGTAGTGAAAGAATAATTATCTTGCACTTATTCACCATAAAAAAAGCTGAGCCTCATGTTGCGAGACTCAGCTTTTTTATTGATATATACGTACGTAATGCGTAATTGCATTGCTTAAATTTTCTATATCCTAAACTTAAGACATTCACTGATTTTCTGCATCGTTGTCAGTCTGGTAGGCACAAGCGGAAGACGCAAGACATTCTCTATCATCCCCATCTCGTTGAGCATCGCCTTCACTCCGGCAGGGTTGCCGTCAACGAAGAGCAAGCTGAAAAGATCGGTAAACTTGTGATGAATCTTTCTGGCTGCCTCAAACTCGCCATTCTGTTCAAGCCGCAACATCCGCGAGAACTCCTTTGGCAACGCATTGCCTATGACGGATATCACACCAACAGCTCCACAGGCTATCATAGGGAAAGTTAGCGCATCGTCACCGCTGATAACATCAAACGAATCTGGTTTGTTCTTTATTATCTCGTCAATCTGCTCAAGACTTCCGCTCGCTTCCTTCACGGCTACAATGTTCTTGCAGTCCTTTGCCAATCGCACAGTTGTTTCCGCTTTAAGATTAACGCCTGTTCTGCCTGGCACGTTATACAGGACAACGGGCAGAGACGTTGCGTTTGCGATGGTCTTGAAGTGTTGGTACAAACCCTCCTGCGAAGGCTTGTTATAATAAGGACACACGCTTAGTATGCCGTCAATGCCAGAAAAGTCGCGAGTGCGCAGTTCTTCGACAACCGCCGCAGTATTGTTACCGCCGCAACCTATAAGGATAGGAACACGTCCTGCCACCACTTCAACCACAAGTTCCTTTATGCGCTGTTTCTCCTCCTCCGTAAGTGTGGGGGTCTCACCCGTTGTGGCAAGAATGCAGAAGAAATCAGCACCATTGCTGAGCTGATATTCCAAAAGACGCTTCAGAGCGGTATAGTCTACCGCACCTGTCGCTGTGAAAGGTGTAACGAGGGCTATGCCTAAGCCTTTGAATATGTTTTGAGACATGACTATTTCTTTAATAATGGACTGCAAATATACTACAAAATATGCTGATTCCAAAATTTTCGCTCACCTATTGTTCCAAATTGTAACCGACAAAGACTCTATGCTCTATATGCGTGCGATTGACTTCTGGCCGACAATGTGGTTGGGGAAGTCTTGACACTGGCTTACTTGCTTCCGATATAAAGGAACACCATTCCTAGGAGAACGAGCAGAAGGTCTACGAGCTTGCTCTTCAGATTCTTCTCATGGAGAAGTGTTGCACCGAAGAGGAACGAGACTATGACACTTCCTCTTCTCACCATTGACACGATGCTTATCATTGCATCTGGGAAACTGAGAGCGTAGAAATACACAAAGTCGGCAGCACTGAGGAACACACTGATAAGGATTATGCCCCAATGCCAGTGGAAAGGAGTGGTAGACTTGCGCTTGGGCCACCAGATGACAAGCAGCATTATGAGCATCATGAAACACTGGTAGATGTTATACCAGCTCTGAACCATCATGCTGTTAAGTCCCACGCCGCCACTCTCGGGAGGCGCCATAAGATATTTGTCGTAAAGTCCGCTTACGGCTCCGAGTACCGCTGCGAGAACGATAAAGTATATCCACTTGTCGTGTTTGAAGTCTATGCCTTCTTTTTTTCCACTACGGCTGAGCATGAAAAATGATGCCACTGCCAAAGCTACACCTATCCACTGATAGAGATTGAGACGTTCGCCAAAAACGAGCAATGCTCCAACAAGCACCATCACTGGACGTGTGGCGTTGATAGGACCAACAATGGTCAGCGGAAGATGCTTCATTCCGAAATATCCGAAAATCCACGACGACAGCACTATGCAACTCTTGCCTATAATATATTTGTGCTCTGCCCATCCGCCAGAAAGCACGTGGAATATAGAACCGTCGAGCAAGCCGGTAGTATGCGAGAGTATGATGAACGGCAAGAAAATTGCCGATGCGAAGAGTGTGTTGAGAAACAACACGGGGATAACGGCATTGTCGCGCAATGACTCTTTCTTAAACGAATCGTAAAAGCCAAGCAGCGTTGCCGAAAGGAATGCCAATACTAGCCACATAATGTTTATGTTTATTGTTCTTTATCTATGTCGAAAGGATAGCGTATGTCTTCCAGGAAGAGAGCGTTGCCGGGCATGCTCTCTCCTGCATTGCTGCGGTTCTTTCCTGCCACAACTTCCTTAAACTGGTTGAGCGTCATGCGATGACGGCCAACCTCAATGAGTGTTCCCACCACGGCGCGCACCATATTGCGCAGGAAGCGGTCGGCTGATATAACGAAATGCCAGCATCCGTCTCCCTCACAGACCCATTCTGCGCGTGTCACGCGGCAGAGCGTTGTTTTAACATCTGTGTGGGTCTTACAGAAAGCTGCAAAGTCGGTACATTCCAAAAGGTATGCTGCAGCATCGTTCATAAGAGGAAAATCCAATTCGTAGTGGATCTCACAAGAGAAGAAGCGGCGAAACGGATCTTTACTTGCGTGAATGTAATAGCGATACGTGCGCAGTTTTGCGCTGAACCGTGCGTGCAAACCTTCTTCAACGGGAATTACTCGGCTCACAGATATGTCCCTCGGCAGCAAGCGGTTGAGCTTATATGCCAATTGACCGCATTCTATCTCCTTCTCTGTATCGAAATGTGCAACCATAAGGCGCGCATGAACTCCTGCATCAGTGCGCCCTGCTCCCACTATTTCCGTGTCTGTGCGTAGCAATGTTGACAATGCGCGCTGCATTTCCGCCTGCACGGAGTTGCCGTTTGGCTGAATCTGCCACCCATGATAGCCGGTGCCATCATAACTAAGGTATATGAAATATCTCTGCATCCTTGTGTTATCCCTTGTTGATGTTTTACTTTCGACGCTCCAGCACTTGTGATATTCCCTGCTCGCGATGCTGTATGCGCACTTCTATGCCGAACTTTCTGTTAAGGTGTTCTGCCAGATGTTGTGCCGAATACACGCTGCGATGCTGCCCGCCAGTGCAACCAAAGGAGAACATCAGACTGGTGAATCCGCGCTGGATGTATCTTGCCACATGCGCATCCGCCAGCTTATAGACACTGTCTAGGAAGGTTAGTATCTCTCCATCGTCTTCAAGGAAGCGCACCACGGGTTCATCAAGCCCCGTAAGCTTTTTGTATGGTTCATAACGTCCTGGATTGTGCGTGCTGCGACAGTCGAAGACATATCCTCCACCATTGCCCGACTCGTCTGCGGGAATCCCCTTGCAATAAGAGAAGCTGAATACGCGCACCACAAGCGGCCCGTTGCCATCGTATTTTGAATAGGTTGCCGGCCCGTCTTGCGGATGTCCTTTGTATATATTCCTGTCGTCAGTCTTAAGCCCATCGTTACGATCTTTCGGCTTCTCCTCGGCTGGAGCAAACTGAGGCAACTGCGTCAGACGGTTAAGCATGTCTATCATATATGGATAAGGGAAGACATTGAGCTGCAACAGTTCGCGCAAGTTCTGCATGGCTGCGGGTATGCTCTCGATAAAATATTTCTTGCGCTCAAAATATCCGCGAAAGCCATAAGCACCCAACACTTGAAGAGTGCGGAACAGTACGAAAAGACAGAGTTTCTCAACGAAATGCCGCACAGAAGGCACTTCGGTATAATTTTTCAGCGAGTCGTAATATTCATAAACCAGTTCGCGACGTAACTTATGCGGATATTTTGCCGACGCTTGCCAGAGGAATGAGGCCAGATCATAGTAATATGGCCCTTTCCTGCCGCCCTGAAAATCTATAAAACATGGCTTTCCCTCTGCATCAAGCATAACGTTGCGTGCCTGAAAGTCGCGGTAAAGGAAACTGTCGGTTGCCTCTGCCGTGAGGTCTTTGGCGAACATTCTGAAATTGGCCTCCAACTTCAATTCGTGAAAGTCAAGGTCTGTAGGCTTCAAAAAGCAATACTTGAAGTAGTTGAGGTCGAAGAGCACACTGTCTTCATTGAATTCTGGCTGCGGATAGCAATTATTCCAATCCAGACCTATCGCACCGCGCATCTGCACAGCAGGCAACTCGCGTATTGTGTTTACGAGCAGTTGCTTTTCGCGTTGGTTATACCTACCACCAGCCTCACGGCCTCCCTTCAGCGCATCGTAGAGAGAAGTTGTGCCAAGGTCTGTCTGCAGATAGCGCAATTCGTCATCGTCAACGGCGAGAACCTTAGGAACAGGTAGCTTCATTCCGCCGAAATGGTCGGCAAGATAAAGAAAGGCATGATTTTCATCGCGGCTAGTGCCTATTACGCCTATCACCCCACGTCCATCTTCGTCAATAAATCTGCAATATTTACGGTTGCTTCCCGCTCCGGCAACGCTCTCTATACGGGCAGGTGCTTTCCCTGCCCAGCGGGAATAAAGTTCGATGAGCTTCTCCATACGGTACAAAGGTACTGCAAAAAACTGGTTCAGCGTGAAAAAACGACAAGTTATTAAAACGCTAAGTGTTCAACTATTCTTGTTTGCTGGCTTACATCTGTTTTTTATCCGTTCTTTCCGCACATTAACTGTTTGGAAAGATGCCGAAAAAGCCACCAAAAAGCAGGTATAAGAAACAGGTCGGCCATGATCCATGCCACGGGATCACCATAGCAAACACCAGTCCATGCAAATACAGGCACTAACCACAGACTGACTCCGCAGCGGGCTATCATTTCCATCACACCGCTGAGCATGGAGAGATTGCTATATCCTAGCCCCTGTATGCTATAGCGGAGAATGGTGAGCAGCCCTAGACAAGGATAGAAATAGTTGGCAATACGCATAAAGCGTGCTGCATACGCCACAACTTCCGCCTCGTCACTGTCAACGAAGAGCGTCATCATCTCGTCGGCAAACGGATATATAAGCAGGAATGTCACCACGAAATAAACAAGCATCATCCGTATGGCGGCAATTATCCCCTGGCGTATGCGCTGCATCTTGGCGGCACCAAGGTTCTGTCCGCAATACGTAGCCATCGCTACGCCGATATTCTCGAATACGCATGTAAAGAGATACTTTATGCGCATTGAGGCGGTGAAAGCTGCAACATACACCGTTCCGAGAGCATTGTTGGCACTCTGAAGCATTATGCTGCCGATGGCAGTAATTGAAAACTGCAGTCCCATAGGCACTCCATTGTTAAGCAGGATGCTAGTCTTCTTGTTGTCGAAATGGCATTCTTCTCCTTGCGGAATGAGTATCTGCATCTTCCGCTTAATATACCACACACACAATACTACAGAAAGCCCTTGCGAAAGCCATGTGGCAATTCCTGCGCCTTCAACGCCCAGCCCCATACCGAGTATAAATACGCCGTCAAGCAATATATTCACTACGGAGGCGGTTATCAAGAAGAAAAACGGTTGGCGCGAATTGCCAAGCGCACGTATCTGCCCTGAAAAGAGATTGTAGGCGATGGTAAAGGGTATGGCAGCAAACTGAAGCATCAAAAAAACATAAGCCTCACGAAAGACCTCAGTAGGTGTATTCACGAGATGCAGTATCTTCTCGCAAAAGATACATGAAAGGAATGTTATTACTACAGCGAATACTACCGCTATACGTATGCTGTTGCTTACATAGGCTCGCATCTTTGGAAAATCCTTGGCTCCAAAGGCCTGTGCCACGGGAATGGCGAAGCCTGCGCATGAGCCGTTGCAAAACCCCATTATTAAAAACATTATGCTGGATGATGCACCTACCGCGGCCAATGCCCCGACACCTATCCATCGTCCAACAATGGCAGCGTCTATAATGAGATACATCTGCTGGAGGATATATCCAAGAATTAGGGGTACCGAAAATTTTACTATCGCACGCATGGGAGACCCCTCTGTCATGTCGATGGTAGATTTTGCTTTTTCTGCTTCTGACATTGTTCTATCTGATTTTACTCCGTTATCCTGTTTACTCTTGCAGCGTGTCATGGCAAAATCTGCGCCACGACACAGCAAAAAAAACCGGATGTCTCACGACAACCGATTTTCAAAAACAAACTACTTAAAAACTAATCTACTAAAACAAATCAAAAAATAATGTTATATTATTCCTTAATATAATTGTTCTTTTTTATTTGGCGCAAATTTATGAATAATAAGCATTTAATGCAAATATCACTTATACGAAATAGCATAATAAAAAGACAAATTATCAAAAAAAAGAGCTGGCTCTAAAGAGCCAACTCCCGTTTGATAAGCTGAGTTATCAATTATTACATCATTCCGCCCATTCCCGGATTGCCCATAGGCATTTGGGCTTTCTCTTCTGGTTTGTCTACGATAAGACATTCTGTTGTTAGGAACATTCCGGCGATGGATGCTGCATTCTCAAGAGCTACGCGGGCAACCTTTGCAGGATCGATTACACCTGCTACACGGAGGTCTTCGTAAACGTCCTTACGAGCATTGTAGCCATAGTCGCCTTCGCCCTCGCGAACCTTCTGAACAACAACTGCTCCCTCGCCACCAGCATTGCGTACGATCTGGCGCAGTGGTTCTTCAATGGCACGCTCAACAATGCTGATACCTGTCTGCTCGTCAGCATTTTCGCCCTTTACATTCTTCAGAGCCTCAAGAGCACGGATATATGTCGTTCCGCCACCTACAACAACACCTTCTTCAATTGCTGCACGTGTAGCGCAAAGTGCATCGTCAACACGGTCTTTCTTTTCCTTCATCTCTACCTCGCTATTTGCACCGACATAAAGAACGGCTACACCACCTGCGAGTTTTGCAAGACGCTCCTGAAGTTTCTCCTTATCGTAGCTGCTAGTGGTGTTGGCAATCTCGTTCTTAACCTGTGCCACACGGTCTGCGATAAGTTCTTTTTGGCCAGCACCGTTTACGATTGTCGTGTTGTCCTTTGAAACAGTTACCTTGTCGCAAGTTCCAAGCATCTCCAATGTTGCCTGCTCAAGCTTCAAGCCTTTTTCTTCGCTGATTACCACACCGCCAGTGAGCACTGCGATGTCTTCAAGCATTGCCTTGCGACGATCGCCGAAACCAGGTGCCTTTACAGCGCATATCTTCAAGCCTCCACGCAGACGGTTTACTACCAATGTGGTGAGTGCCTCTGAATCTACGTCCTCAGCAATAACGAGCAACGGACGACCGCACTCTGCTGCAGGCTGAAGTATAGGCAAGAAATCCTTAATGTTGCTTATCTTCTTGTCGTAGATAAGGATATATGGGTTTTCCATCACGCACTCCATTTTGTCGGAGTCCGTTACGAAATATCCGCTAAGGTAACCACGGTCGAACTGCATTCCCTCAACAACATTTGTATATGTGTCGCGGCTCTTGCTTTCCTCTATTGTTATGACACCGTCCTTGCTTACTTTGCGCATTGCATCGGCAATCAATTTACCTATTTCAGGGTCGTTGTTGGCACTTACCGTTGCCACCTGCTCTATCTTGTCGTAGTTGTCGTTTACGATCTCGGCATTCTCCTTGATGTAGCCTACCACTGCGTTAACAGCTTTGTCAATACCACGCTTCAGATCAAGAGGATTTGCTCCTGCAGTTACGTTCTTCAAGCCTTCAGTAACGATTGCCTGAGTAAGAATCGTTGCAGTGGTCGTTCCGTCACCGGCATCATCGCCAGTCTTGCTTGCCACGCTCTTTACGAGTTGTGCACCCGTGTTTTGAAACTTGTCCTCAAGTTCTATTTCCTTTGCTACGGTAACACCGTCCTTTGTTATTTGAGGAGCACCGAATTTCTTTTCGATTACTACATTACGTCCCTTCGGTCCAAGTGTCACTTTCACTGCGTTGGCCAACTGGTCAACTCCCTGCTTCAGCAATTCTCTTGCGTCTACGTCAAACTTTATTTCTTTTGCCATGATTTTTATTCCTTTCTGTTTCTTTTGCAAGCACACGGGGTCTTATCATGCGTGTACCTTGTTTTTATGTTTCAGCAGGCAAATAGAAACAATGCCTGCAAATTGCTTTTTATTTTGTAAGTACTGCGAGAACGTCGATCTGGCGCATCATGAGATATTTTTCTCCTTCGTATTCCAATTCTGTGCCTGAATACTTTCCGTAGAGCACTTCATCGCCTTCATTCAGAATCATCTCTTCATCTTTCGTTCCGTTCCCTACGGCAACGACTTTTCCATGAAGCGGTTTTTCCTTTGCTGTATCAGGAATGATTATTCCACCTACCTTTTCCTCTGCGGGAGCAGGTACAATCAAAACTCTGTCTGCTAATGGTTTGATATTCATAATTCTAATTTTTATTGTTGTTTCAGTATTTATTTGCAGCGCAACCGCCGGGACTTTTTCTTGTCCGCTACTGAATAAACGAAAAGTGTGCCAAAAGCGATAAATGACATTTTGACACACTTCTCAGTGACTATTTGGCACACGTCGCATCACTCTTATTCATCCTTGTCGAGACCAGCGAAGATACGTTTCTCCTCTCGGTGAGCCATTAACTTTTCTAGTTTCTGCCGACGCATTGGCTGAAGCCAACGTCTTGCATAGATATTAGGTATTGCCACTCCTATGGCTATACAGAGGATTATCAATGAGGCTTTTACTGCATTTGAGAAAGCTTCAGTCAGCTCACCCACCACACCTTGCATCTCTATCAGTGCGAAGAGTGCGCGATACATCAGCACACCAGGAACCATAGGTATAACGCTCGGTATGGCTAGACAATGATGAGGCGTATGGAACACATGCACAAATTTTACACATAGTATGCTTATGAGCAAAGATCCCACGAGGGCTGCCATAATAGGTCCTTGGTCAAGACCGATGTTGTTGTTGCTGGCACCAAGATTAACGAAGTTTCTAGTGCATACGGCTATTATTCCGCCAATGGCAACTACCCAAAGCAAACGTTTTGGGATATTGAATATCATAGAGAAGCCCATAGCGGAAATGGCTGCCGCTACGGAATAGCTAACATACGTATTGTGCGGCGTCATGCTCAGGTCCTTAACGAAGTTGTCAACCCCACACACGGTGATTGCCAATGATATTCCAAACGACATTGCCGTCACCATAAGCAACGTGTTTATCGCCCGGCTCAAGCCCAATTCTATATGGTTCTCTATCATGTCAGACACGAAGTTTATCAGCGGCACACCAGGCACGATGAACAATGCGCACGCCATGAGTGGATGCCACGGCGTGTCGGTATGAAGCACTGTTGCCAACCACTCAGGCAAAAGCTCCGCTAAGACAGGCATTGAGATGTATGCCGAGAGCCATGCAAGTATCGTCGAAACGAAAGCGGCAATACCGATGTTGACATAAGAGTTTGAGGCTTTTGTATTTAAATAGGAGCGCAAACGGAATCCCACCATAGCTGCTATTGACGCATAGAAGAATGCCGTCCAGTCGCATCCGAACTGTATGCAGAAGCCTCCGCATGCAAATCCAGCCCCCACAGCGACCTGATTTACGGTGTAGTTACGCGGGCGATTGTGTATAGCTTCAAGTTGTGCCTCATATTCATCAAGGGAATAATCCTCTCTTATAGCACGCCATGAGAGTTTGCTTATCTCTGAAATGGCTTGCATATTTATGCCATGTTCGTCGCATCGCTGGAATTTACACAGGGAGTGTGTCTCGTCGCTAAGGTTTACCTGCAGCATATAGTAGTTTACGTATATGTGCAGGTTTTCTTTGGGCAGTCCGAGATAGGCTGCCGTGCGGTGCATGTTTCTTAGAATACGGCTCGTGTCCGCACCGCTGGCCATGAGTATCTCGCCCGTACGTAGCAGTAGATCGAGTTTTCGTCTTATTTCTTTTTCTTTTTGCGCTCTTTTAATAATATCCATTTTTGTTTTCTGGAATTTTAAAGATGGGTTCTATAAAGTCAAAGACAATTTATAGAATCCATCTGTAGCTTTATATCTATTGAGTATATCTTCTTTACGACAGCGGATTCCAGCCTTGAGCTTTCAGTTGGAACTCGTTGCCGTCGCGTGTGACGAGCTGCTGCCCGTATTCTTTCTTCGTTATATGTCCGATTAGCTTCACGTCGTCTAGTTGTTCTATCTTGTCGTGGTCGCCAATGGGTACGGTGAAAAGCAGCTCATAGTCTTCGCCACCGTTCAGGGCGCATGTGGTAACGTTCATGTTCAGATCCTCTGCCATAACTGCTGTCTGGTAATCTATCGGAATATTCTTCTCATACACCCGGCAACCGCATCCGCTTTGCTCGCAGATATGCATCAGTTCGCTGCTCAGTCCGTCGCTTACATCCATCATTGCCGTTGGGCGTATGTTGAGTTCGCGAAGCTTCTGTATGATGTCTCCCCTTGCTTCTGGCTTCAGCTGGCGCTGCAACAGATATTCTTTTCCGGCAAAGTCGGGTTGGAAGTTGGCAAGCGCTTCAAGTGCCTTTGTGTCTTTTTTCTTCTTTGCCTCAGCCACTTGCTGGTAATACACGCTTTTTTCTCTCTCGAGCAACTGCAGTCCCATATATGCCGCACCAAGGTCGCCTGAAACACAGATAAGGTCGGTATCCTTTGCCCCGCTTCTGTAAACGATGTCCTCTTTTTGTGCCTCGCCAATGCAGGTTATGCTTATCGCCATTCCGGTGTAAGACGAGGTTGTATCTCCGCCTACGATATCAATATTCCATTTGTCGCAAGCCATTCGCAAGCCGCTGTAGAACATTTCGAGGTCTTCCACGTTGAAGCGTTTGCTGAGTGCTAGGCTAACGGTCATCTGGCGTGGCGTGCCGCCCATGGCGAACACATCGCTAATGTTTACCATTGCCGATTTATATCCAAGATGCTGCAGGTCTATGTATGTGAGGTCAAAATGCACCCCCTCCATTAGCATGTCTGTTGTAACGAGCACCTCTTTGTCGGGATAGTGCATTACTGCGCAGTCATCGCCTACGCCCTTCAGCGTAGAGGCATTTTTTGTCTTGATGTCGTCGGTGAGACGGTGTATGAGGCCGAACTCTCCGAGTTTTGAAATGTCGGTCATTTACGAGTATTTATTGATGTTTGCGGTCAAAGACCGTTTGATGTTTTTATGCAACTCTCTGAAAAGACACAGTACACAGAGTAACTTTTCGCCTCGCTGGTTCTGCTCTATCATTAAGAATTAGCCGGCATTGCGAATGTCATTCTCCGTGTACTATGTTGTGTGTGGCTGAATGTTATTCCTTGCCGCACTTTTATTTTTTTATATATAAGTTATCTAGTTATTCGTTGTCCCAACGTATATTGTGTGTCTTTTTAGGCTCGGCGTATCATCTCACGCATGATTTCGGTCATGAGTGGCTGTGCAGCATTGGCTGCCACCTGCACTTCTTCATGGCTTACCTCCACGGGTTGGCCCTCCAACCCTAGGTCGGTGATTATGCTGATGCCGAATGTCTTTATGCCACAGTGGTGGGCTACTATAACTTCGGGCACGGTGCTCATGCCTACCGCATCGGCGCCCAAGCGGTGATACATACGGTATTCGGAAGGTGTCTCGAAAGTAGGTCCCTGAACTCCCATGTATACACCGTGGACTACGCGTATGCCCTTTTCCTGAGCTATGCTGTCAGCCTGTTCGATGAGGGCCTTGTCGTAAGCCTCGTGCATATCGGGGAAGCGAGGTCCCGTGGGGAAATTCTTTCCACGAAGTGGATGCTCGGGGAAGAAGTTGATGTGGTCTGTTATAATCATCAAGTCGCCAATCTTGAAGTCGGGATTCATGCCGCCTGAAGCGTTTGAAACGAACAATGTCTTTATGTCTAGTTCATACATCACGCGTATGGGGAATGTCACTTCCTTCATGCTATAGCCTTCGTAGTAGTGAAAGCGGCCCTCCATAGCCATTATGTCCACACCTCCAAGCTTTCCGAAAATCAGTTTTCCGGCATGTCCCTCAACTGTTGACACAGGGAAATTGGGGATTTCCGAGTATGGAAATTCATAACTGTCGGTTATTTCCGAAGCTAATTGTCCGAGTCCTGTTCCCAGAATTATGGCTGTCACCGGACTTGTCGTCATCCTTTGCTTTAGCCAGGATGCTGTTTCTTGAATTTTTGCGTACATATCCTATTATGTTTTCTTTGAAACCCTCTTCCTGTCCGAGCATGAAACTTACTGCTACGGGCAATACATACAGGCTGCGACGCGTCTCGTCGTCCAGTCCCTGCATGCCGAACAGGCGGGCATTGTCCTTTTCCGTTGTTATTATTATCTTGTCCGTTCCCTCCATCTGGCAAAACGCGTCGTTTATCCTTTTTATGTCAGATGCGCTGAACTGATGATGGTCAGGGAATGTAAGCGGTGTTATGTGCGAGGTATAGGGCTGCAGATCCATTATCATCTGTTGTGGCGAGGCTATGCCCGTAAGAAGAAGCACAGAAGTCTCCTGGGTAATGCTGTCAAGCGGTCGGTCTTCGCCACAATACACTGGTTTCAGACTGTCATACTTTAGAGTAGTGAAATAAAGTTTCTGATACGGGAACAGATCCATTGTCTTCTGTATGACCCTGAACTCCATCGGTTTCAAATCCGACGGGCATTTGGTTACTATCACTATGTCTGCGCGCGATTTCCCGCTCTTTGGCTCGCGCAATCTGCCTGCAGGCAATAGCTTGTCATATGTTATTAGTCTGTGATAGTCAACAAGCAGGATGTTTATCCCCGGCTTTACGTAACGGTGTTGGAACGCATCATCGAGTAAGACCACGTCTACGTCTTGCGTTTCTCTGTTTTCCGTCAGTTGTTCTATGCCATGACAGCGATTTTTGTCTACTGCCACATAGATATCGGGGAACTTACGTTTCATTTGGTACGGCTCATCGCCAATGTCTGCCATCTTTGTGTCTTTCTCTGCCAGCACATAGCCTTTGCTCTTGCGTTTGTATCCGCGGCTCAAGACTGCCACTTTTGCCTCACGTCGCAATATATTGACAAGAAATTCGACATGCGGCGTTTTCCCCGAACCGCCAACCGTTATGTTGCCGACAGAGATTACAGGAATGTCGAAGCTACGGCTTTTCAGTATGCCAAGCTCAAACATACGGTTGCGCAGTCTGACCCCGAGGCCGTAAAGCCAGCTCAGAGGCAGAAGCCATTCGTTTATCTTTATGAAGTCGCCTTCCATCAAAAAATCCTGTTATTGTTACCGTCTGTGCGGGCAGGCCACAGACCTGCACCAGGCATTATCTTATCTTCAGTATATAAGGCATGCGTGCCTGCACTGCACTCTGATTGCCTATATTTTTCAGTAGCATAAATGTGGGATAGAACTCTCCCATTGCTGAACGCATCTTCTCATCGATGTAGCTATCGCCACCATTGTCAACCTCTGAGAGCAACTGATCCATCAAGTCCGCCTTGCCTGGATAAGACTCTGCGTGGTATTCCTGCAACTTGGCCAGTTGTGCAGCTTTTGCCAAAGCCTCGTCAAGTCCGCCGAGCTGGTCTACAAGCTTTATCTTCAGCGCATCCTGTCCGAGCCATACATGTCCTTGAGCAATATTCTCAACTTGATTTATGCTCAGATGTCGTCCGTCTGCCACACGCTGGCGGAATGTTCTGTATCCTCGCTCTATGTATCTACCAAGATAGCCCTTTTCTTCTTCGGAAAATGGGCGAGACATTGTGCCGAACGCACTGTATTTGTTTGTCTGCACACCGTCGAACTTTACGCCAAGTTTTTGGGTTAGCAATCCGCTAACATCGGGTATCACTCCAAAGATACCGATACTTCCCGTAAGTGTGGTTGGCTCTGCAACAATCCAGTTTGCTGCACACGACATATAGTAGCCGCCAGAAGCTGCCATACCACCCATTGACACTACAACGGGCTTCTTTGCCTTTGCCAACTGTACAGCACGCCATATCTGTTCAGACGCATATGCACTGCCACCACCGGAGTTTACACGTATCACTATGGCCTTAACATCATCGTCGTCAGCAAGGTCGCGCAAGTCGCGAGCCACATCGTTACCAACAATCAAATGGCCACCGCCTCCCATTATGCCACCGACTGCATTGTCTACAATGTTACCATAGGCATAATATACGGCAATCTCATCACCTTTTTCCGACTTCGACTTAACGTTGCCCATTGCAGCCAAGCCGATAGTGTTGAAGTCATCATCCTTGTCGAGCTTCATCATTTTCTTAACCTTGTCTTTAACTTGGTCAGTGTAAAGAAGACCGTCTATAAGTTTCAGACTGATATAATTTTTAGGCTCTTCGAACGTAATAAGATTGTCGGCATATTCGTTCAGTTTAGCAACACTCAGTCCTCTGCTCTTTGCGATATCCGCACAAACGTTGCTCCATATACCGCCAACATATGCTTCCACTTGACGGCGGTTAGGCTCACTCATCTTGTCGCCTGTATACATTTCAGTTGCACTCTTGTAGGCTCCCACCTTTATCACCTGCATCTGCACACCAAATTTGGCAAGCACATCTTTAACATAATATGTTTCTGCAGCCATGCCATGCCAGTCTAGCATGCCCTGGGGGTTAAGATAAATCTTGTCTGCCACGGATGCCAGATAGTATGTCGCCTGCGAGTAATTATCACTATAGGCAACAATCCATTTCCCGCTGTTCTTGAAATCGAGCAGAGCCTTTCTCACGGCCTGAAGCGAGGCATATGAATCGGGAGCGAAGGCTCCTGCCTCAATATAGATACCTTTTATTTTATCGTTCTCCTTTGCCTTCTTTATTGCGCTGAGAAGGTCTTCCAAACCTATCATGCCTGTGGCATTGCCTTTCAGCCTGTCTATCACGCTTGCCTCGGAGCGCTCTTCCATGATTCCGTCAAGGCTTACAACAAATACGCTGTTGTCCAAGACATCCGTTGAAGAACTGCTTGACGCCACCATACCAACAACACTCATCAGTCCCAAGGCTCCTATGATAACAAAAAATATAATTATGCCTACTACCGTGGCACATACTTGCTTTAGGAAACTTTTCATTTTAATTTTCGTTTAAATGTATTATCTTTTTGCTTTAGTTCTTAAACTTATAGATTAGATTTGCATGGTACTAATATATAATAAAGTGTATCTGCATGCTACTATTGTTCTTTCACTACAATCTTCAGCGGATTGTCTAGCTCTTTTCTCCACTGCTTCATCCATGCAAACCATTCTTTTGCTGTTTTGTACCCGAAGGTTTCCTTGTCGCAAGTGAATGCCATGTTATACGTCAGATAGTTTCCACCTTTGGTGCTGAGCGTATAGATATATTGGTCTTTTTCCGTTTGTGGTTCGCTTTCTACATATTGCTGCGGCACGCTTACTGCCAATCCCACAACGATTTTCGGTTTTCCTGCGATAGAATCCTTTGCTCCGTTTGGCCAGTTGGCGCCCCAGTCGCCAACCAATCCCTTGTGGTTAGAATAGACCTCACCATTGAGGTTTATCACTCCCGTCGCGAACTGCGCCTTTGGAGCAGGGGTGTCTAACCAAGCATGCACTTCGCAGTCGCGATGGCCTGCATATATGATAACGTGCTGTCGCATGTTGAACGTTTCGCCGTTCAGTTGCCAAGCATCATCGGTCAATTCAACAATGGTGCGCACAGGACCGCTCACCACCATACGCTGCCCCCTTGAGGCAACGGGCGACACCATTGTTGTCTTCGTACCGTTCCAGCCACGCAAAGCTCCCAAGCCTACTGTCTGACCTGCCCATAGAACATCATCTCCGTAACCGGCAGCCAACTGCTCGTCTGTGGGATAGAACTGGCTTGCCTCCAGCTCCAACTGCTTGTTCTTCTTTCCGTAGAGGTCATAAGTCTGCCTTTGGTCAAAGTATACGCGGTATGCGGTAAGCTCCGACTCAAAGTCCGCCCCATGATGATGTACCAAATGGAACACATCCACATTCTCCGGTGCTGACAGAGAATGGATATAAGAACGGAACTCATTTTTCTTCTTCGTCTTAGTGTCGCGCATTATCATGTCGCCATAAGTGCGGCGCGGATAGTTACGATCCTTCTGCTTTTCTGAATACAACTTGATGCTTATGGTTTTCTTCTCCTTTGCGGCAAAGTCTGCCACGAACACAAGTTCATCGTTTCTCAAGTCGCGGTTCAGATCATCTATCTGAGACGGTATCTCACGTCCGCCTGTCGTAACCTCTGCATCAACTACATTGAAAGCAATGCGGTCGAGCTTAACAACTACCGGCACATCCGTACGCACCGTGCCGAGTGTATTCTCAACAGTAAGCGTCAGCGTCTTTTCTTCTGCCGCTGATGCTATTGCAGCCGCCATCATCAAGGCGGCAAACATCATTTTTCTTGTCATTTCAAAAATTCTTTTTCAGATTACAACAGCCGTTCCGGTAACAACGCACATTAGCATAGAATTTGACTGACCAACCGTCTCATAGTCAATATGCACTCCGATAATTGCGTTTGCCCCTAAATCCTTAGCCTGTTGCTCTATTTCAGAGAAACCTTCTTCGCGTGCCTCAAGAAAGACCTTCTCGTAGGTGCGGCTTCTACCACCGAAGAAATCACGCAAACTACCAAGAAAATCCTTAAATATATTGGCTCCGAATATCACTTCGCTTGCAACTATACCTTTATATTCCAAAGCTGGGTGACCTTCTATTGATGAAGTTGTTGTTACAATCATAAATTCTTTCAATTTTTATAGGTGCTGCGTAAGCACCGCGTTTGTGAGTAATTCCGCCGCTAAGTTACAAACATTTTTTCTTTTTGACAAAAATACCTTAACAATATCGCGGGCTAACGCAATAAAGCCCACGGCAATGGGGTTGTAACCACGCGGCGTTAAGGAGCAAAAGCAGTGGGGTGAAGAAAAATTCGGAAGACTACTATAAGTTAAAGCCGCGCTTTATGCTAGCATAAGGGGCAACATTTGGGAAAAAGAATGTAAATTTGCATGACTGCTAATGGGCACACTATGGACAAGACACGCAAAATCATACACGTTGATATGGATGCTTTCTTTGCTTCTGTGGAACAAAGAGACAATCCCATACTGCGCGGCAAGCCCATTGCCGTGGGCTTCGACGGACCGCGAGGTGTAGTGTCTACGGCGAGCTACGAGGCAAGACGCTTCGGCATACACTCTGCCATGTCTGTAGCCAGTGCTAAACAAAGGTGTAAAGACCTGATTGTCGTGCCATGCCGCCACGAGACATACAAAAAGGTATCGGAACAGATACACGAGATATTCCTACGATATACGGAAGACATCGAGCCGTTGTCGCTTGACGAGGCGTTTCTCGATGTTACTCACAACAAAAAGGGCATGGAGATGGCGGTAGACATTGCCAAGGAGATTAAAAACAGCATAAAGGAGGAGCTGCAGCTGACGGCAAGCGCTGGTGTCTCGTATAACAAATTCCTGGCAAAAGTGGCTTCTGACTACCGTAAACCGGACGGTCTCTTCGTTATACATCCCGACCGGGCACTCGACTTCATAGCAAAACTGCCGATAGAGGATTTCTGGGGCGTTGGGCCGAAAACGCTTCAACGCATGCACCTGATGGGAATATTCAATGGTGAGCAGTTGAGGCAATGCACGGAAAAACACCTGACGGAAGTTTTCGGAAAAGCGGGAACGGTATTCTACAACTTTGCGAGAGGTATCGATTTGCGCCCGGTGGAGTGTATTCGCATTAGGAAATCGGTGGGATGCGAACAGACGTTCCTTGAGGACATCATTCGACCTGCGGCAATAACAATAGAGCTGTATCATACCACACTAGAACTGCTGCAACGGATTGAAAAGAGCCATTTCCTAGGACATACGTTGACACTGAAAGTAAAATTTTCAGACTTCACAACTGTTTCCCGTAGCGTGACAACCAAGCGCATTCTTGCCCGAAAACAGGATATACTGCCACTGGCAAAACTACTGATAAAGCAAATAGACACCAAGGGACGGGCTATCAGACTGCTAGGACTGTCGGTCTCATCACCACACGACGAACGTCCCGCCCCACGATGGGTGGAAGGAGAACTGGATTTCGCAGATTGGGATGAATGAATATCAAAAAAGACTTTACACCTTGCACAATATTAAAAAGAAAAACTCTATCTTTGCAGAAAGTTAAGACTGCGGAAGAAACTATGCCAAAGTCTCTACAAAAAAATCAAATACACACCGTAGAACACGCCACACACGACATACGTGGATAAAGAAGCGGCAATACAATAAGGAAAACAAACAAAAGAAAAACTTATATATCCGTATGAAACAAACAAAAATAGTAGCCTCAATCAGCGACCGCAGATGCGGAGTTGACTTCATCCGCCAGCTTTTCCTTGCAGGAGTGAACGTGATCAGAATGAACACTGCACATGCAACAGAAGAGGGCATACGCGAAATTATCCGAAACACAAGGAAAGTATCGCGTCACATCGGTATACTTATTGACACAAAAGGTCCGGAAGTGCGCACCACCGGTACCGACATCCCCATCCAGTTCAAAACAGGAGAGAAAGTATACATCACGGGGCACAACACAGAAGACACAACGCACGACACGATAAACGTATCTTACGAAAAATTCGCAGACGACGTTAAAGTGGGCGACCATGTGCTCTTCGACGACGGAGAGCTCGACATGCTCGTTACTGGAAAGGAAGGCAACAAGCTCATCGTGGAAGTTCAAAACGACGGTATGCTTGGTTCCAAGAAAAGCGTGAACGTTCCGGGAGAACACATAGACTTGCCGGCACTGACCGAAAAGGACAAGAAGAACATCCTGCTTGCCATCGATGAAGACATTGACTTCATCGCACACTCTTTCGTGCGCAACAAACAGGACGTAATGGCAGTACAGGAGATTCTTGACGAGCATAACAGCGAAATAAAGATTATCTCAAAGATTGAAAACCAGGAAGGCGTTGACAATATCGATGAAATAATAGAGGCTTCCTACGGCATAATGGTTGCACGCGGCGACTTGGGTATAGAAGTGCCCATTGAACGCATACCGGGAATACAGAGAATGATTATACGCAAGTGTATTCATGCCAAGAAACCTGTCATCGTGGCAACGCAGATGTTGCACACCATGATCAATAACCCAAGACCTACACGCGCCGAAGTGACAGACATCGCAAACGCTATCTACTACCGCACCGATGCACTGATGCTGAGTGGAGAAACAGCTTCAGGTAAATACCCAGTAGAAGCAGTTAAGACTATGGCCGCAATAGCAGAGCAGGCTGAGAAGGACAAAATGCACGAGAACGACATACCCGTGCCGATGAGCAAAGACTGCGATGTTAGCGAATTCCTAGCAAAGCAAGCAATAGAGTCAACATGGAGACTTAACGTGAAAGGTATCGTGACCGACAGTCTGCATGGACGCACAGCACGCAACCTGGCTGCTTTCCGCGGACCGAACCCTGTGCTTGCAATCTGCGTGAAAGAACGCGTACAAAGGCTTCTCGCTCTGAGCTACGGTGTAATACCCGTTTACCAACACGAGAAACTTCAACCACAAGATCAGTTTGTTGCCGCACTGAGAATGTTGAGACAGAAGGGATACTTGAAAATGGAAGACAAGATTGCATACCTTAGCGGCAGCTTCGGAAGAGGCGGCGGCACGACGTTCCTCGAAATAGACAAGGTGAGCGATGTCTTCACAAAGGATTTCACACTGCCTAACACCATGCGCCCGTAAAAGAAGTTATCCTGCTACGGCATAAAAAAAGAGAAACATACACTATAAACGTGCCGCCGTTAAATGGCGGCACATATAATTTAAGAAAGGAATAGGAAAGAAAATGAAAAAACTATTTATCCTCGCAGCTGCCGTAGTAGCTTTGGCTAGCTGTGGAAACAAGAGCGGCGAAAGCACCAGCAATGCTGATTCAACAGCTATAGCTACTGATAGTGCTGCTGTCGTTGCTGCAACAGAAGCAACTGTAGACTCTATCACATCCGTATTGGAACAGCAACTTGCTGCCAACGACGGGAAAGATGTGGCAACTACTTTGCAGAAAGCTCAGGCTTACTACGAGCAGCTAGTGAAAGAAGGTAAGATAGAAGAGGCTAATGCCTACGCTTCGAAACTGAAGACTTACTATGAACAGAAAAAAGCCGACATCAAAAAGGTTACTTCTGGCAACACCACCATTGACGACTTAGTGAACGGAATCATCAACCTACCTACTGACGCTGCAAACACCGCCAACGCTGCAAAGAATGCTGCCGTTAGCGACGCTGCATCTGCAGTAAACGGAGTGAAAGATGCTGCAAAGGACGTGAAGAACGCTGCAGAGACAACCGTAAAGGAAGGCGTTGAAAAGGTAAAGAACGCTCCTAAGGAAGCAAAGAAGAAGGCTGAAGAGAAAGCCAACGAAGCTGTAAGCAATGCCAAGAAGGAAGCTAAGGATCAGGCTAACAAAGCCGTGAACAACGCTCTAAACAAGGTATTCGGTAACTAACAGATAGACATATCCACAGAATACTTCGTCATCTATATTCATCTGACGGAGACTTAAAGACACTAAAAAGAGTGACATTCCATTTTACGGAGTTGCCACTCTTTTTTTAATTTCCATAAGTCAATGGGCTTAGCCCACCGACTGTTTAATATTCTCCCCAAGCTTTGATGTCAATTTCTTCAAGCGGTGTTGTGCAGAACGCCGTTATGAATGAACTTGCAAGACGGCTATTTGTAATCAACGGCACATTGAGGTCGATAGACGCACGGCGTATCTTGTAACCGTTGCTAAGTTCGTTTACGGTAAGGTCTTTCGGTATGTTGACAACCATATCAATCTCGTGGTTATGAAGCATGTCGAGAGTCTGAGGCTGCCATGATTCTGATGGCCAGTAAACGAGTGTGTTCTCAATGCCGTTCTCAGTAAGATACTTCGACGTACCGCTTGTAGCATAAAGCTTATAGCCGCTCTTTACCAACAGGCGCGCTGCATCAAGCATCTCGGCCTTCTGCTTGGCACTTCCCGTTGAAAGAAGTATGTTCTTCTTTGGAATACGATGACCTACGGAAAGCATACTCTTGAGAAGAGCTGTGTTAGAATCGTCTCCAAGGCAACCAACCTCACCGGTAGAGCTCATGTCTACGCCAAGCACGGGGTCTGCTTTCTGCAAACGGTTGAAAGAGAACTGTGAAGCCTTTATTCCAACATAGTCAAGGTCAAAGAGATTCTTGCTCGGCTTCTCTACAGGAAGGCCAAGCATAACCTTTGTTGCCAATTCGATGAGATTTATCTTCAGAACCTTGCTCACAAACGGGAACGAACGGCTGGCACGCAGGTTACACTCTATGACGAGTATATCATTGTCGCGGGCCATGAACTGGATATTGAATGGTCCGTTGATATGCAACTCCTTGGCTATCTGCCTACCTACGCGCTTCACACGGCGCACAGTCTCAACATATAGCTTCTGAGGCGGGAACTGTATCGTTGCGTCACCGGAATGCACACCGGCAAACTCTATGTGTTCTGATATGGCATAGGCGATGATCTCACCGTTCTTAGCCACGGCATCCATTTCTATCTCCTTGGCGTGCTCAATGAACTTGCTGACAACAACAGGGTGATCTTCGCTTACATTAGCTGCCAACTGCAAGAAACGGCGAAGCTCGTCCTCATTGGAACATACGTTCATGGCGGCACCAGAGAGCACGTAGCTTGGGCGGACAAGTACAGGGAAGCCCACTCGCTCTATGAATCTGTCGATATCCTCCATACTTGTCAGCGCACTCCATTCCGGCTGGTTTATGCCGTTGTTAGTAAGCATCTGCGAGAATTTTGCCCGGTCTTCAGCATTGTCAATGTCCTGTGCCTTTGTTCCGAGGATTGGCACGCGCTGCTCATCAAGACGCATGGCTAGATTGTTAGGAATCTGACCACCCGTAGAAACGATTACGCCGTGCGGCTGCTCCAAGTCAATGATATCCATCACGCGCTCAAAGGTAAGCTCGTCGAAATACAAGCGGTCACACATATCATAATCGGTAGAAACCGTTTCGGGGTTGTAGTTTATCATCACCGAGCGCCAACCTTCCTTACGGATAGTATTGAGTGCCTGAACGCCACACCAATCGAACTCAACAGAAGAGCCGATGCGGTAAGCACCAGAGCCAAGGACAACGATGCTGCGATGGTCGTTCTCGAACGTTATGTCGCTCTTTACGCCAGCATACGTTACGTATAGGTAATTTGTCTGTGCGGGATATTCTGCTGCCAACGTGTCTATCTGCTTCACTACTGGCAGTATGCCGTAACTCTTGCGCAGGTTGCGCACAACGAGTCCTGCCTTTGCCATGCTGTGGAGTTCCTGTTCGAGACCTACCGCACGCGCTATTTGGAAATCAGTAAAGCCATATACTTTAGCCGTGCGCATTAGTTCCTTATCGAGAGTGTTGATGTTGCATTTCTTCATCGCCTCATCGATGTCGATGATATGCTTCAACTTCTCAAGGAACCACTTGTCAATCTTTGTTAGCTCATGTATGTCGTCAACGGTATAGCCCTTGTGCATGGCCTTGGATATGACAAACACGCGCTTGTCTGTTGGCTCACGCAACGCACCGTCGATGTTAGGTATCTCAAGCTCCTTGTTCTCAACGAAGCCGTGCATGCCCTGCCCTATCATACGCAGACCTTTCTGTATGGCTTCCTCGAAATTGCGTCCGATTGCCATAACCTCGCCAACGGATTTCATAGAAGATCCTAGCTCCTTGTCTACGCCACGGAACTTGGAAAGGTCCCAACGTGGTATCTTACAAACCACATAGTCGAGTGCAGGCTCGAAGAATGCGCTTGTTGTCTTAGTAACGGAATTTTTCAGTTCGAAGAGTCCGTAGCCCATACCCAGCTTTGCTGCCACGAAAGCCAAAGGATAACCCGTTGCCTTTGATGCCAATGCCGATGAACGGCTTAGACGGGCGTTGACCTCTATCACACGGTAGTCCTCGCTCTTCGGGTCAAACGCATACTGAACGTTACACTCTCCCACGATGCCAATATGACGGATAATCTTTATCGCCAAGGCACGCAATTTATGATACTCTGAGTTGGTAAGCGTCTGTGATGGGGCTATGACGATACTCTCGCCGGTGTGAATACCGAGAGGGTCGAAATTCTCCATGTTACAAACAGTGATGCAGTTGTCATAACGGTCGCGCACCACTTCATACTCTATCTCCTTCCAGCCCTTCAAGCTCTTCTCTACCAACACCTGTGGGGAGAAAGAGAAAGCCTTCTCAGCAAGTTTATCGAGTTCCTCCTCGTTGTCGGCAAAGCCCGAGCCTAGACCGCCAAGGGCATATGCAGCACGGATAATAACAGGATATCCCAGCTCTGCTGCTGCCTTGCGTGTCTGCTCCATATTCTCGCAGGCTTCGCTCTTTATGGTCTTCACATTTATCTCGTCAAGCTTCTCAACGAAGAGCTCACGGTCTTCCGTGTCCATAATAGCCTGTACGGGCGTTCCGAGAACTTTTACGTTGTACTTTTCGAGCACACCGCTCTTGTAAAGCTCCACACCGCAGTTCAGTGCCGTCTGTCCTCCGAAGGAGAGCAGAATGCCGTCGGGACGTTCCTTTTCTATCACCCTCTCAACGAAATACGGCTGCACGGGCAGGAAATAAATCTGGTCAGCCACACCTTCAGATGTCTGGACGGTGGCGATGTTCGGGTTGATAAGCACTGTCTTCACGCCTTCTTCGCGTAAAGCCTTCAGGGCTTGCGAACCGGAATAGTCGAACTCTCCGGCCTCACCTATTTTCAATGCGCCTGAACCTAACAATAGGACTTTCTTTATATTAGCGTCTTTCATTTCTTCTTGTTTGGATTTTTCGTTTGAAACGTGTTCTTTATTGGCGGATTGATTTTTTTAGCTACACGTAAAAACATGAGCACTTTGCTTTTCCGCCAGACTTACAGTCAATATTCCGTCGATGTTATCATTTCAGACTGTCAACGAACTTGTCGAACATGAACTCGGTGTCTACCGGTCCGGAGCAAGCTTCTGGATGGAACTGGCTGGAGAACCAAGGGTTACTCTTGTGGCGAATACCCTCGTTGCTGCCATCATTCATGTTTACGAAGAGTTCTTCCCAATCGTTGCCCAGTGTTCTTGCGTCAACGGCATATCCGTGGTTCTGACTTGTCACGTAACAATGTTCCGTTCCTACCATGCGAACTGGCTGGTTGTGCGAACGGTGACCGTATTTCAGCTTGTATATCGATGCTCCGCCAGCCTTGGCCAATAGCTGGTTGCCCATACATATTCCACATATCGGCTTTGTTGAGAGAGACATCTGCTTGCGTATGATGTTCACGGCGTCCTCACACATGTCTGGGTCTCCAGGTCCGTTGGCAAGGAAAAGACCGTCGAAGTCCAACCCCGTATAATCGTAGTTCCAAGGAACACGGATTACCTCTACGCCACGGTTAACGAGACAACGGATGATGTTATTTTTCACACCGCAGTCAACGAGAACGACCTTGCGTCCCGCACCTTCGTTGTATCTCACCACTTCTTTGCAGCTCACCAAGTCAACGAAATTAACTCCAGCATAGTGCGCCTCGGGGATATTGTCTGGCTCATCGTCAAAGATTATCTTGCCCATCATCACTCCATGCTCACGCAACACTTTGGTAAGCTCTCTCGTGTCGATACCCGTTATGCCGGGCACTTGCTCCCGCTTGAGCCAATCGGCAAGAGACTCCACTGCATTCCAGTGGCTATACTGCTCGCTATAGTCGGCAACAATTATTGCCGAAGCGTATATCTTGTCGCTTTCCATAAAAGTGGCTATGCCGTCGGCACCGATGGAGAATGGCGGTACACCATAGTTTCCAACTAGCGGATACGTGAGAGTCATCAGCTGCCCGGCATAAGACGGGTCAGTGAGGCTCTCCGGATAGCCCATCATGGCTGTGTTGAAGACAACTTCTCCTGCAACAGGCTTGTCGTATCCGAATGACTTTCCATGAAACTTTGTTCCATCCTCCAAGACTAAAGTTACGTTTCTCATCAATTTATCCTTTTTTTACCCTGTGGTTGTATTTTTCGTTTTGTTTCGTCTCTTATTGTTGCCCTTTTCAATATTTCCCCGTGAGGTATTTCTTTTCATAGAAGTTCACGAAGGCTTGGTTGACCAGGCGCGTACCTCCCGGCGTGGGGTAGTTGCCCGTGAAGTACCAGTCGCCCTTATGTCCGGGAATGGCCTTATGCAGACCCTCTATAGACTGGTAGACAATTTCCACTGGTGTCTTCATTCCCTCGGGGCGCAACATTTCAACGATTTTATTGTTTATCTCGTCAACGGAGAACGGCTTATAGATGTCTCTCACGCAGTTGCGCATCTGCTCACGCGGCTTCTGAAGCTCTGCCTTGCAGTTGTTGTAAGTTTCCTCCACAATGTTTTCCATGCCACGCTCTTTCAGCAACTGCATCGTAGCCCCGAACACGCAGAATTCTTCAAGACTCGGCATGTCTATGCCATAGTAGTCGGGGTATCTTATCTGCGGTGAACTGCTGACAACGATTATCTTCTTCGGATGTAGACTGTCAAGAATCTTCAAGATGCTCTCCTTCAGCGTTGTTCCGCGAACGATGCTGTCGTCAATAATGACAAGGTTGTCAACATACGGCTCAAGCGAACCGTAGGTAACGTCGTAGACATGAGATGCGAGATCCTTTCTTGAGTTTCCTTCCGTTATGAAGGTACGAAGTTTTATGTCCTTCAGTGCCACCTTTTCGCTGCGCACATACTGATGCAGGATGTCAAGCAACTCTTCTCTTGATGGCACATGGTCAAGGTTCTGTATACGCTCTATCTTCTGTTCGTTGAGGTATCGTTTGAATCCTCCAAGCATACCATAGAATGCCACTTCCGCTGTATTTGGGATAAACGAGAACACTGTATGTTCAGTATCGTTGTCGATGGCTTTCAGTATAGAGCCCGTAAGCTGTTCGCCCAGCTTCTTCCTTTCCTGATAGATGTCGCGGTCTGAGCCACGGCTGAAATAGATACGTTCAAAGGAGCACTTGCTGTCTCCGCGCTGATCAAGAATCTTCTCAATGCTGTCTTCGCCATTCTTTTTCACAACAATGGCATATCCCGGTTGCAGCTCCTGTATGTCATCGCAGTCAAGTCCGAAGGTTGTCTGCAAGACCGGTCTTTCGCTTGCCACAGCAATCACTTCATCATCCTTATACCAAAAGGCAGGACGTATACCCCAAGGGTCGCGCATGGCGAACATCTCGCCGCTTCCTGTAAGTCCGCACATGACATAGCCTCCGTCGAAGTCGGGCATAGTTGTTTTCAGCACGTTCGACATAAGCACGTTATCATCAATGTATTCTGTTATGTCGCGCCCTTCAAGCCCTTTTTGCTTGGCCTCAATGAAATTGCGCTCCACTTCGCGGTCTAGCCTGTGTCCCATATATTCAAGCGTGATGTAGCTATCGCTATATATACGTGGCGACTGCCCCATGCCAACGAGCTTGTCGAAGATATCTTCAATATTCGTCATGTTGAAGTTTCCGCACAGACAGAGGTTCTTTGCTCTCCAGTTGTTTCTTCTAAGGAAAGGGTGAACGTATGTCAGACCCTTCTTTCCTGTGGTAGAATATCTCAGATGGCCCATATACATCTCTCCAGCGAAGGGGAGGTTATGGCGGGCGAAGTCAACGTCTGCGAGTTGCTCGGGTGTCAAACTGCTGAACTTCTTCTGCACGTTACCGAAGATTTCCGTTATGGCATTGGAACCTTCGGCACGCTCTCTGAACATGTATTCATTTCCCGGCTTGGCTTCAAGGTTAACGCAAGCCATACCCGCGCCTTCCTGTCCGCGGTTATGCTGCTTTTCCATCATGAGGTACAGTTTGTTCAGACCATACATCCATGTTCCGTACTTTTGCTGATAGTATTCAAGTGGCTTTAGCAACCTTACCATTGCTATGCCACATTCATGCTTCAAGGGTTCCATTGTTCTTTTGACTCTATTGCTTATGTTTTTGAAATTTCTTCAATTGGCCCAACACTTCAGGAAAGACGCTGCATTTCCTTCCGTGCCCTTATATTAAACGAAAGGGCTTGCTCCCGAACGGGGAGTAGCCCTATGTATTTAACAAATTATTCTACCGTAACCGACTTCGCCAAATTTCGTGGCTGGTCAACGTTCTTTCCCTTACAAACGGCGACATGATAGGCAAGAAGCTGCAAAGGTATCGAGGCAATGAGCGGTTCGAGACATTCTATCGTGTCAGGCATTTCTATCACTTCATCGGCAATGCCGGCAATGGTGTCGTCGCCTTTCGACACGAGAGCAATAACCTTGCCCTTGCGTGCCTTTATCTGCTGAATGTTGCTGATAACCTTCTTATACATATCGTCATGGGGTGCTATAACCACAACGGGCATATCGGAATCGATAAGCGCTATTGGCCCATGCTTCATCTCTGCGGCTGGATAGCCCTCAGCGTGGATATAGCTTATCTCTTTCAGCTTGAGTGCGCCCTCTAGGGCAACGGGATAACCATACCCTCTGCCGAGATAGAGGAAATTGCCTGCATAGGTGAATGTCTTGCTAAGCTCGGCTATGCGGTCGTTGAGCTTTAACACCTGCTTTATCTTTTCGGGTATCTCACCCAGCTCCTTTACTATGGCTGAATAATGTTCGTTTGACATAGTGCCCTTTGCCTTGGCTATGGCGAGTGCGAGCATTACCAACACCGTCACCTGTCCGGTGAATGCCTTTGTGGATGCCACGCCTATCTCTGGTCCTACGTGTATATACGACCCTGTGTTTGTGGCACGCGGTATGCTTGAGCCGATGGCATTACAGATGCCATAGACGAATGCTCCGTTCTCCTTTGCAAGATTAACGGCAGCCAAGGTGTCGGCTGTCTCACCGCTTTGTGAGATTGCTATTACGAGGTCGTCGGAGTTTATTACGGGGTTTCTGTATCTGAACTCACTTGCATACTCCACCTCAACGGGTATTCGGCAGAACGACTCGATGAGCTGCTTGCCTATAAGTCCGGCATGCCATGATGTTCCGCATGCAACAATGATGATTCGTTTTGCTCCGAGCAGATATTTGCGGTAATCGATAACGGCACTCAGCGTCACATTGTCACGCTCAACATTGATACGCCCCCTCATGCAGTTTTCAAGACAGTCCGACTGTTCGAATATCTCTTTCAGCATAAAATGTGGATAACCGCATTTCTCTATCTGTCCCAAGTTAAGGTCAAGGGTTTTAACCTCGGGGTTCATCTCGTGGTTAAGGTTATTCACTACCTTCAGCTCTTCTCCCGGACGCATCACTGCGATGTTGTCGTCGTCGAGATAAACCACCTGGTCGGTATATTCAATGATAGGACTGGCATCAGATCCAATAAAGAATTCGTTCTCGCCTATTCCTATCACCAATGGACTTTGCTTCCGGGCAGCTATTATCTGTCCCTTGTCTCGTTTGTCTACAACAGCCAACGCATATGCACCTACTAGTTGATGCAGGGCAAGGCGCACTGCTGTGAGAAGGTCAACGTTTTTCTTGTTCTGTATGTATTCAATGAGCTGAACAACCACCTCCGTATCTGTGTCTGAAAGGAAGTGCACACCGTCGTCAGAGAGTTTCTTCTTCAGCCCCGCATAGTTCTCGATTATCCCGTTATGGATTATCGCTAGATTTCTGGATTCTGAATAGTGCGGATGGGCATTGAGTGCCGATGGTTCACCGTGGGTTGCCCACCTGGTGTGCGCTAAGCCTACACTACCTGTAGTGTCTTTATCTGCACAAAAGGCTTCCAAGTCTGCCACCTTCCCCTTTGTCTTGTAGACGCTCAGCTCGCCGCCATCATTTATCAATGCCACACCGGCACTGTCGTAGCCGCGATATTCCAAGCGTTTCAATCCTTTTACGAGAATGGGATACGCCTGTCTGTGTCCTATGTATCCTACTATTCCACACATAAATCCTTACAGTATGTTTCTAGCCTTTCGGCCGTGTTATCCGTTATTTTTTATTCTGTCCAAACCTCTCGCCATGCTTTCTTTAGCATTGCCAAAGCGTTGCTGTTAAAGCCTTGTTATAGTAACAATAAGTGTGGCAAGTGATGTGAGCGTAGACACACCCGACACCCATATAGTGGTGCTTGCACCAATTGTGGAGTTTCTCTTCTTTGTGTTGTTCGGCTCCACGTATATCTGGTCGTTCTGCTGCAGATAGTAGAACGGCGAGTTTATGATGTTTGCGTCCGTGAGGTCAAGACGATGTGCCGACTTCTGTCCAGCAGCATCCTCACGTATCAGGAGGATATTGTCGCGCTTACCGTAGATTGTGAGGTCTCCGGCATTGGCAAGAGCTTCTGGCAGACTGATTTTCTCGTCTGCAACGGTTATCTCGCCAGGACTAGCCACTTCGCCATATACACAGACTTTGAAGCTTGACATTCTGACAGTTACAATAGGTGTTTCCTTTTCTGCCATATATGGCTTAATCCTGTCGTGGATAAGCTCCTCACACTGCCTCTTGCTCAGTCCGGCAACCTTTATCATACCAATTACCGGGAAGTTTATATATCCGTTGTTGTCAACCAGATATTCTGACGCAGTGGATGTAGCGGCAGATGCCGTTGTGCCCGTTCCGCTGCCACTGTTCAGGTTGAAAGGAGCTGCCGCCCTTGCATCCGTACAGTTCACAGAGATTGACAGCCCGTCTTTGGGCATAATCTTCGCGTCGTAAAGTCCCTTTGATTTTGTTAAGTCCAGTGTGTCAATGTTCTGATAATAAGCAAATTTCTTCATGCTTCCGCAACTGAAAAGCGTAAGCGCAACAACCAACATTACAATTGGAGAGATGATCTTATTCATACGTCTTTTAATGCTAATATATAAAAACTTTGCAAAAATAAGTCTATTTTCCGAAATTGGCAAATATTCGGTTACAAAAAAAATCCCCCTTTCAACCTATAATAATATAAGGAGGAAAGGGGGACTTGTTTATGCGTTGTTCAAGATCTTATATCAATAGAACTTGAAGTAGTTGCGTGCGTTGTTGTAGCTGATATCCTCAACCATACGTGAGAGGCTCTCCATGTCGTTTGGCAGCAAGCCCTTCTCTACATCGTTGCCAAGCAGGTTGCAGAGCAAACGGCGGAAGTATTCGTGACGAGGATACGAGAGGAACGAACGGCTGTCGGTGAGCATACCTACGAAGCGGCTGAGCAAACCGAGCACAGAGAGGGCGTTCATCTGGCGTGTCATACCGTCGAGCTGGTCGTTGAACCACCATCCTGAACCAAACTGTATCTTTCCTGGGCATGAACCATCCTGGAAGTTACCGAGCATCGTTGCGAGTACCTCGTTGGCACATGGGTTCAAGCAGTAGAGGATTGTGCGTGTCAAGTGACCTTCCTTGTTAAGCTCATTCAGGAAGTGGCTCATTGCTGTTGCTGTGGTGAACTCGCCGATTGAATCGAAACCGGTGTCTGCACCGAGCTTGTCGTACATCAGTGAGTTGTTGTCGCGTATTGCGCCATAGTGATACTGCTGTGTCCAGTCGCTGGCATAGTCCTGCTCAGCGAAGATATGCAGGATGCAGTGCTTATACTGGCGTATTTCCTGCTTTGAGAGCTGCTGCTTGCGCATTGCCTTCTCGAAGATTGTCTCTATCTGAGTGTCTGTATAAGGCTCATCATAGAACTCCTCTATTCCGTGGTCGGAGAGGCGGCATCCGTTCTCGTGGAAGAAATCGTGACGCTTCTGCAGCGCGTCAACCATATCGGCGAACTTAACGATTGTAACTCCTGCCACTTCGCCCAACTGGTTTACATAGTCGGCAAATTCTGGCTTCTCGATGTTCATAGCCTTGTCGGGACGCCATGCCGGAATCATCTTTATCTCGAAACCGCTTTCCTTCGTCTGCTTGTGATAACGCAGGTCATCAACGGGATCGTCTGTCGTGCAGACACACTCCACATTGTAGCGGCGCATGAAGCCACGTGCTGTATATTCCGGCTGCTTGAGTTTCTCGTTACACTCGTCGAATATCTCGCGTGCTGTCTTAGGACTTAGCAGCTTGTTGATACCAAAAGCTGTCTTCAGCTCAAGGTGCGTCCAGTGGTAGAGTGGGTTGCGGAAGGTGTAAGGCACCGTCTCTGCCCATTTCTCAAACTTCTCCCAGTCTGTCGTATCCTTGCCGGTGCAAAACTTCTCGTCCACACCGTTGGTTCTCATGGCACGCCACTTGTAGTGGTCGCCACCAAGCCATAGCTCTGTGATGCTCTTGAACTGATGGTTGTTTGCCACCATCTCTGGAATGAGATGGCAATGATAGTCTATGATTGGCATTTTGGCCGCGTGGTTGTGGAAAAGCTCTTGCGCAGTAGTAGTGTCAAGCAAGAAGTTTTCATCCATAAATTGCTTCATGTTTTTCTTTATTTAAAGTGTTTATCGTTTATGTGTAATTTGTTTCAGATTAGGTATTGCAAATATACTGCATTTTTTTTGATTAGACATTTTTTTAAACTATATTTGCAAAAAAATAAAGGTTTAACAATACAAACAAGGGCAATAGACATGAGCGAAAACAGCATGGCCGCGAATTTTACTTTCAAACGTACCGGCCGCGTTCTTCTTATCTATACGGGCGGAACAATTGGCATGGGGTGCAACCCGATGACCGGAGTCCTTGAACCTTTAGACTTTAACCACCTCATTGCCTGCCTTCCCGAGTTTGCAAATATCCAGACTGGAGTTGACACCTACCAGTTTGACCCTCCAATTGATTCGAGCGACATGATGCCACGACTGTGGTCACAGCTCGTCAGGATAATTGCCGACCGCTACGACCGCTACGACGGTTTCGTAATTCTTCACGGCACTGACACCATGGCATATAGCGCCTCTGCACTGTCGTTCATGCTCGAAAACCTCACAAAGCCCGTTATCCTTACCGGCAGTCAGCTCCCCATTGGGCAGCTACGCACCGACGGGAAGGAGAATCTCATTACAAGCATTGAGATAGCCTCTGCCCATCATGCCGACGGCACGCCTTTGGTGCCTGAGGTTTGCATATACTTCAGCGGACAGCTATTGCGCGGCAACCGCTCCACAAAGACTAACGCCGATGGTTTCAATGCTTTCGAATCGTTCAACTGCCCTCATCTGGGCAACGCTGGCGTAAACATCGTGTATCATGAGGAATACATACTGAAGCGCGACTTCACGAAGCGTATGATTCCACACTTCGCACTCGACCCCAACGTCATCGTGCTCTCGCTCTTTCCCGGTGCACAGGAACATATAATGCGCCACGTCATCGAATCGCCCGAACTGCGCGGCATCGTGATGCGCACCTATGGCAGCGGCAACGCTCCCCACCACCCGTGGCTCATGCACCTGCTCAAGGAGGCCACACGACGAGGCATAACGGTGGTGAACATCAGCCAGTGTGCTGCGGGAGCCGTTGAGATGGATCGTTACGATACTGGCTTCCAACTGAAGAAGATGGGCGTTATCAGCGGTCATGACAGCACCGTGGAGAGTGCCATCACCAAGTTGATGTTCCTGCACGGCCATTTCAACGACAGCAACATCGTGCGCTCAAACATGAACCGCAACATCTGCGGCGAGATAACGCTATAAGGTGTTTTTCCTAAAAGCGAAGATTCGACAAATCTTTCTGCATGTTATCTTTTTAATTGTCCCTGCCTTGTGTATGCCGGAGACCTTCCTTATACTGCCCCTTGCCGCATGTGGCGTAGCCGTAGGATATCGCTTTCTGCGGACAATGGTGGTAGCAAGCGAAGCATGCCATACACTTGCCGTTATTCCCCCACTGCGGGAGCTCTCCCTTCAATGCCGTTATGTTATACGCAGGGCATACCATGGCGCACTTGCCGCAACGCCGGCACTTGCTGGCATCCACACGAAACGGTTTGTCGGTAACTAGCCATCGGGCGAACATCGCTCCCAACACCCTACTGTTTATGCGTGGCCAACGGCCAACGAAGAGCAGATCCTCGCCCTTAAATCCTTCCTCTATTATCCGTCGTGCCGTCTCCTCTACCCTTTTCTCCGCTTGCGTGAGCTTCAGCCTCTCCAGCGCGGGTTTGTCTACATCCATCAGGGGCAAGCCCACGTATGTGTTGGGCATGCGCACGTCGAAGGCGGCATCGAGCCATAGTCCGCTCTCTTGCAGGTCGCGCCTAAGGTAGTCGATCGTCTCGCCTATGGTGTCACCACAGGTCATCAGGGCGAAGATATAACTGGGTTTGTTGCTGCCGACAGTCTGCATACGCTTTATGAACTCGCGGAACTTCTTTGGCGGTCGCCATCCATGCACGGGGAAACAGAAGCCGAGCCTCTCGCCCTTGCGCAGGTGCAAGGTTGGGGATTTTTCGTCCATGGCGGATATGTCGGCGGTATTCTCGCCAAGCAGAGCGGCAAGCTGCTCTGCCTCCATGCGGGTATTGCCAGTGCACGACAGGTAGTAAATCATATATTCATAATGTTTTGCCTGCATCATCCTTAGCAGATTGCCACGGGCTTACTGTCCGTTGCCCCCGTGCTGACGAGACGATGCGCATTGTGTTTATAAGCGCCCTTCGCACTATGGCGTCTATGTGAAATAGATGTAGTAGATTGCTGCCAGTGCCGCTACGATGGCGGCAAGAATGGCCGTCTTTATGAGGCATCCCGTGATTTTCTTCACCACGATGAATGCCACTACCACTGCCACTAGGCAGAATATGTAATATCCGAAATTTTCCATTTTTACTTTCTATAATATTAAGGTGGGGCTATAAATTCCACCATAAATAATAATATACATAAGTGTTGCGTATTATTTGAACACGTGTCTGAACGGCCCAGGTATCATGGTCTGAAACTCCATTGGCTGCCTTGTCACGGGGTGAGTGAAGCAGAGCATGTAGGCATGCAGACATAGGCGGTGGCATGGGTCGTCGCCATTGCCGTATTTCACGTCTCCGCAGACGGGATGCCCCATATCGGCGGAGTGCACGCGTATCTGGTTCTTGCGCCCCGTCTCAAGGCGATATTCCACGAGCGTGTGCTCCGTGGTGCGGTCTAGCACGTGATAGTGCGTCACGGCATATTTACCACCGTTGTCAACTGGCGAGGAATAGGTGACATACGCCTTGTTGTCCTTCAGCCAGTTTGCCACGGTGCCCTCGTCCAGCTCCATCTCTCCGCTCACCACGGCTACGTAGCGACGGTCATACACTATGTCGTGCCAGTTGTGTTCCAGTATCTGCTCCGTCTCCATGTCCTTGGCGTAGACCATCAGTCCGCTGGTGTCGCGGTCAAGGCGGTGCACCACATGGGCAGTGCAGCGCTGACGCGTCTTCTTGAAATAGTCGTCGAGCACGGCTTTCACGTTCAGCGACTTATGGCCGGCAGTCATCGACAGTATGCCGATGTTCTTTTCAATGACAACGAGATACTGGTCTTCATAAACAATCTTAACGTAGCGGCTCTTCAGTTTGTCGTTGTTACGCTTCGAGCGGCTCACCTCCACCTTTGTTCCAGCCGACAGTGGGTAGTCGAACTGCGTAATGGTCTTTCCGTTCACCTTTATGCCCTTGCCTTGAAGGGTGGCCTTTATCTTCGAGCGGCTCTCCTTAACGTTTGTCAGCAAGAAGTTGAGCAACGTGTCGTCGCGCTCAACATTGTATGTGGCGTAATCCTTTTCGCCACTATGGTATGGA
Organism: bacterium; assembly: GCA_963661195.1. Classification (GTDB taxonomy): domain Bacteria; phylum Bacteroidota; class Bacteroidia; order Bacteroidales; family Bacteroidaceae; genus Prevotella. The sequence continues at coordinate 59,501 of CAVLBD010000012.1, forward strand.
TGTCTCATTCTTCTTCTAATCTTTATAAATATAAAGTAGTAAGTTACGTATTATTGACTTTAGATAAGGCTTTTAATATTTTCTCACATTTATCACTGTAACAAGCCCTTGTCACAACGGTGTTCTATTCTTTAAAATATTATTCAAATATTCTCATAAATGACATTTTGACATTTGTGTTACACCTTTCTCAGAATTTGGCATTTTTCAACTATATTTGATTATCAATAAGTTATAAAAAAATACTCTATTTTTTGAAAGGGGATAGGTTGGCACAATGTCACAAGTGTCACAATGCAAAATATGTTAAACTAAAGAAAACATCTCTTACTTCAGCAACTTATCCATTTGCTCTTTTGATAATTCCGTATAGAGCATAACCTTGTCGAGGCTCAGTCCATCGGCAAGCATGGAGCGAGCTGAATCATACAGTTTCTTCTGGTTTGCCTTGCGCTCCTGGGCTATGCCTTGTTTCATACCTTCCGTTCGTCCTTGAGCTAGTCCTTCTGCTCTGCCTTCCGCACGTCCTTCCG